>LFTQ01000112.1:3855-6386 GCA_001513545.1 Clostridia bacterium DTU068 | reverse complement strand
TTCCCGGTGTTATCCCAGTCTTACAGGCAGGTTATCCACGCGTTACTCACCCGTCCGCCACTAGGTTTACAAAAAAGCAAGCTTCTTTGCAAACCCCGTTCGACTTGCATGTGTTAGGCACGCCGCCAGCGTTCGTCCTGAGCCAGGATCAAACTCTCCGTAAAAATTTATTCGCTGACCTCGCACGACTGTTTAGTTTTCAAAGACCTGTTGAAGTCATTTCTCATGACTCCGGAAATATATATTAGCATATGGACTTTCTGATGTCAACTGTATCTCACGCATCTTTTGCCTAATATAACTGAAAGCAGAGTTATTTTATATCAGAGTAGATCTTACTTGTCAATACCCTCTTTTTTTATCTCTATATCTAAAATCATAAAAATCAAATGGTACCCAGCCCGGGTTCATCGGTGCTTTAAATTCCATTAATCTCTCGGGCGCATCGTAGGAAACAAAATCACATCCCTGATGGATGGGGAGTTTGTCAGAATCATAACCAACCGGTCAATCCCAATACCCAGTCCTCCGGCAGGCGGCATCCCATGCTCTAAGGCAGTAATGTAATCTTCATCCATAGCATGTGCCTCTTCATCACCTTTTGCCCTCTCCTCCAACTGCTGCTCAAACCGCTTCCTCTGGTCTAAGGGATCATTCAGTTCAGAGAAGGCATTGGCCAATTCCCAGGTATTAATGAACAACTCAAAACGATCAGTCAAACGGGGATTTTGGGGATTGCGCTTGGCCAGTGGTGAAACCTCCACTGGATGTCCTGTGATAAAAGTAGGCTGAATTAATTTATCTTCCACATATTCCTCAAAAACTGCATTCAATACTTGTCCCCAAACCGCATCCTTTCCCACATCCACTCCCAGTTCTGCAGCCTGCCGGTGTGCTTGCTCTGTATCAAAGTGACTGAAGTCCTCTCCGGTATACAGCCGGACAGCATCCAGCATACTAAGCCTGTCCCAAGGCACAGTAAAATCAATTTCCCGCCCCTGATAAGTTATTTTCAAAGAACCAAACACCTTCTGAACCACAAAGCTGATCATGCTCTCCGTAATTTCCATCATATCCTCGTAGTCAGCATAAGCCTGGTAGAGTTCCATCATGGTGAATTCCGGATTGTGTTTTGTAGAAATACCTTCATTACGAAAATTGCGATTGATCTCAAAAACCTTTTCAAACCCACCCACCAAAAGCCTTTTAAGATACAGCTCCGGGGCAATGCGCAGATAAAGATCGATATCTAAGGCATTATGGTGGGTTATGAAGGGGCGAGCTGCTGCACCTCCAGCCACCGGCTGCATCATTGGGGTTTCTACCTCATAAAAACCGCGTTCTTCAAGGAAATGCCGCATAGCCTTGATGATCTCAATCCGCTTCAAAAAAACATCTTTAACCTCAGGGTTGACAATCAGGTCCAGATAACGGTGCCGGTAGCGAAGATCCACATCTTTGAGCCCATGCCATTTTTCAGGAAGGGGACGCAGGGATTTGGCTAGGATTACAAACCCTTTTACAGAAACACTGATTTCGCCTCTTTTGGTACGAAATACTGTACCTTTGACACCGATAATATCTCCAATATCCAATATCTTATATAAATCATAAGCCTCAGCCCCCAGATCATCTAGCCTGGCATAGATCTGGATCCTCCCTGAAAAGTCCTGCAGATCAGCAAAGCTTGCTTTGCCATGTCCTCTTTTTGCCATCAGACGGCCTGCAATAACAACATCCTGTCCGTCATTATCGGGATATTCCGCAATAATGTCGGCAGCATGATGCAGAACCTCAAATCTTTTCCCAAAAGGATTAATCCCTCTAGACCATAATTCATCAATCTTCTGCAGTCGAGTACTAATTAAATCCGGTAGATCTTCTCTGTTACTATCAGGCATTAATAAATTCCTCCTATTTATATTCCCGCTGAGAGGATCTAACACCTCCAAAAAGGCTGATATGGTATAAAAAAACTAGTGTCTAATATCCAAGATCATGTATTGATTCGTTCCAGCAGGTACTTTAACCTCAACTATTTCTCCAACCTTTTTCCCCAACAACGCTTTTCCCACAGGAGATCTGTTGGAAATCTTATCATTATCGGGATCAGCCTCAGCACTTCCTACAATGGTGTACTCAAGTTCATCGCCAGTATTCTGGTCCTTTAAAACAACTGTCGACCCAACCGCGACCGTGTCAGGGGGTACATCGCTTGTATCAATCAGCCGGGCATGCCGCAGCATTTTTTCCAATGTGATGATTCTTCCCTCGATGAATGCCTGTTCGTTCTTTGCCTCTTCATACTCAGAGTTCTCGGAGATATCTCCAAAATCGATGGCGGTGCGAATGCGCTCGGCAATCTCCCTGCGCTTAACAGATTTCAAAAGATGGAGCTCATCTTCTAATTTTTTTATCCCGTCCCCTGTCAAAAGAACCTCATTTTCTGGCAACCCTATCTCTCCCTTAATAAAAAATTTACTAAAATCTTATGACCCTCGTAATTTTTTTATTCGGTCACAAACCAACAT
>LFTQ01000112.1:893-3783 GCA_001513545.1 Clostridia bacterium DTU068 | reverse complement strand
AACGGCTAGAGTTTATTTACACTTTTGCAATTTGTAGCTATTATAGAAATCAAGTTTCTATTTGTCAAGACTCCTCTGAAAAGATTTAGCAAGCTCCCGCACTCTCTTTAAATCTTCTGTTGTGAGCGCATGCTCAAAACTGCGCAGCCCTGCCAGTTTGAAACCATGTTTTCTGCCTAAACGAGCGATCTCTTTAACCTGGGAAACGGTTAGATCACGTCCCAGTGAATAGTTTTCAAAACGCCCTTCTAAAGCAAGGATCATGGTTTCAGCCATACAAGCATAAGATGTTTTTGGGGGAAAACCAAAATTAAAATTAAACTCAACATCCCCAGGCACCTCTACCACTCCACCTTCAATAACCAGCACATCCGGGCGTTCACTGGCCACTTTTACAGAAACATCTCGTGGACGGGCCACATCACAAACAACAGTACCAGGCTTTAGATCCTGTGGTTCGATCAGTGCTTCAAGTGAAGAGGTCACAGTAACCACAATATCTGCAGTGCGCAAAGCATCTTTGATGTTTGTTGTGATACGAACAGCAACCCCGGTTTCATGCAGGATTACATAAGCCAAACGCTCCAACTGGGAACGCTTGGGAGCTACCAGTGTCAGACTGCCTGCCTCCTCAGCCAAGATTCTGGCACAAACACTGCCGATGGACCCGGTAGCACCAAGAACCGCCACCTGTGCACTCTTGATGTCGATCCCCATATAATCTGCGGCTTTTCTTGTCCCTTCCAGAGCCATAGCAACAGTATAACTGTTTCCAGAGGTTACAGCGATCCCCAAATTACTGGCCACAGTTATACCTGCGTCACCCACAACAGAGGTCATCGCCCCTAATCCTACGATACCGGCTCCCAATCTTTCAGCCACTTTTCCCGCTTCAATAATACGGCCTAAAACATATTCCTCCGGAAGTTCAAGCATCTGACGGGAGGTTAAAGGGCAGACAATAAACCACCCTTCTGTTTCAGCATAAGGGGATACCACCCCTGTGATCTCTGAAGCTTTATAGGAGGGAAAACGGCTCACAATCCACTCAGCAGCCCTACCTGGCACATATTTTAATATTTTAATATTCTTTGTGATATATTCTAAATCGATAGGGTGTATGATAAATGCAAATCTATTCATCTTCAGCTACTCCTTAATCTTTATACTACAATTGGCTAATAAACCTTTTACCGAGCCCATTATCAAACCTATCAGTTTACCCCTGCTTCCTGCTCAACCTGCAGGTAAACAATACGGGGCTTAAACTGCAGTTGTTCCAAAAGACTGCTGTAATCCTCAGGTTTGACCTCATCCACCTTTTTCCCCAGCAGGCTAATCAAAACACCCTCCATAACATTGGTACCAAAGGAACGGCCCTGCATCTCAGGTGTTGTGGTCACCAATACCTTTACTCCCCTCTCCCGGAGGAGTTCCAGGTCATCTTTGGTGACTGTATTGGTGATGATAATCTTATCAGGAAGCTCCGAAGGCATGTATTTTCTGATAAAATGAAAATCCCCGGTGATAATTTCGTTGTCATGATAATATTTGTCATACTTTGAAGTAACCGTCTCCTGCTTCTCACCGGTAGGGTACAAATACTTGAAAGGCATTTGGCTCAAAACAGGAAGCAAAGTATAGGCCAAAAACCTCAGAGTTGATAAACTACGGACCGGTATAGGAATTCCCATGGCAAAGATCAGGTCTCCATAGGTGGTCTTGCAACCCGCATACCAGAGAGCCTCAGCAATTCCAAAACGGTCCACCCCGGAAACCACCAAAGCCCGCCTATCCTTAAAATCCCATCCCAGCTCACTCTGGAGGTATTCAATAACCTTTCTCTCCAATGTATTTTTTAAACCACTGCCATCAACAATCGGGGTCTTTTCTGCTGCTGCAGCGATCTTTTTGGCTTCCCTGAGCGCATAACGCCTGTTACCGGCCACCAGATACAGATCGATACCACCCATACCGAAGGCATCGACCTTGCCATCAAGCTCACGAATCATCTGAATCGCCCGCTCCATGTCCCCATCTGTACCGATCCGTTCGATCACAAATTTTTCTCCCAAAAATTCGGCTTCTACTTTATGATCTCGCTTAGAAGAACCCAGACTCACACTCACTACCCTTTTCATAAACAATCCTCACTTTCAGAAGAATGAAAATAACGGTTGTTCAACGTTTTTGTGCTGAAATGATTAATTCTCGCAAATGCTCAGGTTCCACATATTTATCCTCATTAAGGGGTGATTCCCCCAAATCTATCCCCAATACCTCCTTATCCAAAAGAGCGGCACACCATTTGATGCGCTGTCTTGACCCAATTAAAATAACCACATCATAAGTCCTGACCTTAGACACCAGGCCCATAATTTCATTTAACAATTCCAAGCCTGACTTTTCTTTAACAAAACGCCAGCGCTCATCATTGGTCATGAGCAGCCTGAAATCAACACCCAATTCATCCAGCAGAGAAGAAATTTCCTCTTTATTCTTCAAAGGAAAACCCACCACAGCTATGCTTGCCCCTCTGCGCACAGCACCTAAACTCTCTAAGCGGGAGATAAAACTCCGGTCAACACCACAGCGCTCTGCAACCTCCTGCTGTGAAATTCCTTGGCTGCGCAGTGAGATGATCTGGGCCATCAACCGGTTAAGCTTTTCCATGCTGATGAGTTTATCACCTATTCGATGAAAATCATTCATCCCCAACACCCTTGTGCACATTTTTGTGAACACTATTTTAACAGATCAGACAACCGGTGACAATAGAGTCATTGAGAAAAAATTAGGTTTGAAGTATTCACACCGTCCAATTGTAAACTTTTTATTATTAAGCTATAGCTGGCACAATTTTTGCTTATCTATAAATAGCGCCTAATGG
>LFTQ01000112.1:0-831 GCA_001513545.1 Clostridia bacterium DTU068 | reverse complement strand
AGTTAATGATCAAGAAGAACAAACAGTGCATCTGGAGTTCCCCTACGATGACCTGGAACTGCTCTACAAATATACGCTGAAGAAGATGGGAATCAAGGATCCATTTAAATAATCCGGCTATACTCCTATTCCCATTGATCCGCTTTAGCTGTTCTTGAGCTAGTCTGTGTCACACATGGAAATGCCTTTTTTTCGGAATATAGTATCGAATTTTCGACACACAACCAAGAAAACGGCAGCCCACCCGGATTTCAGATCTCACCATCTCCCTGAGCGCTGTTAGTTACCATCGGCCACACAGCATCAGCGGGATTGTGAAAATATTAACAAAAGGGGACGGGCAGCCTTGAGCGGTATACAATCATAACAATCATTTCAGTGAAAGCATCTGATCCTAAGATGAAAAACCTCAGGGCCTACAGAGTGTTATAAGATCAGTCATCGAGTAGGGTAGCGCCGCAGTAGCTTTCTGCGGCGTTATCCCTCTCACAGAACCGTACGTACGGGTCTCGTATACGGCTCCTGGCAAATCTTATCTCTCATAATAGAGAGGCAGAAGTCCCGTCTTATAAGAACTCAAGTCAATTAGTCCAAGTTCATCAAGCCAACTGTTTGGCAGTGCCATATTGATTAGTGGACTGGAAGAGTTCTTCCACCTTCTCACGGATATTTTTTTGAACTCTCCCTTATAGCCACGCCTGCGCAGTGCTTTGTGCAACTGCTTGTAGCTCTTCCACTCCCGCATCTGCATCATCCGCAGCCTTCGCCGTATCCATCCCATGATTTTTGCAAACAGCGTCTTGCAGTTAGCTGCACGAAAGTAGTTAGCCC
>LFTQ01000151.1 GCA_001513545.1 Clostridia bacterium DTU068 | reverse complement strand
CCAGGTAGCTCTGCAACATGATCTGATCTGTAGATCCGGTAGTCCATATCAGGGAAAAGATTGTTTTTTGTTTCTAGCCCATTGAGCCATCCTTCATCGATTTTATTTCCTTTAATATCTTCATAGAGCCTGGTAAAGTTGGCTATATGAGACTGGAAGCGCATTTTGGCATATTCCACCATAGTCCCGGTTTTCATGATAAATGGCCAATCACTGCTCTGTGCCAGCAGCAGTTCCCGGGCTGCTTGATTGAGAGCACGTTTTAGTATCCCATTTACCTCATGGTTGCTGTTAGCCAGTTCAATCATCCGCTCACCTGCTTTATGCAGGTGCCGCCAGATCCAGTCATTGGCGCCGTTGAGCCAGACTTCATGGTAGCCTTTCCATCCCCAGCTGGACTCACAGGGTGTAGATACCTGGTTGCAGGGGTAGATCTTTAAATAGTCGCCAGGTGTGATCAGCTCAACGGTGTTCTGATCGTAGCGGATCTTTCTGATAAGGAAATCCAACCACTGAGGGCCCTCAAACCACCAGTGACCAAATAGCTCTGCATCATATGGGGCTACGATCACAGGTTTGCGGTCCAACAAACCGCTTAGCCATTCCACCTGCTTTTCCCTGTTGAACATAAAGTTTCCCGCATGTGTTGCTGCTTTTTCCAAGGCCCAGGATCTCACATATGGTTCTTTATAATCTGTTGTGCCGGTGATCCGGTAGTATTTGATCCCTGTATGGCTGCGAATCTTCCCTTCAGGAAGGTAAGGCCCGATATAGGAGAGATCCAAATCATAACCGATATCCCTGTAAAAGTCACGGTAATCGAAATCACCCGGGTATCCTTCTTTAGCACTCCAAACCTGTTTGGATGATTCTGCATCCCTGCCGAAAGCCGCCACTCCGGATGAGCAATAAACAGGGGCGTAATTGCCGTACTTGGGCCGAGGAGATGCATAAAGGAGGCCATGGGTCTCTGTAATAAAGTACTTGATTCCGTATTTTTTTAAAATTTTGTCATCTCCAGGTTTATAACCGCATTCAGGCAGCCAAAACCCCAGGGGCTTGCGTCCGAAACAGCGTTCATAGAG
>LFTQ01000136.1:6459-32478 GCA_001513545.1 Clostridia bacterium DTU068 | reverse complement strand
ATTGTTAAAAACGCAGGTAGGGAAGGAAATCAAAGGGTGATAACAACCCTTTCCAATATAGATTATGAATTTGTGGATATGACCACAGTTTTGATTATCGGCAACAGTAGCACATACATCAAAGAGGATAAGATGATTACTCCAAGGGGGTATAAATTTGATATGGATCATAGGGGGAACTTGTGAAACAGTAGAACTGGTCGAAAAAATTAGGGGTAAGATGGAGTATATTATAACAGCAGCCACAGAAGCGGAGCGGGAGTTTTTAGATGATGAAAATTTGATAGTGTGCCGCATGGATGAAAAAGAAGTGGAAAATTTTATACACCACAACTCTATCGATTTAATGGTGGATCTGTCCCATCCCTTTGCAACTGAAATCACAAAAATTGCAAGAGAGGCTGCCGAAAAATTTAACATCGACTATATACGATATGTGCGCAGGAAAACGAAAGACATTGAAGACTGTATCTATCTGGACTCCATCAGCCGATGCAGAGAATTTTTGAAGGGTGTAAACGGGTGTGTTTTCTTTACCACAGGTTCAAAAAATATAAAGGACTTTGAGCCAGTTAGGGGGAGCAACAGATTTGTCTACAGAGTGCTTCCCACAGTGGAAAGTATTGCAGAATGCCAAAAAAATAATGTTAAGCTGAGGGACATCATCGCAGCCTTAGGACCCTTTAGTGAGGAACTCAATCTTGCCATGTTCAAAGAATATGGTGCAGATTATGTGGTCATGAAAGACAGCGGCAAAGAGGGGGGCACTGATGAGAAAATAAAGGCATGCAGGAGGTTGAGGATCAAAGCTGTGATCATAGGCCGTCAGAATGAAAAGGGAGCAGAGGATCTTGATGCTGTGATAAATCTGATACAGCAAAACAAGAAATAAGTTATAAAGCTATTCAGCAGGCTGGGAACTTAACGCCTGCTGTTTTAGTGTGGAATTGGGTTTTTCGGCATTTAGTGAAAATGCAGGAGATCACTCATCCATCGAGAATATACACCGAGTTGAACAAAGAAGACTGGCCTAATCAGTATATGGTTGAGTCGTAATTTTACGAAACTGGTTTATATGGAGGAGAAAGTGTGAAGCTAAAGATTGGGAAACTAAAGGTGCCGGTTCCTATTATTCAAGGAGGCATGGCTGTGCGCATCTCTACTGCTAACCTTGCAGCTGCGGTAGCCAATGAAGGGGGTATCGGGGTTATTGCCGGAACGGGTATGTCTCCCGACGAACTGCGCTGGGAAATTCGCAGTGCCCGGGAATTAAGCAGTGGGATTATTGGTATCAATGTTCTTTTTGCTGTTCGTGATTTTGCCCTTCTGGTAAAAACGGCCATCGAGGAGGGTATTGATCTGGTGATCTCTGGGGCGGGTTTTTCCAGGGATATGTTCACTTGGGGGAAGGAAAGGGATGTGCCGATTGTTCCTATTGTGTCTAGTGCGAGACTTGCTATTTTGGCGGAAAAGATGGGGGCTTCTGCAGTGGTGGTTGAGGGCAAAGAAGCAGGCGGCCATCTGGGCACAGACCGGATGATGCGGGAGATACTACCTGAGGTCAAGAAAGCGGTATCGATTCCGGTTATTGCTGCAGGGGGTATCATCGACAGACAGGATTTTGAAGAGGCGTTGGTGATGGGGGCGGATGGTGTTCAAATGGGAACCCGTTTCGCTGCTTCAGTAGAATCCAATGCCTCTGATGAATTCAAGGGACTGTATGTTAAAGCCACAAAAGATGATGTTGTGCTGATCAACAGCCCTGTGGGTATGGTGGGAAGGGGTTTGAAGAATGATTTTCAGCGCAGGATTGAGGGGGATAAAAGCCTGGAAATAGCTGAGTGCAGGGGATGTCTGAAAAAGTGTTCAAAAATATACTGCATTATGGAAGCTTTAAAGAATGCCTGTAAAAATGGGAATCATGCAGAAGCTCTGATTTTTGCAGGGGAAAAGGTAGAAAAGATCCGGGAAATACTCACAGTCAGGGAGATCTTTAAGCGGTTGTTGGGCGGTTGAATCTGATTGCTTGTAGAAGTTAGTTGGGTAATATTTTATGCTTCAGCACAATAGTTTTTAGTAATATCATTAACAGGGAGGCTGAAGCATGAACAAAGAACCGCTTGATACAAAGGGATGCGAAACCTCAGCTTTGTATAAGTGTGCTTACCCTGCACCTTACCCAGAAGTGCGGGTGGCTGAACCAAATCCTAAATATGGCCAACTGCTGCTGGAGGATTACGCAGGTGCGGTCAGTGAGTTGACAGCAATATGTCAGTACAGCTATCATCATTTTGTGTTGGAAGAAGAAAACAGAGAGGTTTCAAAACTGCTTTCCTGTATTGCGCTGGTGGAGATGCACCATCTGGAAATACTGGCTGAAACCATTTACCAGCTTGGTGTTGATCCCCGGTACAGGATCATTGAAAAGAACAATGCTGAAAAGTATTGGGATAGCAGTTTTGTTTTCTATGGGACAGATCTTTGTGACCGGCTGACAGCGGATTTAGCTGGTGAATGGGCAGCTATCGCCAATTACCGCAAACACCAGCACATGATCGGTGACCCTTATGTCAAAAGAATTCTGGAAAGAATCATTTTAGATGAACTGCACCATGTTGTTTTGTTTAATCAGGTTATTGAAAAATACTGTCAGCTGCGTTTCCCCAAGTAGAAAAAGAGCAGAAACCGAAAGGTTGGTTTATAAAAAGAGCCAGGTCAGTTTTTTGACCCGGCTTTTTTTGAATGCCATTCTTTGAATAGCTTCTTTAGTTCTGTTTTATAGATTGCGTTTTTATGAAGAAATCAGATCAACAAACCTGAACTGCACAGTATCCACCAGGCCCCGGTTGGTAAGACGCAGTTCGGGTAAAACCGGCAGGGAAAGCAAGGCCATGGTCATAAAGGGGGACACCAGGCTGCAGCCCAGCTCTCTCCAGGCCTGTTCCACCTTGGATACCTGTGCTGCCACCTCCTCTACAGGTCGGTCTGACATGAGTCCTGCAATGGGAAGGGGAAGGAGTGCAAGGACCTTACCATCTCTGACTGCCACCATCCCTCCACCGCATTCTGCCAGTGTGTTCCCTGCCAATGCCATATCTTCATCATTCATTCCTACGATGAGCAGGTTGTGGCTGTCGTGGGCTACAGTTGAAGCCACAGCACCGCTGTGGAAGCCAAAACCTTTAACAAAACCCAGACCGGTCCCTTTATTATTGCCGTGGCGTTCTATAACAGCCGCTTTTGCCAGACCCTGCGCAACAGAGGCTTCCAAGGCCCCATTCACAACAGGCAGTTCAGTTATAATGTGTTTGGTCAAAACACTGGCTTCTATAATCTCCATAACCCTGATCCGGACACTATCTTTACCTGCAGGTGCTGTTATGCGAAAATGTGTCTTGTCAATAGGCTCCTGTAAATGAACTGAACTGCGGACAAACTCCGGATAGGTAACAGCAGGGAGATCAACCAGCAGTTTGCCACCTTCGGCGATAATCTGTCCATCGACCATCACCTTATCGATCTCTACCTTTGCCAGATCCTTGAGGAAAAGTATGTCAGCATAGCGGCCCGGAGCGATGGCCCCTAGGTCCTGATCCATTTCAAAACACTCAGCACAATTGATGGTCACTGCCTGGATGGCCCTGATGGGATTCAGCCCTTCACTGATGGCTCTGCGAACCACATGGTTCAGGTGGCCTGTAGAGAGCAGGGTTTCGGGGTGTACATCATCACTCACTAAAACAGCTCTGCGGCTGTCAATACCTGTTTCAGTAAGGCTTTTCACTGTTGCGGCAACATCATGCCAGGCTGAACCCTCACGCATTTTGGTGTACATTCCCAACCGCAGCCTGTTCAAGGCATCCTCTTTGAGAATAGATTCATGGTCCGATCTGATACCTGCTGCTGTGTAAGCAGCGACTCCTTGAAAATCGCCTGGCATGGAATAATGGCCTGTGACCGGTTTATTTGCCTCTAAAGTTGCCTTCAGTTCTCCATGAACCCCTGGATCACCGGCCAAAACTCCTGGGAAGTTCATCATCTCACCCAGTCCGCAGATGCCCGGCCATTTCATAGCTGCAGCGATTTCCTCAGGGCCGAAAACAGCGCCTGCATCCTCAAAACCGGGAGCAGCAGGGACGCAGGATGGCATTGTGGCAAAAACTTTTAAGGGCAGCTGCAGCCCTTCTTCCACCATCAGCCGCACACCTTCCATCCCTAGGACATTGGCAATCTCGTGAGGGTCCATAAAAATTCCGGTAGTGCCTAGGGGGAGCACTGCTCTGGCAAACTGGGTGACAGTCACCATGCTGCTCTCTACATGGACATGCCCGTCTAAGAAACCGGGGCTGAGGTAATAACCGGTGGCATCGATCACATTGGTTGAGGGGCCTATGGTGTGGCTTACATCCCCTACGGTGGCGATCCGATCCCCTTTGATTGCGATGTCCCAGTTCAGAATTTCACCTGTGAAAACATTGATCACCTTTCCACCTTTGATGACAGTGTCTGCTGGTGTCTTTCCGGTAGCTGCCGCAGTTAACTCCTGGGTGACCTCGGTAAGGGGCCGTCTGGTTATTGCCATTTATTACATCTCCTTTTTTCTGATTATTAAAATAATCTGGCTTTAAAAACACAATCCAACTTGTTCCTTGATTGGTGCTTTTGAACTCTGTTATTATGTTATATTATAATATAAACCCTACAAAGCATAGCAAGAGGGATGGTGAGGGCAATTTTAATTATTGACCGTTTTGAAGGCGATTGGGCTGTAATTGAATTTGAAGAAACCACCTTCAACCTGCCAAGGGTTTTGCTACCTTCAGAAGCCAGGGAAGGTGATGTTATTAGAATAAGTGTTACTTTAGATAAGAAAGCTACAGCTGAGAGAAGAGAACGAATTGAGAAATTGATGGATGAACTTTTTGAAGATTAGCAGAAAAGCAGATAAAGATAAAAAAAGAGCCATAAATGGCCCTTTTTTATAAAGAAAGACAGATCAGCTTTGTGTAACTGATGCACGCACCTGCTGTATATCCTGTGGGTCTGCCGGCTGTGCCGGTTGGTAGTAGCCTTTTTGTTCTGCTATCTGGCATAGTTTGTACTGGAATTGTTCATCTGCATCCCTGGTCTGTTGCAGCATTTGGCGAAGCTGTTGGTTTGAGGTTTGAGCTATTGCATTGGCATAGCCGGTCAAACTGCTGTTAACCATGGATAGAATATCATTTACCATGTCTTTTTCCTGCATAATTCTTCACCCCTTATTATTGTAAGAATTGTAAAAATTTCTGTTTTGTATTTTCAGATTGTTGTGCAGCTTGTTGAAACATTTGTTTGATCTGGGGGTCCTGACACTGTTGTGCGTAAGTTTTCAGCTTTTGGGCGGCGGTTTCATGTGAAAAGATAAAATGTCTGACATTTTGCAGTTCTTGCTGGTTCAATTGTGCCATTTATTTTTCCTCCTTTTTGTTAATCTGGTATTAGTTTATCGAGTATTGATTAATTTATTCATTCCCTGGGTATGAAACTCAATTACCACGCAGTACATTATTGAAAGAAGGACTTTTTTTAATTAGGGTGGTTAAGCTAACCTATAGACATTTCAAAGAAAGGATGCTACTGGATGGAGAGGATTTCTATAAATATCAAGGGTATGAGTTGTGCCGCCTGTTCTGCCCGGATAGAAAAAGTACTCAGCAAAATGCCGGGAGTAAGACATGCCCAGGTTAATCTTGCATTGGAACAGGCTGTTATCGAATATGACCCCCAAGCTGTTAAAGCTGTGGACTTTGTTGAAAAAATTGAGCGATTGGGCTACTCGGTGGTTCCCGAACGGGTAGAGATCAAAATCCAGGGGATGAACTGTGCAGCATGTGTTTCCAGAGTAGAAAAAAAGCTTCAAAAAATTAATGGTGTCCAGGAAGCTGTTGTTAACTTGGCTACAGAAAAAGCAGTGGTAAAATATCTGCCTGCTATAGTGAAGCCTGAGGACCTTGCTGCAGCAATAACCGGTATCGGCTATAAGGCGCAGCTGCAGACCGATCTGGCAGAGGGCACCGGTAAAGTATCAGAGCCTGTCGAGTTGGGGCAAAGAAAAGGGCTTTTAATATTTTCCGCATTTTTGTCTTTTCCTTTTTTGGTGATTATGTTAGAGCATTTATTTGGCCTGTCTCTACCCAGCTGGCTGACCTCCTATACAACACAGTTCTTGCTGGCTACCCCTGTGCAGTTTATTGCCGGGTTTCCTTTTTATAAGGGGGCCTTTACCGCTCTGCGGGGCGGGAGCGCCAATATGGATGTGCTGGTGGCCTTGGGTACCAGTGCCGCTTACTTTTACAGTCTGATCATTGGGCTTATTGATCCCCATGCCCATCTCTATTTTGAAGCCAGTGCTGTTTTGATTACCCTGATTTTGCTGGGCAAGTATTTGGAATCGATGGCTAAGGGCAGAACCTCAGAGGCCATCAGGAAGCTGATGGGGCTGCAGCCCAAAACTGCCCGGGTGATCAGAGATGGGCAGGAGCAGGAGGTCAATATTTCTGAGGTGGCAGTTGGTGACCTGGTAGTGGTGCGCCCCGGTGAGCGGATCCCGGTGGATGGTGTTGTTAAAGAAGGTTATTCATCTGTGGATGAATCGATGCTGACCGGAGAGAGTGTGCCTGTGGACAAACAGGTAGGGGATTTGGTGACAGGTGCCACGGTCAATAAGTATGGCTCCATTAAGTTTGAGGCCACCCAGGTGGGAAGGGATACTGTACTGGCCCAGATCATTCGGGTGGTTCAGGAGGCTCAAGGCTCAAAGGCACCTATACAGCGGCTGGCAGATGTTGTGGCAGGTTATTTTGTGCCTGCTGTGGTGGTGATCGCTTTAGGCACATTTGCTCTGTGGTTTTGGGTGCTGGATGCAGGCAATTTATCAAGGGCTTTGATCAATGCCACCGCTGTGCTGGTGATCGCCTGCCCCTGTGCCATGGGCTTGGCTACACCTACATCTATCATGGTAGGAACAGGACGGGGTGCGGAAAATGGGATACTGATTAGGGGAGGAGAGCATCTGGAGCGCGCCCACCGGGTGAACACAGTGGTTTTGGACAAGACCGGCACAATAACCAGGGGTGAACTGGAGATTACAGATATCATAACCGCTGAAGAGTTTTCCGGTCGCAAGGAGAAACTCTTGGAGTGGGCAGCTGCGGCAGAGAAGCTGTCAGAACATCCGGTAGCTGAGGCCATAGTACAGGGTGTTCTAAATCGTTTGCCTGGTTTAAGTCTGCCTGATCCACAGGAATTCAGTGCAGTGCCTGGGAAGGGGGTAAAGGCTGTTATAGATGATAGAGTAATCTTTCTGGGCAACCGCAGGTATTTACAGGAGCAGGAGGTAAATGTAGAATCCCTGCTGCCGGCTCTGGAGAGACTGGAAAGTGAGGGAAAGACTACGATTTTGATGGCGGTTGATCAATCTCCGGCTGCGGTCTTAGGGGTTGCTGATACTGTTAAGGAACATGCGGCAGAAGCGGTCCAGGAATTAAAAAGAATCGGTATTGATGTCTGGATGCTCACCGGCGATAATAAGCGCACTGCGACAGCTATTGCCCAACAGGTGGGGATTGAGCATGTAATGGCAGAGGTGCTGCCTGAGGAAAAGGCTGATCAAGTGAAAATGCTGCGTGATAAAGGGTTGATTGTAGCTATGGTGGGGGATGGGATCAATGATGCCCCAGCCCTGGCAACTGCTGATGTGGGAATAGCCATGGGTACCGGAACTGATATTGCCATGGAAGCCGCAGATATTACACTGATAGGGGGAGACCTCCGGGCTATCGCCACAGCAGTCAAACTCAGCAAAGCCACTTTGCGCAATATCAAGCAGAACCTTTTCTGGGCCTTTTTTTACAATATGATAGGAATTCCGGTGGCAGCTGCAGGGTTTTTGAGTCCGGTGGTGGCCGGTGGGGCTATGGCTTTGAGTTCTGTGTTTGTAGTCAGCAATGCTTTGCGCTTGAAGCGGGTGCGTCTGGCCTGAAAGAGGGGATTGCCATTACATCTCCATAGCCGGAACAAACTGATAAATAGGCACCTCACCGGTAGATGGGGAACAGGCTGGTGAAGGTGGTAGTCTGGTCACCGGTGAGGTGTCATTTGATAACAGGGTTGACAGGGTAGTATTGATGGGATATTCTATTATTAGAAATCCTATTGAAATAGTAGGATTTGATTTGGCACAGACTAAGGTGGAGTATCGTTAAGGTATTTCTATTTACTTGAACTGGGAGTGATCCGCTATGCGTAAAGTATATCTAGACCATGCAGGGACAACACCTCTTCATCCTGAGGTTTATTCCCTCATCTGTGAATTTATGAAGGATACCTTTGGTAACCCTTCCAGTATCCATTCTTATGGTAGAGAGGCCAAGAAATGGGTTGATGAGGCGCGCCAGCAAGTCGCTGATCTGATCGGAGCTGAAAGGGAAGAAATTATTTTTACCGGCGGAGGTACTGAAGCTGACAATCTAGCGATTATAGGAGCAGCCGCAGCTAGGCACAAGAAGGGGAATCACATTATTACTTCATCGATCGAGCACCCTGCTGTGCTTAATAGCTGTAAGTATCTGGCCAAAAACGGTTTTGAGGTGACTTATCTTCCTGTAGACGGATATGGTCTGGTGGATCCAGAGGAGCTGCGCAAAGCGATCCGGCCGGAAACCATCCTGGTTACCATTATGCATGCTAATAATGAGATTGGCACCATTGAGCCTATTGAGGAGTTAAGCAGTATAGCCAGGGAGTATGACATTCTTTTTCATACTGATGCTGTGCAGACAGCAGGGAGAATCCCTGTTAATGTGAAGGATCTGGGTGTGGATCTTCTCACCCTTTCCAGCCATAAAATGTATGGTCCTAAGGGAGTCGGTGCCCTTTACAAAAGAAAAGGGGTGCGGCTGGAGCCGGTGATACATGGCGGAGGACAGGAAAAAAAGATGCGTTCCGGCACTGAGAATACCGCAGGGATCGTTGGCTTTGGGAAGGCTGCTGAAATCGCCGCCCGGGATCTGGACTCAGAATATAAACGAACAATAGAACTGAGAGAAAAACTGGTCCAGGGGATTATAGAGAGGATCCCTGATGTTAAATACAATGGGCATCCTGAGCGGAGGCTGCCTCATAATGTGCACTTCAGCTTTTCCTATGTTGAGGGTGAGTCAATGCTGCTCAGCCTGGATATGAAAGGGATTGCTGCTTCCTCCGGTTCGGCCTGCAGTTCCAGTTCATTAAAAGGGTCCCATGTGCTTGAGGCCATCGGGTTGCCTTATGAACTGATTCACGGCTCACTGCGTATGACACTGGGGAGAATGAATGATGCTGCAGATATTGACTATGTGCTGGAGGTGCTTCCTGAAGTCGTAGCCAGGTTGCGGAGTTTCTCCCCATTGGCCAATAAACTGACTGTTTGAGTGAGGTGAAGTCAAATGTATAATGAGACAGTAATGGATCATTTTCAAAACCCGCGCAATGTTGGGGAAATAACTGATGCCAGCGGTGTCGGTGAAATCGGAAATGTTGTCTGCGGCGATATTCTCAGGGTGTACATCAAGGTGAAGGATGACAGGCTTGATGATGTGAAATACATGACCTTCGGCTGTGGTGCTGCAGTGGCCAGCGGCAGTATGATGACAACACTGGCTAAGGGGAAGACCATCGAGGAGGCTATGCAACTCACGAACAAGGATGTTGCCCAAGCTCTCGGGGGGCTGCCTCCTCAGAAACTGCACTGCTCAAATCTGGCTGCTGATGCTCTGCATAAGGCTATTGAGGATTGGCAGCAGAAAAACGGAAAGTGAGATTCACTGTATACCATGAATAAGAGGTGATTTTTCAGTGAAGCTGTCCACAAGAGGTAGGTACGGGTTACGGGCAATGTTGGATATAGCAATAAATCAAGGTGATGGGCCCGTGGCACTGCACAGCATCTCAGAGCGCCAGGGAATTTCAGTAGGCTACCTGGAGCAGTTGATGGTGCCATTGAAAAAGGAAGGGCTGATCCGCAGTGTGCGCGGTGCTCAGGGTGGGTACCTGTTGGCTCGGGGGTCTGATAATATTACGGTTGGCGACATTATCCGCGCTCTGGAAGGTCCGATCGCGCCTGTTGCCTGTGTCAGTGAGGATTATCCAGAGGAGTGTGATCGGGCAGAGGGATGTGTTACACGTCTGGTTTGGGCCAAAGTGAGAGACTCTATCGCTGAAGTTCTGGATTCATTAACTCTTGATGACCTGATTCAAGAATTAAAAAAGAGTTCTGACCGATAAGCACATCTATCTAAAACAATACAGCAGCAACATGGCCAAGACCAGAACAGGTCTACTGAGCCTTTTGTAGTCAGCATGCCTTAGGCCTGAAGCGGGTGTTGCTGTATTTTATTATTTTGACCACAAGGATTTCAATGGGATTGACAGCCCTGCGAAATCTGGATGCTCTACGGTTTCTTCCTCCATACCTGATGCAACAAGGGCATATACGCCATCATGCAAGGCAAAGCATTCCAAGGTTTTTTCTTTTGGATCAACCAACCAATAGTGTTTTACTTCAGCCTTCTGATAAATCCGCATTTTTTGCAGCCGGTCCTTTCGGGCGCTGGAAGGGGACAAAATCTCAACCACCAGTACAGGTGACCCATCGATCCGGTCTTCTTTCACAATCAGTTGCTGTTCCCCTGATACATAAAACAGATCCGGCTGGACCACGTTGAATTCAAGTGGGGTAACATCCAGTGGTGCATCGAAGACCTCTCCTTCAGGGTCAACCTTCTCAAAATAATCTTCTAAAATCCTCTGCAGTTTGCGGGATGCGCGCTGGTGTATAACACTGGGGGATGGTTCTTTGATCAATATGCCGTCAAGAATCTCAAAACGGTAGCCCGGTTCCTCCGGTATCTCCAGGTAATCCTGATATGTGAGCTTCTTGGTTGGTTTGGTTTCGTAGGGGACGCTTTTTTCCTTCACGAGGTTACCGCTGAGTGCCCTGATTACATCTTCCAACTTATACCGGTATTGTCTGTTACCCAGTTCGATATAGGGTATTTTATTCTCTCTGGTATACCTCCAAATTGTCTCCACAGAGAGATCCAGGGATTCAGCCAGAGCCTGGGCAGTGATTAATTCCTTATCCATAAACATAACAACCTCCTTTTCACCACTGCCGTCAGTAATAAAATACATTTACACCTTAATTATAATCAAATAATAAACTATGATCAATTATAATAAACTAAAATAGACTGTTGTCAATAGAAAATTAAGAGCAGTTAATTAGTGGTTGGTGGTTGGTGTGTGACAAGGGGACGGGGGTCGTGTCATCAAGAAAACACCTGCCGTGGAAGGGAAGCGGTCAACCTGTCCCCTGATCGCGCGGCGGATCGCGCGGCGGGACAGTCCCCCTGATCTGTCCGATCACCCAACCTGTCCCAGTGATCGCGCGGGGGGACAGTCCCGGTGATCGGTCCATTTGGTGTTAATAGTTTTCAGAGTAGTGAAGAAGTTGTACAATAGAATAAACTGATGGATTAAATCACGCAAAAAATCATAACAGGGGGATCCAAATGGAGTACAGAAGACTGGGGAAAACAGATCTTAAAGTATCTGTAATAGGTTTTGGCGGTATTCCCATCCAGCGGATTGATATTGCCAGTGCAGAAAGGGTTGTAAAACGGGCAGTAGAACTGGGGATCAATTTCTTTGATACTGCCAGAGCTTATACTGACAGTGAGGAAAAGCTTGGAGTTGCGCTGAAAGAACACAGGGACCAGGTGATCATAGCTACTAAATCCATGGCCAGGGATAAAAAAGGAATGGCAGAGGATATAGATAAAAGCCTGATGACCATGGGTGTGGATTATATTGATCTTTATCAGTTGCATAATGTCAAAGATAAAGAAGCGCTGGAACAGGTATTGGGGGCTGGTGGGGCTTTAGCTGCTTTGGTAGAGGCAAAGGAGAAGGGAAAGATCAGGCATATAGGGGTTACAGGACATATCAAGGCAATTTTGCTGGAAATATTGAAAACAGGGGAGATAGAAACAGTACAGTTCCCCTTCAATCCGGTAGAGATAGACGGTGCCAGAGATGTTTTTGATCTGGCAGGTCAAATGGATGCCGGGATAATCGCAATGAAGCCTGTGGCTGGGGGCGCCCTGACCAATGTTAAACTGTCTCTGCAGCATATTCTGGAGCATCCGGTCAGTGTGGCAATACCGGGTATGGATTCTCTGGAACAGGTGGAAGAGAACGCTGCAGTGGGTAATGAGCTGAGGGCTTTAACTGATCAAGAGAGGGAGGAGTTGGCTCAATTAGTAGAGAAGCTGGGTACCAGTTTCTGCAGGCGCTGTGAGTATTGCCTTCCCTGCCAGCAGGGGATCGATATCCCATCGGTATTCCTTTTCGATGGTTATTTTACCAGATATGATCTGAAAGATTGGGCGAAAGGGCGCTACCAGGCGATGAAGGTGAAAGCGGATTCATGTTTAGGATGCGGAGAATGTGAGGAGCGCTGTCCCTACAACCTGCCGATCCGGGAGATGTTAAAGGATGCAGCGAACAGGTTGGGGTAAAACAGGCCAAAAGGGTTGATTTCTGTTGGACAATATCCTGAAAGGAGATGTGTCCAGTGCTTCAGGCAAGTCTAAGGAATGAACTCTTAAAGATATTTCGTGAATACCCAATCATCCCATCCCTGCGACAGGAAGAAAAGATGCAGGCTCTACTGTCCAGCAGAGCACGTGTAGCTCTGGTTTCTTCTGGAAGTATCTTTAACATTAAGACAGCTATTGAGAAATTGCACAGCAGGAACAAGATCGCTTTAGTACATATCGATCTGATTGACGGCTTGGGCACCGACCTTGCAGCGATTAGATATTTAAAAGAGATAGCCAAAGCTGACGGAATTGTTACTCCCAACCGCTATATAATATCTGCCGCAAAAAAGGAGAAATTGATCACTATACACCGGCTTTTTGCCCATGATACACCATCTATTGAAACAGGAATTAAGATTTTAAAAATGTCGAAACCGGACTTTATCGAGGTTCTTCCCGGAATAATGGTTGGGAAGGTAATCTCTACTCTTCGCAAGAACTTTAACCAGCCGATCATTGGAGGCGGATTGGTTGAAGCTGAAAAAGAAGTGATAGAAATTCTGAACGCAGGGGCTGTTGCAGTAAATACGAGTGCTGCATCCTTATGGGACTTTAAGTCCTAAGCTATAATTGCCATCGTATCTTTTTTGGGGGATGAATTATCGTTGGTTACCATCTTAAAATAGTGTTGCAATAATATGTTTTAATTGATAAAATATATTATGAATATATAATTATTGGTTCATAGTATTAAGGGACCAGAGATGAGAGTGAGTCCCATCTTGTCAGGTATCTGTACCTGATAGGGTGGGACTTTTTGTCTTTTTCCTCCCGTAAATAAAACTAAACCTGATAAGGAATTCTATTTGTAAAGAAGATATAAAAAGGTGGTTATTCAGGCATATTATTATCAGCCTTTGAACTAAAAGGAGGGACATCTATGTCGGAACTATCTATGCTTGCCTTATCAGAACAAATCCAAGATGAAGGGAGGTATGTAATCGCCACATATTATCTGGAAACTGGAGTTGACAGCGATATCGTCAATAAAATCAGCGCTATCGCAGTAGAGCAAACAACAGGTACCTGGGTTCCGGTTCCTGAAGAAACTCCGGAGATGAGGGAAAAACATGTGGCCAAAGTGGTCGGTATCTATGAAGTGCCCGGCCATGAATTTGAGGTACCCTATGAGCTAGATTCCAGGCACTTTGTTTTTCAACTGGCTTACCCCGCAGTTAATTTCGGACCACAGATTCCAATGCTTCTCAGCACAGTGATCGGCAATATTTCCATGTCCGGAAAACTAAAACTCCTTGATCTACAGTTCCCCAAAAGCTATCTTGAATCTTTTCAAGGCCCTAAGTTTGGCACAAAGGGGATCAGAGAACTATTAGGCATTCCGGAAAGACCTCTTTTAAACAACATGATCAAGCCCTGCACCGGATATACTCCTGAAGTCGGTGTAAAGCTGTTCTCCCAGGCGATTCGCGGTGGTGTAGATATCGTCAAAGATGATGAATTAATCGCGGATCCGCCCTTCTGCCCGCGGGAGGAAAGAATAAAACTCTACATGGCTGAAGCAAAACGCTATTATGAAGAGACCGGCAACAAGGTACTTTTCACGGTAAACATCACAGACAGAGCTGACTTAGTTCAGGATAATGCCAAACGCGCCATCGATGCCGGGGCTAACGCCCTCATGATTAACTATCTGACAGTTGGTATCTCAGCTCTACAAGGGCTTGCCGAGGATCCCGAGATCAATGTTCCTATTCTGGCACACCTGGATTTTGCCGGAACAATGTACGAATCCCCCTATTCCGGTATGAGTTCCTACCTGATCTTGGGCAAACTGGCCCGGATGGCTGGTGCAGATATTGTCGTATATCCTAGCCCCTTTGGCAAATTCCCCTTCCTGCGGGAGCGTTATCTTCAGATCGCACACCACCTATTGGGGGATTGGCTCCACTTAAAACCTGTTTTCCCGATGCCCGGTGGGGGTGTGATGCCTGCTGTGGTGCCTGCTATTATTAATGATCTCGGTAAAGACTGCATCCTGGGAGCCGGTGGAGCAATCCACGGCCATCCTATGGGTCCTATTGCAGGTGGAAAAGCGATGAGGCAGGCTATCGATGCTGCACTGCAGGGGATTCCTCTGCGCGAATACGCTAAGCAGCATCCGGAGCTGCAGAGTGCAGTTGACGCCTGGGGCCTATTAGATGACGATCAGGCGTTATTTGATATCAAAAAATAATAAATGAGGAGGGTCATTAAGGTGGCAAAACAGTACAGTCGTCAGCAGGTATTGGAGCGTCTGCAAAAAACTATCAGTGAGGGAAAACCGGTGATCATCGCCGGGGCTGGAACCGGTATTTCCGGGAAGTTCGCGGAGCGAGGGGGTGCGGACCTGATCGGGGTTTATAATTCCGGCCTTTACAGAATGGATGGTAATGGTTCACTGGCTGGATTGATGCCTTATGGTAATGCCAATCAGATCGTTATCGACCTGGCCAACCGTGTAATGCCTGTGGTAAATGAGGTTCCCATGATTGCCGGTATCTGCGGTACTGATCCTACCCGGGAGATGAGACCGTATCTAAAACACCTCATTGAGCTGGGCTTTTCTGCGGTAATGAACTTCCCCACTGTAGGATTGATTGACGGTAGATTCCGCCAGGAGCTGGAAGATACCGGTATGGGCTACAGCAAAGAAATTGAAACCCTGAAACTCGGCTCTGAACTTGGACTCTTTACCCTGGGATATGCCTTTAATGTGGAAGAGGCAGCCCTGGTCGGAGAAGCGAAACTAGATGTACTGATCTGCCATATGGGACTCACTAGAGGAGGCTCAATCGGCTCCAAATATGCGGAGGGTATGAGCCTGGAGGATGCGGCAGCCTTGGTGAGGGATATGACTAAAGCAGCACGGGAGAAATATCCTGATATCCTCATTTTTGCTCACGGCGGCCCAATAGCTATGCCTGAAGACACAGCTTACATCTATAAGAATACAGAGGCTGTTGGTTTCCTCGGTGCATCCAGCATCGAACGGATACCTGTTGAGAAACCGCTTACAGAAGCTGTTCAGCAGTTTAAAAATATTCCTCTTAAGTAATACAAGATAAAGTAAATCTACAGGCAGGGTGATTTTATTTTGAAGAAAGAGTTGTGCATAGATGCAGTACTGACGCCGGCTGATGTACAGTCAGCCGATCTTAACAATATCTGTATAGTAGTAGATGTGCTCAGAGCAAGTTCCACCATTGTTACCCTTCTGTCAAAGGGATGCCGGCGTGTTTATACTGTGGAAACAATCAGTGATGCCTGCTCCTTGGCACAGTCGAAAGGGCTGCTGTTGGTTGGGGAGCGCAATGGGATAAAGGTCGATGGTTTTGATTACGGTAATTCGCCCTTCGAGCTGGAAGGGTTTGAGCCAGACGGAAGGGAAGCTGTGCTGACCACCACCAATGGCACAAAAGCTGTGCAGAAGGTTTCCGCAGCGCCGGAGGTGTTGATCGGTTGTTTTCTTAACGCAAAGGCCTGCTGTATGATGGCATTGGAGCTTTCCCATAGACATGACACAGGTATCAATATAATTTGCGCAGGAGAAAAAGGAAGATTTGTTCTGGATGACGCTTTTTGCACAGGGTATTTGGTTGCAGTTCTAGCAGAGATGGCAGATTTTAATGGAACAAAAGTTAAACTATCTGATGCAGCACAGGCAGCAGGCAAACTATACCGGTCATATCCGGATATTCGCAGCGGGTTCCTTGATTCTTATAGTGGTCAGCGCCTAATGGAAATAAACAGTGCAGAGGATTTAACTGCCTGTGGAAAAATCGATATCACTGAAGTTGTACCTGTTCTCTATGAAAAATCTCCCTGCCTGTTTATAGATTCCGAAAGGAGGAGTTGATGAGGTGGACAGAAAGCCAAATATTCTGGTAGCCGGGATCCTCGATACCAAGGGACAGGAAATAAAGTTCCTTGCGGAACGGGTTAAAGCCGCCGGCGGCATCCCAATGATTATGGAGCTCAGCGTAGGCAAGGAAGTGGGCTGGGCTGATATAAGTGTGAGCACTGTCCTTCAGGAGGTAGGTAAGACCGCTGATGAAGTTTTCTCTCTGGACCGCGGTAAGGCATCAGATATTATTGTTGAAGGTGCCAAAAGGGTGGCAGCTAAGCTTTTGGATGAAGGGAAACTTGATGGGATGATTGCCTACGGTGGTTCAATGGGAGCCAGTATGGCCACCAGTGTAATGCAGTCACTTCCCATAGGTGTACCTAAAATGATGCTTACCACCATGGCTTCAGGGGATGTTAGGCCTTATGTGGGGACCAGCGATATCTGCATGATGTACCCGATAGCTGAAGCAGGCCTCAATAAAGTAACCCGTACAATCCTCAACAATGCCGCCGGCGCTGTTGTGGGTATGGCAACCCCTCCTGAAATGGAAACAGCAGATGACCGCCCGCTGATCGGCTGTATGATGTTTGGAGTTACCACCCCCTGTGTACTTCGTGCTTCAAAGTATTTTGAGACACGAAATTATGATGTTCTGATCAACCATGCAGTAGGCAGTGGTGGGCGGTCCCTGGAGGAATTGATCCGGGATGGCTATATTGTGGGGGTGCTGGATATCACAACCCATGAGATCGGAGATTACCTGTTAGGCGGAGTGCTCAGTGCAGGGCCCGACCGTTTAACTGCTGCAGGTGAAATGGGTATTCCTCAGGTGATAGCCCCAGGAGGCCTTGACCTGATCAATTTTGGCCCCAAGGATACAGTTCCCGAGAGACTCTTAAAAGAAACGGATCAGCCGGGACGGGGGCTCTATGTACACAACCCCACTGTAACCTGTATCGGTGTTTCGACAGAAGAAGCCTACAGAATCGGCGAGCACATCGCAAACAAACTCAATGCTGCAAAAGGGCCAACCGCCATTTGTGTACCTATGCGGGGATGGGGCGCCTGTGACCTGCCTGCACCCAATAAGGATCTCGGATGGGCAGGCCCCGGACCCGGTCCTGTGTGGGCTTCTGATCCTGATCACCCGGAATGGTCCTTGCGGGCAGGTTATTTCGTCTCTGCTCTGCGCAAGGTTATCGACCGGAATAAACCCAATCTGGATGTGCTCTTAGTGGACAAACACCTCAATGAACCGGAATTCGCAGACCTGATGTCAGAACTGTTAGAAGAGATGCTCAACGGGACATGGAAGAAGGGCAGCCATCAGGATCTTCCCTATATAGTGGAGTTTTAGGGGTGAAATAGAAGCACAGGAGGTGGTTTTTTGGCAAAGCACTTTAGCCGCAAACAGCTGCTGGAACGGCTGCAGCGAGAGCTTGATGCAGGTAAACCGCTGCTCATGTTTGGAGCGGGGACCGGCCTGACAGCCAGGTGTGCAGAACTGGGTGGAGCAGATATCATCGCTGTTTACTCCACTGCCCACTACCGTATGGCAGCTCAGCCATCCCTTCTTGCATGGCTCCCCTATGAAAATGCCAATGAACTTGTTGTGAGGATGGCAAAGGATATCTTGCCTGCTGTCAAAGAAACACCCTGTATTGCAGGGATCGGTGCCCATGATCCCCGCTTGAACATCGAGAAATTTATTGATGAACTGCTAGAAATGGGTTTCTGCGGGTTCACCAATGAGCCCTTTGTCGGAATCTATGGCAGTGAATTCGGAGCCCAGCTGGAAGCTGCCGGGCTCGGGTTTTCCAAAGAGGTAGAGTTAATTAAAATTTGCCATGAAAGGGATCTTTTCACTGTCGGTTGGGCTTTTACAGCTGATGAAGGCCGGAGAATGGCTGAAGCAGGTGCAGATGTGATCGGAGCCATTGTAGGGGTTACTGCCGGTGGGTTAACCGGCGCATCTAAGACTCAAAAACTGGAACATGCCGCCGCCCAAATACAGGAAATCTGTCAGGCCGCAAAAGCTGTCAACCCTGATATCATGGTCCTCACCCATGGCGGGCCCTTTAAAGATGTAGAGACTGCAGAATACTCTCTACTCCATACAGATGCCGTAGGTTATGCCTCCGGCTCCAGCGGAGAACGAATCCCAACTGAAAGCTCTGTTATAGAGATCACCAAACAGTATAAAAAGATCAGAACTTCAAAATAAACCAGAAGGATGACCTGTAGAATAAACATTAATCAGTAGCATAACTCCGGTAATAAGCCGGAGTTTTATTTTCTCCAACTTGTAGGGACTTCTTTATGCGCTTCTATGCTTTCCTATCCTCCCGTTTGCCACTTGTTATTCGTAGCTGTTATGCAGGAAAAGCCAGAAATTCTATCTAATTGAATAGCGAACAGGAATTTTATTGAGGAGGTCCTGAGGATGCCTTCACATCTGGGCTGGGTTGATTTTACAGAGGCTGACCGCCAGCGGATGCTGGATGTGATTAGTCTTTTCCGTGAGCAAGATACTTTGGATGAACTCGGCATCGGATCCATCAGGGACGCTTTTGCCAATTATTTTTTTCCGGGAACAAGCACCATTCAGACCCGGGCGCGCTATATGCTCTTTGTACCCTGGATCTATTTAAACCTAGAAAAGAAGTTGGCCCGCTCCAAGAAGCTGACCTCAGCGGAGGTTGCTTGGAAAGTACGTAAAGAAGAGATTAAATTGATCCACGCTTTGCTGGAATCGGATGATACAGCTGGTCTTATTGGCAAGGAAGCAAAGGAGAAGCTCAAGAGAATGCCTAGTTCAGTTTATTGGGGGGGACTAGGCACGTGGGGTATCCGGCTTTTTCCGGGTTCCCAGGAGCAGTACCATCAATTTTTATGTTCATCACCGAGCCGCAGGATAAGTCTCATCTTGGATGATAATGGTGACCCGGTAGAGGGATATCAGGGAGAGAACTGGGATCCGGGGATTCCGGATCCTCCCGAGGGTTTCCCACGCAAGGCGAGTTTCGCCTTGACCCGGGAGGAAGCAACTTTTTTGAAGGACCGCATTATCCTGTATCACAAAGACAGTGTTTTGGCTTATATGGTCACATCGGAAAAACACTTTACAGAAGATTTTTTATGGGATAGTGATCTGATAACTGATCTACCACACCTCTTGCAGCAGATTGTTTATGATGCACGAAATTTTTCCGAACTGATGCATGGAGCAGCGCTTCTCTACAATCTGATGTTGGCTGAAAAGAGAGGAAATCCAGAATGGGTGGAAAAATACGAAACCCTTTTTAGGGATTGGGCAGAAAGAATCTCTCTTCGAATGGGTGAACTCCAGGTTTGGCACAGCAAGTTGGAGATATTTTGGCGTTCCCAAGCTCTGGAGCAAGCAAAGATTCCGCGCCGTACTAAGCTATTTGTTAACGGATGGCTGTATCATGTATTTAATGAAAACTGTTTGCAGGATCTAGCACTTAATAGGCAAGTTCGGGAGTTGATCAGACTGCGGGAGATCCAACTGAAAAAAGGCAGGGCAAGGTTCACGAACCAGCGGGCACTGGATCTTTGGGGTGGTGCCTCAGGTACCAACCAGTTGGATTTCCGCTGGTCTAATGCCACTGTCATAGCTAATGACATAATACAGGGTTACTACTACGGAAGTGATGAAGATGTTTGATCCCAATACCAGGTGTGTTTACCTTGCGGAACTCTGTCCCCCATCTGGTTTCACCCTTGATCGGGCCATCGCCACTACTTTTTCTTTGGATCTGCTGGCACTGCTGATGGCTCCTGTGTCCATGGTTTTTAGTGATCTACAGGACCGGGAAGCCCCCCTCCAGAATCCTGTTGCCCTGTTGGAGTCATTGAGGCAGACTGCAGGGCGTTTTGCGGTATTCTGCCAGGAGGGGCGCATTTTGGTCCCAAGGGCAGATACACTTCTTTATAGTTACTTAGAACGGGCAGTTGTTGAGGTGCAGCCACCGGGCAAGGGAGTTTTTCATCCTAAAGTGTGGGTACTGCGTTTTTTGGGGGAGGAGGATGGGCAGCGAGTAACACTCTATCGCTTACTCTGCCTATCTCGTAATCTGACCTTTGACCAGTCCTGGGATACCGCTATAGTGCTGGAAGGCAGGCTGATGGATCGCAAAATTGGCTATGCTCGTAACCGGCCCCTTTACCATTTTTTGAGGTCGCTGCCGGAACTGGCTGTCAGAGAAGTGTCCCCGGAAATACAGGAACACATCGATATCATCTCTGATGAGATTCGGCGTGTAAAGTTCGAGCCGCCTGCTGGTTTTGCAGATGAACTGCGTTTTCTACCAGTAGGGATTAAGGGTTATAAAAGAATGCCTGAAATTGATCACCGCAGCAGGCTGATGATCATTTCACCCTTTCTGTCTGATGAAGCTTTATGGCCGCTGGCAGATAGGGGAAAGGACAACATCTTGATATCCCGGCCGGAAAGCCTGGATGCTTTAAGCGAAAAAACCTATCAAGCTTTGAAAAACTCCGGCACCAGTATTTATATCATGGATAGTGCTGCTGAAAAACCGGAAAATGAGTTAGAGGGATGGAAACAGGAAGAGGATGAAGGTATAACTGCAGAAGAAGATCTATCAGGACTGCATGCCAAGCTTTATATCCTGGAAGACGGGTGGAATGCCAGGGTATGGACCGGCTCGGCTAATGCGACAGATGCCGCTTTTTCTGGAGCAAATGTGGAATTTTTAGTGGAACTAAAAGGAAAGCGCAGTAAGGTCGGGATCGATGCCTTTCTCGGAGATGATGAGGAACCAGATGCATTTTTAAGCATGATTTACCCGTACAGGCGCCCGGAGCGCTCAGTAGAACCGGATTTGGTGGCCAAGCAGTTGGAGGCGGCCTTGAATGAGGCTAGAACCGCGATTACAAAAGCTAAGCTTTTCCTGAAAGCATACCTGAATGAAGATCATACCTGGTCACTTCAGCTAAAAGCTCCCCGGAAACTGCAGTTGGTGGATGTTAAAGGGGTGTGCTCTCCTGTGACCATTAAAAATGATCAATCTATAGAGCCGCTGTTTACAGGTGATGCTGTCATTTTTCAGGGCATTTCCCCTGCTAGCCTGACCAGCTTCATAGTCTTTAAAATGACTGCATACTCAGGTGGCTGTAATGCTGGACTGAGCTTTGTCTTAAACTTACCGATTTATAATTTGCCTGAATACCGGGATAAAGCGATCCTGCAGAATATCATCTCCAGCAGGGAGCGTTTTTTTCAGTATCTATTGCTTCTGCTGGCTGAGGGTTATGAAGATGCGGATGGTTCTGCTGCAATCAACGCTTTAGTGAGGGATAAAGGTGATCATATGCTCTCAAGTTTTGAGGATTTTCCACTTCTTGAGGAACTGGTAAGGGCGTACAGCCGTGCTCCTAAGAAGATCGACCGGATCGCCAAACTGGTAAATGATTTACAAGATACAGCTGATGGTTCTAGTCTGGTGCCTCCTGAATTTGAAAAAATTTGGGGAGCATTTTTGTCTTTGCGCAGGGGAGGTGTGGGTGTTGATCTCAGATCAGGGGGAAAAGCCTGATACTACAAAAATATTAGGGACATTGAAGGATTTTCAGCTGCGGACCGTAGATTATGTTTACCGCCGGTTATATAAGGATGATGATGCTGTCAAACGCTTCCTTGTGGCTGATGAAGTTGGGCTGGGAAAAACAATGGTTGCCCGTGGTGTTATTGCTAAGGTAATAGACCATCTGTGGCAGGATGAGCAGAGAAGGATTGATATCATTTATATTTGTGCGAATCGAGATATCGCCAGGCAGAATATCAACAGGCTTAATATCACAGGTGAAAGGGATCTGGAACTGGCAACACGCTTGACTATGCTCCCTATGAGCACACAGGACCTGCAGCAGAGAAGGCTCAACTTTGTTTCTTTCACACCGGGAACATCTTTTAACCTGGGATCTCAGGGAGGGATCGCCAGAGAGCGTGCCCTAATCTATCATATTCTTTTGCAAGAAGGGATCATTGATTCTACAACTGGCCCCAAAAATCTTCTGCAGTGTGGGATGGGAAAGGATGCATGGCGTAGTTTACTGGACAGATTTGAAACTGACCGAATAGACCGTGGATTGGCCAGAGAGTTTTCAAAAAATGTAACTAAGGACAAAAAGCTTCTTGAACGGATATACACTCTGTCTAAAGAGTTTTCATATTATCGCAAACATATCCCTGAAGAGCAGAGAAGGGAAAGGCTGAAATTGGTGGGGGATCTGCGCCGGAAGTTGGCAGAGAGTTGTATCTCTGCTTTGGAGCCGGATCTTGTCATCCTTGATGAGTTCCAGCGTTTTAAATATATCCTGGATGGTGATGATGAACTTGCGGACCTGGCACGCAGACTATTTGACTTTCCTGATGCCAGGGTACTTCTTCTTTCTGCCACCCCTTATAAGATGTATACAATGCACCATGAGAGGGCAAAAGATGAGCACTACAGTGATTTATTGAAGACTATAGAGTTTCTTTTCGATTCGAAAGAGGAAACAAAGGCTTTTGCTGATGAACTGGCTGCGTACCGGAATGAAATACTGAGATTTCATGGTGATGCTGAACAAAAGCGAAAAATACTTTGTATTAGGGAGACCCTTGAGAAAAAACTGCGGCAGGTGATGGTGCGGACAGAAAGGCTTGCCATTACCGTTGATCGCAATGGAATGATCAAGGAATCTGAAGATTTAGGGGAACTGACCCCTGCAGAACTCAATTCTTTTGCTGTGCTGGACAGAGTTGCCAGAATCCTGGGGAGTGGTGATGTTGTGGAATACTGGAAGTCTGCTCCTTATTTATTAAGCTTTATGGATAAAAATGAGTACAAAATAAAGCGCCAGTTTGTTTCCAAATATAAAGATGATGATTACAGAAATCAGCTAAACGAAGTCTTGAGCGATGGAGTAAACGGGCTGCTCCCCTGGCAGGTCATATCTGCCTACCAAAAGGTGGATCCAGCCAACAGTAAACTTAAAATCCTGATGGACAATACAGTGAATAGGGGTGCTTGGAGGCTGCTGTGGATTCCGCCTTGTCTGCCTTATTATAAGGTGAACAGTGGCCCTTATGCTGAGCAAAAACTGCAGGAGTACACCAAATCTCTGGTTTTTTCATCATGGGTAGTTGTGCCCAAAGTTATAGCTGCATTATGCAGTTATGAGGCAGAACGCCATATGGTTAGAGCAAGTGTTAGTTATCCTGACTATACCGAGGAGCGCAAAAAGCGCAGAAGGCTGTTGGAGTTTCGTGTTGTTGACGGCCAGTGCCAGGGGATGTCTGTTTTCACATTGCTCTACCCCTGTCTGACACTGGCCAAAAAGGTCACCCCTTTACTGGAAACACTATCTCTGATCAATGATGATAATCCTGTTGATATAAATATATTGAATAGTATTTTGGAACAGCGTATCAGCAAACTTCTTTCTCCTGTTGTGGAGCACTATTCTGAAACATCCTTAATGCCAGACCGTCGCTGGTATTGGGCGGCATTGGTTTTGATGGATAGACACTATTTTGGAACTTCACCACAAAGTCCAGCTGTTTTATGGTGGGATAGTTTGTGCAGGAATGGAGGCTTAGGTGATCTGTTGGGCAGAGATACACATGATGCTGTGGATAATATCAGCAAACACATGGAACTTTTATTTTCCTTCCTTCAACAAGAAGAAAAGTTAGGCTCACCTCCTGGAGATCTTATAGCTGTCATCGCAAAAATAGCCTTGGCATCACCTGCTGTGGTTACCCTGCGGTCCCTGCTCAATCTTTACGGTAGATATTTTGATGAATATCCTGCATGCTTCCTGAACGGTGCTGCTAGGGTTGCAGGCGGTTTTCGTACTCTTTTTAATCTACCTGATACCATTACCCTTATTCGCAAGGAGTCAGGTGAAGAATTACGATACTGGGAGAGTGTGCTTGATTACTGCATCAACGGAAACTTGCAGGCAGTAATGGATGAATATCTCCATGTACTGCGGGAAGCACTGGGTTTGTTTGAGACACCTGTTGATGAAGCGGTTGAAAAACTCTCCCATGAGGTAGCTGCTGCGGTGTCCATCAAAACGGTGAATTTAAGTTTTGATGTATTAAACGAGGAGAAGATAAACTCTCATAATCTGCGCTGCCGTTTCGCTCTACGCTTTGGTGATGCCAAAAACGCCGATGAGGAGGGGGAGACCCGTTCTGATCAAGTGCGCAGTGCCTTCAATTCACCGTTTCGCCCTTTTATTCTTGCTACTACTTCTATTGGGCAGGAAGGTCTTGATTTCCATCAATACTGTCATGAGGTTTATCACTGGAACCTTCCTTCAAATCCTGTGGATCTGGAACAGAGAGAGGGGCGTATTCACCGTTATAAGGGGCATGTGATCAGGCGCAACATTGCCAAGACTTACACCCTCCTTTCCCTGAAAGAGACGCTCAAGGGTTTGCAGGATCCCTGGCAACTGCTCTTTGAAGCAGCGTACTCAGAATGCAGCAAGGAAAAAAGTGATCTTGTTCCTTTCTGGATCTATGAAAGAGGTGGGTATAAAATAGTGCGCCATATCCCAGCCTTGCCTTTAAGCAGAGAGATCAGCCGCCTGAATGAGCTGAAAAGGGCACTGGTGGCCTACCGGATGGTTCTGGGGCAACCCCGCCAGGAGGACCTGCTGCGCTGTATTGAGTCATATCTGGAAGGCAAAATATGTGCAGATGAACTAGCCGAGTTTAGGATCGATCTTTCGCCACCTGATTCTGATTTACTCGATACCAGGTAAATTGAATATACAGTGACAGTTATTGTGTTGTGTACCGAATGGGAAAAGCGTTGGAAAAGATGATTGAGATGGGTAATAATAAGAGATAAATGTACAAAAGAAAGGAGTTTGGCATGAGTCAGGAGAAGGGAAAAAAGGATTTGTTGGCACGTGTTCTACAGCATGATGAACTGGTTGAATACCAGGAAGGGTCTGTTGTCAGCAGAACCATTATTAACAAAGACACAGGTACAGTGACCCTCTTTGCCTTCGATGCTGGGGAGGGTTTAAGTGAGCATAAGGCACCATATGATGCTCTCGTTTACATTCTGGATGGAGAAGCAGAGATCAGAATATCCGGGGTTGCTCATCAGCTAAAACAGGGTGAGATGATTATTATGCCTGCCCATGCACCTCATGCTTTGAAAGCAATTAAGCGGTTCAAGATGATGCTGGTGATGATCAAGTCCCAGGAAACTTCACTCTAAAATTTCAATTTTGTGCACCCTATTGGTGACCAGTTGGGTAAAAAGTGGTATCATAATTAGAAATCGTAATTCGGAAGGGAGAACTTGATATGAAGGTTTTTTATGATCAGGATGCGGACCTTAAATACCTGGACGGTAAAACAGTCGCAATAATCGGTTATGGGAGCCAGGGGCATGCACAAGCGCTCAATTTAAAAGAAAGCGGTGTACGGGT
>LFTQ01000136.1:4597-6420 GCA_001513545.1 Clostridia bacterium DTU068 | reverse complement strand
GATATTATCCAAATTTTGATTCCTGATGATAAGCAGGCTTCTGTTTATAACAGCGATATAGCTCCCCATATGAAGTCAGGGAAAGCCCTTATGTTTTCCCACGGGTTTAATATTCATTTCGGACAGATCAAACCCCCGCAGGATGTGGATGTCTTTATGATAGCCCCCAAAAGTCCAGGCCACCTGGTGCGCCGGATGTATGTAGAGGGGGTTGGAGTGCCTTCCCTTGTGGCAGTACATCAGGATTATACAGGTAATGCCCTCAACATCGCTTTAGCTTATGCAAAAGGGATCGGCTCTACCCGAGCCGGAGTGATTGAAACAACATTTAAAGAAGAAACAGAAACCGACCTCTTCGGTGAACAGGTTGTTCTCTGCGGTGGTGTAACAGAACTGGTCAGGTCCGGGTTTGACACTCTGGTAGAAGCCGGTTACCAGCCTGAGATCGCCTATTTTGAATGCCTGCATGAACTTAAGCTTATTGTGGATTTAATGTATGAAGGCGGTATTAGCTGGATGAGATATTCCATCAGCGATACAGCAGAGTATGGGGATCTTACCAGAGGGAAGAGGATCATTACTGAAGAGACCCGGGCAGAGATGAAGCGCATTTTAGAAGAGATTCAAAACGGCAGTTTTGCCCAGGAGTGGCTCTTGGAGAACCAGGTGGGTAGACCAGTCTTTAATGCCATGCAGAAGAGAGAGGAAGAGCATTTAATTGAGGTTGTAGGGAAGAAACTGCGGGCGATGATGCCCTGGCTAAAGAAAAATAAATAGCAATATGGTGTAAACTGCGAAACAGACTGGTGCCTCTGTAATGAAAAATACCACGGGATAGAGCCGGTTCCCGTGGTATACTTTTTCTTGAGTCATCTAGCATTATTCGATATGGACAGGGGTGCCTTCTGGTATATTGTCATAGATCCATTTTGCGTGTTCAACCCTCAAGCGGATACACCCATGTGATGCCGGACTGCCCAGCTTGTCTGCCTCTTCCTGAATAATATTTTGATTGCGATCCATTGGCACACTGTGAAATAGATAAATACCCCAGTCCTTAAAAGACACCCACCACATGGCACCCTCCTGGTATTTTTCACTGAAAAACCACTCACCTCTGTTTTGGATGGTAAAGTCACCTAGTGGTGTGGAGTTATTCTCACCTGTTGACACTGTCCAGTTTTTGATCAGTGTGTCATTATCATAAATGCGCACCTTTTGTTCACTTATGCTTACTTCGATTCTATAATTGGGGTGATCATTCTTATTTCTGGGCTTAGCAGTCTCATTGTTTTTTTGGTTATTCTGTGCTGACGGTTTAGGTTTATCAGGTTTATTTGTTTCATCAGGTGAAGTGTTGCTGTTGTCACTATTCTGGTTGTTGTTTTGATAGTCTTTTTGGTTGGGTTTTTCTGTAGCAGGACTTTTATTACTATTTTCACTGCTTTGTTTATCTATACTGCTTGTCATTGCTGTGGGTTGAAAGTAACCGCTCCCTGCAAGTATAAAACAACCAAATACCAGTACTAAAATAATATATATAAATCTATTCACTCTCTCCAGCTCCCATGTATATTTCCGAATTCGACATTTATTGCATATTTCTTAAATTATATAATAACATATTAATTTAATAAAAGGCAATAAACAACAATAATACCTATAGATGGGTTATCACCCCTTGCTATGCAAACAGTATTGTTGGTTAAATAGTATGACGTAAAAGGGGGTTCTTTTGTCACAGAAAAGAAAAAAACCCGGTTTTCCGGGTCTGTAAGGAAGCATTGCGCAAATAATTTTAAAGCTTGGGGAGAAACCCGATT
>LFTQ01000136.1:0-4494 GCA_001513545.1 Clostridia bacterium DTU068 | reverse complement strand
CCCAGCAAAAAGGCAAGCTGTGCTATAGCAAATGTTACTATGACGGCTGTTCCCAGGGGCATCAAAGCGGCGAAAGCCGTCCATTTCAAGCTTTTTGTTTCCTTATAGATAGTCAGCAGTGTGGTGCCACAGGGGAAGTGCAGCAGTGAAAATAACATAGTTGACAGGGCTGTGAGCCAGGTCCAGCCGTTATCGATCAGCAGTGTTCTGAGAGCGGTTAAACTGTCCAGTTCCAGCATCGCCCCAGCAGATAGATAGCTCATGATCATGATTGGCAGAACAATCTCATTGGCAGGCAGACCCAGTATGAAAGCCAACAGGATGATGCCATCTAAACCGAGAAGAAAGGCAAAGGGGTCCAGCCAACCGGCTAGATGAGCGATAATGCTGAGATCACCGATATATGTGTTGGCCAGTATCCAGGTGATGGCACCTGCAGGAGCAGCGACAACTATCGCACGCATCAGCACAAAAATTGTTCTGTCCAGAAGAGAGCGTATCAATATGCGGCCAAGCTGGGGTTTGCGGTAAGGCGGCAGTTCCAGTGTAAAGAATGATGGTTCCCCTCTGAGCACTGTTTTGGAAAGGAGCCAGGAGATCAAAAGGGTGATCCCCACACCTAGCAGAATCAGAAGAACAACCACAGCAGTTGCAACAGCAGTACTATAGGCTGCGGCTCCCAATCCTCCTATAAAGATCATAGAAAGGCTGATCAGTGTAGGAAACCGGCCATTGCAGGGAACAAAGACATTGGTGAGTACAGCGATCAGCCTTTCCCGGGGAGACTCGATAATTCTGCAGGAGATAACACCTGCTGCATTACAGCCAAACCCCATACACATGGTTAAGGCCTGTTTCCCGTGAGCACAGGCCTTTTTAAAATATCTGTCCAAGATAAAGGCCACTCGGGGGAGGTAGCCCAGGTCCTCTAATAAAGTGAACAAAGGAAAAAAGATAGCCATAGGGGGGAGCATCACTGACACAACCCAGGCCAGCCCCCGGTACATTCCCAGCACCAGTACACCATGCAGCCAGTCAGGGGCATTAACCATCACAAAAAAACCGGTGAGCTGGCCTTCAAACCAAAAAAGACTATTCGCAAGCAGCTGTGATGGATAATTTGCTCCAGCGATGGTCAGCCAGAGTATAACCCCCAGCAGTGCCAGCATAATGGGTATGCCAAACATCCGAGAAGTGATGATATTGTCTATTTTCTGATCAAGTTCAAATCTGCGATCTATTTTATGGTGGGCAGCCTTACGGCTAATTTCCTCTGCACAGCTGTAAATGCTGCTCACCATAGAGTCCCTGATTTTTTGCTGTTCTTTTGCGCTTATTTCCTGATTGATACTGGAGAGAAGTGAAGATAGGGTTGAGTTCAGCGTGCCCATACCGCACTTCCCTCCTGTAATAAAAGCTGTTCAGAACCATTACCCAGATGGTCAATAATAGCTTTGATGATGCTCATATCCCCCTCCAGCAGTCTTAGAGCAACCCAGCGGTGGTTCACCCAACCGGGGAGATAGGGGCGGATGCGGCTCTCTATACGTGCAGCGGCTTGTTCCACATATGGTTCATAGCTGACCTGCCGTGGTGATGTAACTATAACACCTCTTGCCACATCCAATACAGCATCTTTTAGCTCTGTAAGCCCTTTTCCGTCACGTGCTACAGTAGGGATGCAAGGAACCCCCAGTTCCCGGGAAAGAACCTCAGTGTCTACTTTGATGCCCCGCCTTGCGGCTTCATCCATTAAATTAACGCAGACCACAACCTTTGGCGTGATCTCCATCACCTGCAGTACCAGATTTAAGTTGCGCTCTAGACAGGTGGCATCAGCTACAACTATGACAGCATGGGGTCGCCCGAGACAGAGAAAATCCCTGGCCACCTGTTCATCAGCAGAAGTTGCCAGGAGGGAGTAGGTCCCAGGGAGATCCACAAGCAATATTTTTTTATTTCTGTGAACAAAAGTTCCTTCAGCTCTCAGAACAGTTTTTCCCGGCCAGTTGCCGGTATGCTGTTTTAAGCCGGTCAAAGCATTGAAAACTGTGCTTTTACCTGTGTTGGGGTTCCCGGCCAGCGCTATAACCAGTTGGTTTTGCGAAAGTTTCAGTCCGAAAGCTTCATAAGCTGCTGCTGTACAGCATGATTTATCTGTGACATTCATTTTTCCCCTCCATATTTTTGTCAAGAGTAATAAAGATCTGGTCCGCATCCTCATTGCGCAGGGCTATGATCGCCCCTCTGATATTAAAGGCGGTAGGGTCTCCAGCAGGGCTGCGTCGTATTGATTCTATTCGGGAGCCGGCCACCAATCCCAAATCTAAGAGATGACGCCTTACTTGGCCCTGGGCGGTCAGATATTTAACTGTTCCAGATGCTCCCTTCGGCAGTTGTGATAAAGGCAGTATGGTATCGCTCATTTATTTGATCCTCCTATAAATAAGTTAGCCGCGGCTAAATTTTACTTATTTATAGTAATATATTGTATTTGCGCCAATTGGGTGCTTGTTCAGCCGACTTTGTTACCAAAAAACTGGTAAGAAGCCCTGGAGCAAATAATAATGAAGCTGCGGGAATTGGACTATGCCCAAAGCATGTGTGTGCAATCTATTTGTATAAAGGTAAATGGGTGATAGATGTATGTGCAGTCAATTAAAACAAAGGTGTTTCAGCAGGAGTCAATTAGGATTGATTGTATTTTTGTTGGTCATCGGATTGGGTTTGGGGAACACCGGTTATTATTCATGATTGGTTTTGTTTAATTCCATTGAAAATTATTTCTGTGATTTCATCCAGGAACTGCTCCTTCTTTGCCCGCAAGAGCAGTTCATTCCCTTTTATAATCCCAGGAAGAGGGGCTCGTTTTTCTGGACGGTATGATTCTATAACTATCTGCTCGAAATTTTTATACTCATATAGCTGAAACCTGTTTATTGCATTTTTAGCTGCTGCTCTTTCCAGTATGGCAATAAATATATCCCGGTATGAAGCTATGGGGCCTAGAGAGAGCATATCCACCAGCTGTGGAACTAATTTTTCCAGGATAAATCTTTTCTCAGGCATATCCCTTATTCCTAACTGTTTGCGCAGTCTGTTTAACCCTGTTCTATCCATCTGCAGCAATATATGCAGAAAAAAATCATCATCAGGACAGCCATCGATATAATAGCTGCTGCCTTGATAACCTTTAAAAACCCTCAATGTGTCATAATAGCCCAACTCAATATTATTGATAGCTCTTTCTTTTGTGAAATCGAACATACTGCCCAAACTTTCTTTTGGCCTGATCAATGTGATATTCAGGTCACTCCTTTTTTCCCACTGTTTCAGGCCTTTGCGCACAAGCCTGACCGCAATAATGTTTTGAAACCCCTTCCCAGCCAGCAGGCTGATGGGAAGATTGTCAAAAACTCCGCCATCTAAAAAAGTATTGTTGTCTATGCGCTGCCTCTGAAAAACCGGCATACTGGCACTGGCCAGGAGGTAGTCGATCAATTTGCCTTCAGGAATATCACTTAAAAAAAGTTTTAACGGGGTCAGTTCAGTGAGGGATATGGTGACGATTCCGAACACTATACCTGCATTTCTGATCCTTTTTTCATCTATATAACGGTACAGCAAGCTGTGCAGGGGTGTAGTGTCTAAACCCCGGTTATGTAAAAAAGCTTTTATATATTGAATAAGTGTTGTTGTATCCTCAGCAGATATCTTTCGGTTTTTCAACTTTTCAAAAAATTTGTCATCAATATTAATGATTTTAGATGGTGTAATCTCACTCCACACTTCCAGTGCCTGTTCCAGCTCTTTTTGTACCATCATCGCTCCATTGAGAGCACCCACAGATGTGCCTGCTACACCCGTGAAATCGATGCCTAGTTCATTTAAGGCTTTCCAGGCACCTACCTGGTAGGCACCCCGGGCACCTCCACCCTCAAGCACAATACCGTACATCATAAACACCCCGCTGTATATATCAACATAGAGTTTATATTTTTATCTGCCCAATTCTATAATATACCCATTTCTATAATATCAAAAATAATTTCAGCAATTGTATTGACAAATTATCCCTAAAGGAATATAATCCTTATAGGCATAATACATATAGAGGAGATAATCACTAATGTGCGATCACCATTCAAGAGATAAAAAAGGTGCCGTTTGCCGCTGCGGCGGTGGACTCCCTGTAGAAAAGTTTATGCAGCCCTGCCTTCTTATACTGCTCAAGCAGCGTTCTTCCCATGGCTATGATCTGCTTCAGCAGCTTACTGAGTTCGGCTTCAGTGAGAGGCTGGATCCGGGTTCAGTTTACAGAACTTTGCGCCGTTTGGAGGATGAAGGATTAGTAACATCTCACTGGGATGTGGGGGAAGGGGGGCCGGCCAGGCGTCTCTACAGCTTGAGTGATGAGGGTGAGGAGATGCTTCATGCCTGGGCGGTTCATATCAGACAGCAGCGCAAGCGGATGGATGCTTTTTTAGAAAGGTA
>LFTQ01000055.1 GCA_001513545.1 Clostridia bacterium DTU068 | reverse complement strand
ACACCAGCTCAAAACACCCCTTGCCGCGCTGAGGCTTTACTGTGAGATGGATAAGGGATATGATTCCCGCCCCCACACCCCCCAACAGCTCCTGCTGATCGAGCGCATGGAGCATCTGATCTCTTCACTGCTGCGGCTGGAAAAACTCCGGGCCAACATCTATGAAATGATTTTTACCGAACAAAACCTTTCCCAGTTGGTCAAGCAAGTATGGGAAGAAATCCAACCACTGTATCCCGAAAAGGCCTTTTCCATCACAGGCAATGCAACCATGCGCTGTGACCCCTACTGGATGGCTGAAGGGCTGAAGAACATTCTGATCAATTCCTGTAGACATACGCCCCCAGACGGCAGAATAGAGGTTTCCCTTTTGGCTACTGATAGCTCAATCACTATTACTGTTGAGGACAACGGCAAGGGGATACCTGAAGAGGAACTGCCCAAAATATTTCACCGTTTTTACCGCTCTTCCCCTACGCAAAAAGAAGGCGCCGGCATCGGGCTCGCCATTACCAAGACCATTGTGGAAAAGCATCATGGGATGATCTATGTGGAAAACACGGCAGAAGGCTTAAAGATCACCCTTCACTTTCCCAAGTTGGAGGGAATCCTGGCCACAAGCTAAGCTTACGAAAACGTAAGATAAGGGTCAGGGAAACGAAAGATTGAGCTGCTAGAATAGACAGCAAAAGGGGTAAAAAGGGGGTAAACCATGCCGATTTTACACTGCTCTAACCTGACGAAAACCTATCCCAGCGGTGAGACCGCTGTTCATGCCTTGCGCGGGATCACCGTCAGCTTTGAGCAGGGAGAATTCTGCGCAGTGCGAGGGCCCAGCGGCTCGGGCAAATCGACCCTTTTGCATATTCTCGGCGGGCTGGAATACCCCTCCTCGGGAAAGGTATATTACCAGGGTGAAGATCTCTTCGCCTATAACGATAATCAGCTGTCTATTCTGCGCAGGCGCAGGTTCGGTTTTGTGTTTCAGGCATATAATCTTGTACAGGAATTGACCGCCTATGAGAACATTTTGCTGCCTGTGATGCTGGACAAGAGAAAACCGGATGAAAAATACATCAGCATGCTTATTGAACTCTTAGGGATCGAAGACCGGCTGCATCACCTGCCAAATGCCCTGTCCGGCGGCCAGCAGCAGCGGGTTGCCATAGCCAGGGCACTGGCCAACAGGCCATCCATCCTCTTCGCAGACGAACCCACAGGCAATCTCGACGGAAAGACAGGCAAAGAGGTTCTCTCTCTGCTCAAATATGTCAGCAAAGAGATGGGTGTAACCCTCATTCTCGTCACCCATGACCTGAACATCGCCGAACAGGCTGAGCGCATCCTCACACTGGAAGATGGAAGGATCAGCTATGACAGCTATGCACAAGAGGTGTAAAGGATGAGTTCTCCCTTCTCCGTAAACTCCATCGCCATTGCCAATCTCAGAAACAGGCGAAAGCAGTACAGGTTACTGATCACAGGTATCGTGCTGGCCATCTATTTTGTTGCTACAACATTCCTTTTCGCTGCCACCATGTTTTCCTCACTGAAAGAGCAGCACTATCGGTTCGTAGGCAAGCAGGATGCCATCATTTTTAATTGCCAGGATGCCCCACTGGAGGAATTGCTGGAAAAGGGGGTTTTTTCTGAGTACGGGACAGCTGAAATCGTAGGCTATATCCTCCCTGATGGACAGGACATAGACAGCGGCTTTTCCATTGCCAAATTTGATGAATCCGCCATCAAGCTTGCCGGTAAAGAAGCTGTTGAAGGGAGGCTGCCCAACAAAACTGGGGAGATCGCCCTTGAGCGGAGCGCCCTGGCGCAGCTGCGCAGCGGGGCCGAGGTGGGTGACACCATCACCCTCACCCTCTTGATCCCTGACGGCACTGACTTTTTAGCTTCCCCTGTCCAAAAAACCTTTACTTTAGTGGGAATACTCAGTGACAAGCTTGCTTATTTAGATCAATATGGTTTCAGGGTCCCAGCATATCACGACTATCCAGCAGCTGTGCTCTCAGCAGATGAGCCCATAGCCCCCGGCGGCAAGGAAATCGTGAACTGCTATGGATACTTTGCCGGGAGTACCACTACTTCATATGAACAGCTGAAATCATTCTGTGAAAAAAACGGGATTATCAATGATTACGGTTGGGTAAACGCGGAAATAACCCGCTTCCTGTTCTTTGACAGCAGCAATATCGAAAACGACAACATAATGTTTACATCTGTCTTCTTTATGATCATCGCCCTGATCCTGATGTGTGCCGCTTGCCTGGGCATTGTCAACTCATTTACAGCCAGCCTGGAATCACGCAAAAGGCAGATCGGCTTGCTGCGGGCAGTGGGCGCCACGAAAAAGCAGATAGGCCAGATCTTCGGCAGAGAGACATTGCTTTTAGCTGTCTTCTCTATCCCCCTTGGCTTGCTGCTGGCCTGCCTCACCGTGTGGGCTATCACCAGAATACTGGGTCCCGACTACGTCTTTCACCTTAACCCACTGATCATAGTGGGAGTGGCAGTGGCAGGTGTGCTCTGTGTTATGCTGGCAGCATCAATTCCGCTGAGAAAAGCAGCCAAGATACCGCCTATGCAGGCCATACGTGATGTAGATCTATCCCGCAGAATGAAGAAAAGTACAGTAAAAAGCGAGAGGGATTTTAAGGTCTCCCGCCACATCGCCCACCGCAACCTGACACTCTACAAGAACAAACAGCTGGTGTTCACCGCCATGTTAGCGGCGTCCATCATGCTGCTGTCACTGCTTGTTTTCGCAGCAACCCCACTCTTAAAGGAAGCTGATGCGGACTATGGCAGTGATTACCGTCTCTTTCAGCGGATGGGTGGTCCCCGCGGTTGGTTTGTGGAACATGAGTTTCACAAACCCGGCATTACTGAGCAGGACAGGGCTGACATCGCCGCCTTGCCCACTGTAAAAACAGTTATTGGAGCAAAAACGCTTACTGTGAAGATACTCACCAACCAGATCACACCCTACATAGCGGGTATCAGCTTTAACAATTATCGCAACCTGCCCTTGGAAATCATAGAAGAGACCGCTCCGGAACTGCTGACAAATATTCCGGAGCTGCTGCGGCAAGACTATCAGCGGCAGGAGGGCATCTATGAGCAAAGCAAGACTAAATATGGCTATACTCAGGATTATCTCACTGTGGAGTGCTGCGGTATTGATGCAGAGCTTGTGGAAAAGCTCTCCCCTTTTGTGTCTGAGGGAAGTATCGATACCGACAAACTCTCCTCCGGTGAGGAGATACTGCTCATCGCCCCGGCAGAGTACGGCATCTCTATACATCATGATAGCAATGGAAACATATATACGAAAACCGATTATGTGCTCGATGGGAACAAAAAATATGCAGCTGTTTTTCAAAACGACAGCTTCCATGCCGGGGATGCCCTCACCATGAGCCTGCTCTACAGCGATCAGCCTGAGCAGTATGATGAGGAGGGAAATCCGAAACTGCCTGAAGAGGTAGTGAGGATAGACAAAACGGTCACCATTGGCGCCATCCTTGAAATCACTGCAGGCGAAAAAAACCTGTATGAATACTTTTCCTCATCCTTCTATCCCCAGGTGGGCGCTATCATCACCACAACAACAGGCCTGGAGGCGCTCGGCTTCGACCGTCCCTATGACACTCTTTCTATCACCCTCTCAGAGAGTCCGGACCCGGCCATGGAAGAATATCTGGAAACAAACTTGGCTCAGATCGCGGCCAGGACCGCAGGTGCTGATCTTATTTCCTATGTAGCCATTACCAAAGAGAACAAAAAAATCGTATACGGCCTCTTGATCGCCGCAGTTGCCTTGATCATACTCTTTTTCGCCATCTGTGCCAGCATGGTGATCAACACTCTATCAGCCCGCATCTTAGCGAGCAAGCGTGAGATCGGCACACTCCGAGCTGTGGGCGCCTCTGAGCGGGAGATACTCCATTCATATCTGTGGCAGTTGGTGTATATGTTCAGCTGGGGAACAATCATCGGCTTGGTGGCGGAACTGGCGGTTTGCAGGTGGCTGGCAGTAAAAGAACAGATCCAAGCCGGTATCACCGCCCTTCCCATCTGGCAGCCGCTCCTGTTCGTAACGCTTCTCTTTGTTATATGCTTTCTCAATGTCCGCTCCAAAGTAGGCGCCATCTTTAAGGGCAGTATCGTGGATAACATCCGCGAATTGTAAGGGGGAGATCAGATGAAAAGAATCGTTTGTTTCTTGATCATAATGTTTATCCTATGCACTGCTTTGATAGTGGTCTGCCCTAAAGAAACAAATGCTGGGTCAGCCGAAAATGCACAGCAAAACGGCAACCGCCCTGCTGCTGCGCCTGAACCGGCACAGGCAGCCAGCTCTCAACCAAAACTGATGGTGGAAAAATATGTGCTGGACAGGGATTATATTGAGGCAGGAGGGAGTGCCACTGTCAAAGTCACCATACGCAACACCAGCAGTTCACAAGATGTAAAAAATATAAAGCTTTCCTATTGGGAAGAGAGCGCTGAGATTTTACCTGCTGGCACAGGAACGGTTTACTACAAGCAGATTGCTAAAAACAGCTCCTGTACTTGGAGTTTTAAAGTAACCGCAACTACAACCGCTCAGTCCAGACCACACATCGCCACCATTACCATGGAATATGAGGACAGCAATGGCAATCCCCTTAGCGCCTCTGACCGCATTATTCTGCAGGTGCGCCAACCTGTACGCCTCGCCTATGAAGAACCCTCTTTTCCGGTGCGGGTGACCCAGGGAGACAGGCCGTCTTTTTCGATCACTCTGATGAATCTCGGCAAAAGCACCATCTATAACGCCCTCGTAAAAATTGATATCCCCGGGCTCAGCGGCGGCAGCCTCCTTATTGGCACCATTCCCCCAGGTGAGTCCCAAACAGGAACAACCAATTTGCACGTAGAATCGGAACAACTGGGCAAGGTTACAGGAACACTCCTTTTATCTTATGAGGATGAATATGGTGAGCACTATGAAAAGGAAATCCCTCTTTATACAACCATCGAAGAGAAAAAAGAAGTTACAGTTCCCAAGGAATCCGATACAGCAAAAACCGCATCTGAGTTTCCTGGTTGGCTCATTTGGGCCGCTGCCGGCACCCTTCTCTTTGCTCTAATCTCTTATTTTGTCAGCAGATGGCTCAAAGAAAAAAAGCAGCGGGAAGAAGATGAAATGAGATTATAATGTGTCAAGGGGACGGGGGTCTTGGCACATGAGTCAAAGTCACCGTCCCCCTGACTCACTGACTCAACCATTGTAATATGCATGGAAATATTTTATAATTAGTGTGTTACGGGGACGGGCGCACTTGAGTCAAAGTCATCGTCCCCCTGACTCACCGACACAGGACTCCGGCCTCGGGTGTATATTCGAGGTCGTTGTTATGGATTAAGGTGCAGGACTTGTAAAACTCGATAAAATCTGCTTAAATGACAATGTTGAATTAATTAAAAGATTTTGCAAGTGCCGTATTCAATCAAGGTGGCTCAAGGCGGAAGGAAAGGAGGTGTACTCGTCAAGGAGTCTTATAATCCTAATATAAGAAAGGATACCATAGAGAGCTAACCTTGGAGATATGGGATTAGGGATATCCTTGAACCTGTTCGTACAGGATACAAATGATTTTTACACTAAGGAATAGGAGATGTTTAATACAATGGATAGTCTACAAAGCTTAGTTCCATATGCTCCAGCACTCGGAGCAATCTCGCTGCTTTTCGCGGCTTATCTGGCAGGCAAAATAAGCAAAGCGGATCCAGGAACTGAGGATATGGTGAGGATTTCTGGTTACATTGCTGATGGAGCAATGGCCTTTCTCAGAAAGCAGTATAGTGCAATTGCCATTTTTGTTGTGGTTGTTTTCTTCCTGCTAGGACTGGCCCTTCCTAATAATTCCTGGCAGACCGCTATTTGTTTTCTGGTCGGGGCACTTTGCTCTGCAGGTGCAGGGTTTATTGGTATGAAGGTGGCTACTAAAGCCAATGTGAGAACAACACAAGCTGCCCGCACTTCACAAAATGCCGCTCTGGGAATCGCCTTTTCCGGTGGAGCGGTTATGGGTATGTCTGTTACTGGCCTCGGCCTTCTGGGCTTAGGTATTCTTTATCTTATCTTTAGAGAACCCACAATTGTGAATGGCTTTGCCATGGGTGGATCTTCAATCGCTCTCTTCGGCCGTGTCGGCGGCGGTATCTATACCAAAGCCGCTGATATAGGGGCTGACCTGGTTGGAAAAGTTGAATCCGGACTTCCGGAAGATGATCCCAGAAACCCAGCCACCATTGCTGATAACGTAGGCGACAATGTGGGTGATGTGGCTGGTATGGGTTCTGACCTCTTTGAATCTTATGTTGGTTCTATTATCAGTGCTATGACCTTGGGAGTCTTGACACTGGGATTCAACGGTATTCTGTTGCCCATGATCATTGCTGCTGCTGGTATCATTGCTTCCATTATCGGTACCTTCTTTGTTAAGACTGATGAAAAATCTAACCCGCTTAAAGCACTGAACATGGGAACAACTGTTGCCTCTGTCATTCTTTTGATCGCTGCCTATTTCGCTGTAAGAGTAATTACCCCGGGTCAATTCGGCCTCTTCTGGGCTATTTTAGGTGGTATGGTAGTGGGGACTCTGATCGGTTTTATCACTCAATACTATACCTCCTCAGAATATAAACCTACACAGGGTATTTCCAAAGCAGCAACAACTGGTCCTGCAACTGTTATTATCGAGGGCTTGGGTGTAGGGATGCTCTCTACAGTTCTTCCCGTTATTTTAATCTGTGCTGCAATTATTTTGGCTTATAAAACCGGTGGCGTATATGGGATCGCTCTGGCAGCTGTTGGCATGCTGGCGACCACCGGTATGGTAGTTGCAGTTGATGCTTATGGACCAATCGCTGATAATGCCGGCGGAATCGCCGAGATGACTCCTGAATTACCTGAAAAAGTGCGGGAAACCACCGATAAACTCGATGCAGTCGGTAATACCACCGCTGCTATCGGTAAGGGCTTTGCCATTGGCTCTGCTGCCTTGACCGCATTGGCTCTGATGGTTGCATACGGACAGGTGGCCGGAATACAGACCATAGACATCTTAGATCCGTATGTTATAGTTGGTTTGTTAATCGGCGGTATGCTGCCCTTCTTCTTCTGCGCCATGACCATGGGTGCTGTTGGTAAAGCTGCCGGCAAAATGGTAGAAGAAGTGAGAAGGCAATTCCGTGAGATCAAGGGTTTATTGGAAGGCACAGCAACTCCTGACTATGTAAGATGTGTTGCAATCAGTACAGAGGCTGCTATTAGAGAAATGATCGCCCCCGGCCTGCTGGCAGTCATCGCGCCGGTTCTGGTCGGCTTTATTCTGGGTGCTGAAGCACTGGGTGGTATGCTGGCCGGTTCCATCGTATCAGGTGTCTGTTTGGCCATCATGCTGGCCAACTCCGGCGGTGCCTGGGACAACGCTAAAAAATACATCGAGGAAGGGAACTACGGTGGCAAACACTCCCCCGCTCATGCGGCAGCAGTTGAAGGGGACACTGTTGGAGACCCCTGTAAAGATACAGCTGGGCCTTCATTGAACATTTTGTTAAAACTGATGTCCATCGTATCCCTGGTGTTTATTGCACCCTTCTTCTAAAAGATGCACTGGGGACGGTTCCTGGGCGTCTGGACGCTGGGCGGTTATTTGGCTCCCTAGTCTGAAAGATGCACTGAGGATTTTTCCTAGCGCATATCTTAAGCGATTAGTCAAATCAAGTTCATAAAGAGGCTGTCCCAATGGGGATGGCCTCTTTTCTACATGATAGACAACTACGCTGTTCAAGCAGAATAAAAAACGCCCCAAAAGTTCCGCAAGATGCGGAGCTTTTGCGGAGAAGGTGATTAGCTTCGAAAGTGCCGCTGCTATATAGCTTTTCTGCTGATTATTGCACATGGCCCGGCAACAACACATTTCCCACAAACATCACAACGCCCTGGACCTGTAAACAGCTTCGCATTTTCTTTCAGTCGGTCATGGCATTTGAATTTATCAAACCCATCAATATCAAGGGCACCGACAGGACATGCCTTGATGCAATTTAAGCATTTTCCCTTTTTATGATAAACACAGAATTCTTCATCTGTTCTCTTGTCAGGTTCATCTGTTCTCTTGTCAGGCGCAATCTCCTGAGCGATAACAACAGAGCCATACCTGCCCGCACATCCTACCCTGGTGATCAGCATTCTATTGACACCAAATTTGCCTAGACCTGCAATATAAGCAGCACTCCGATGTGACCAACCGCATTTAAGGGTTTTTTCATCATAGTTATAGGTCGCTTTTACAGTGGCAGCAGATATTCCTCTGTCTTCGAGATATTCGATCATTTTACTGGATATCTCATTGATAAGTTTATTGGCCTCAACATAGGACTCAGCCCATTCCCTTGAAACAGCTTCCTGTTTGCGGTTGCTAACAACAACCTTTTCAGAGAAAGGGATGAAAAATGAGACCACAGTTTTAGCTTCGGGAAGAATATCTTGAGGATAAAGATGTTCAGGCCCAATAATCTCCTTCAGCTGTCTGTATAAAGGATTATCTGCTGATGAAAAACCGACAAGGGGTTCACGGAAGAGATCCTTGCGTTCAGATTCGTTCACAGATTTTACAACCATATCTATAAGCTCTGTTTTTATACTCAATTCATAACACCCCTTTTTATTGTTTATTCATATAAAAGATGGTGTTTTTATTGTAGCACAGCAGGTGTTCAGAGCTCAATAAAGTGAAATAAAAGTCACATCGGCTGGTTCTGTTCAAAATGTACCTTATCCCTCTATCTTCTTATATGATAATAGTATCAGCAGTATAAAAACTCATAAAAAAATTTGTTATTTAACTACCCATCTCACCGGTCCCTATTTCTGCTGCTTAAAGCCCTGGCCATCTCCCGTTGGGCATCACGCTTGGCAATATCCTGGCGTTTATCATAAAGTTTCTTTCCCCGGGCAAGGGCAAGTTCCACCTTTACCTTACCCCTTTTAAAATAAAGGCGCAGAGGAATCAAGGTATAACCCTTCTGGGTAGTCTGGCCTAACAGTTTTTTGATCTCCCTTTTGTGCAGCAGAAGTTTGCGAGGCCGCTTGGGATCGTGATTAAAGCGGCTCCCCTTATCATAAGGGGATATATGCATGTTCTGCAGATAAGCCTCCCCATTCACAACCTCAGCATAGCTATCCCGCAAACTAACCTTGCCTGTGCGAATCGACTTCACCTCTGTCCCCACCAATGCAATACCTGCCTCATATGTTTCATCTATAAAATAATCATGGCGGGCCTTTCTGTTTTCAGCAACCACCTTGATCGGTTCTTTCATCTCTCATACCTCCTATACGTTAAAAAGGTCACCAAACACAGTGAGCATAAAAATCAAACTGCAAACTAAGGCATCGGTAAAGGTTTTCGCCACTCATCAATAATATTTTGGAAAAAAGAGAGATCAGCCTTGTTCTCCTTCCATGGCATAGATGAAACCCTCCTAGGAGTAATTTCATCTACTTATTGTAAAGGAGTGTAACCTATCTCTTGAACCATTTTTGTTACCCATGTCCTGACTGAACAAACACACCAATCAACCAACCACTAACGACCAACCACTAACCACCAACTACTAACTACCCACGACCAACCACTAT
>LFTQ01000130.1:20567-23283 GCA_001513545.1 Clostridia bacterium DTU068 | reverse complement strand
AAACGCAGCTGCAGAGTAAATGGAAAATAAGGTTACAGAAAAAACTGCTCCGGCGTTTATTGCCGGAGCAGTTTTGTTCGCCCAATATGTCGGCTAAGGCCACCTAACCGGCGGTAGGCACAGTAAGTGCATCACCGGCAACAGTCAGGACAGAGACAATAGGAGACTGTGTTGCAGTTAGTATCATTGTGTGTTATACACAATATCAACATCATTGTGTTGTAGGAATCAACATATGAAAAGAAGATGATAAGTTATATAATTTAAGATAAACCAGTTAATGAACCGTCTGTGCTATTATAACTGCTAGGTTGCTCTTAATATGAACGAATTGGGAGGGTTTCTTTTGAACGAGGAACAGAAAAAGCAGGGTTTTAATTTTAAAAAATTTATTTTGATAGCAGCGGTGCTAGCAGTGGTGATTGGAGCCGGTGCAGGCATCTATTTGCTGAAAGCAAGTGATAATCCGGAGTTTTGCAGCAGCTGCCACCTTATGGAATCCTATTATGAGTCCTGGAATGACAGCAATCTCCTGGCACATAAACACGCAGTATCTGAGGACAAATTGGAATGCCATGACTGTCATGAAGCAAGCATTTCTGATCGAATTGGGGAAGGAGTTAAATTTATCACTGGGAATTATCAAGACCCGTTAGAAAAGCGGGAATTTTCTCGAGATTTTTGTCTGGAATGTCATGATGATTGGGATAGTATTGTTGCTGCAACCGATTTTGAAGATTCAAACCCTCATGATTCACATTATGGCGAACAGGAATGTAATCTATGCCATAACATGCATCAGCAGTCTGTAGTGATGTGCGCACAGTGCCATTACTTCAGTTGGATGGATGAATTGGATGACAGTTGGACAACAGATTGAGATGGAATAACAGGTAAGATTTTGTAAGGTAAATTATCATAATAAATGTTACTATTAAGGGGGCAGTATGCTCTCTTAAAATCGCTTATACTAATTGAGAAGGGATAAGATGGAGATTTTAAAAAAGGTCTATCGGTATCTATCTTCGATGAAAACCGGTTTGGTACTGCTGGTTTTGGTAGGGGCGGCTGCCGCATTGGGCAGTGCTTTTCTACCAGATGTTTTTTTTAATACCTGGTTATTCAAACTTCTTCTAATAATCTTATCAGTAAATATGGTGTTGTGTACTGCCAACAGATTTATTTTGTTTAAATCACGATTAATAAAAAATAGCAATAGATGGCTCAGGGAGATAGGCAGTATGCTGCTTCATGCTGGAATAGTTTTTATCCTTGCAGGACTGCTGGTACATGCCTTTTACGGACAGAATGCACAGATTGCTATTAGAACAGGTGATACTGTAGATGTTTCCCAAATCATAACAATGAAAGAGCCGTTTTCACTGCATTTGGATGATTTTAAGGTGGAATTTAATGAAGATGGGTCTCCCTCCCAGTTTAATTCTTATGTAACTGTGCTTGAGAATGGTGTAACAAAAGATGATGCAGTTATCAGTGTCAATCATCCCTTGAATTACAGGGGAGTCAAATTCTATCAACAGAGCTATGGTTATTTGATTAAAGCCAAGTATACAAATGATACCGGTAGTGAGGTAGAGGAGTTAATAAAAGAAGGGAATTTTATTAATCCGGAAGGAACTGGACGCACTGTAAAAGTATTTCGTTATATACCTAATTTTGACCCGAATCACGGGATGGCTACCAAGACATTGCGGCCTGATAATCCCCGGATTATCTTTTCGGTATATGAAAATGAACAACTCCTTGGTGTAGGGGCAGCACAATTTGATGAAAGAGTTAAAATTGATGAAAATGTATATGTTGTTTTCGCTGGTGTTGAGCCATATACAATACTTAAAGCCAAATCAGATCCAGGGCTGCCTCTGGCACTTTTCGGAGGAGGAATGTTTGTGATAGGTGTGACTATAGCCTTGCTTGCAGCGCCATCTCAAGGAAAAAAGATAGAAGGCAGTTTTAATTGATAGTAGCAGGGAGATGAGATAATGAAATTGTTAATCACAGTTATTATCTACGCACTTTTTATTACATATTTATTAGGAGCGGTGCTGTTTTTTATTGGCAACAAATCCGGTAAAAAACAGGCACTGTTGACAGCAAGCTTATTGGTGAAAATAGGGCTTGTGCTGAATATAGCAGCATTGATCGTCCGTACTATGATTGCAGGCAGGCTTCCTCTGGCTAATAGTGGTGAGTTTACACTGTGGTTTACTGTGGTGACTGTTGCTTTATATCTTTACTATGAAGCCAAAGCAAAGATGAGAGAAGCGGGTGGGGCGGTTATGCTCATATCTGCTCTGCTTGTTGGTTCTATTTTGGTACTCATGAAGGGGCAGCTTGGGGAAGCAACTCCACTGATGCCTGCTCTGAAAAGTCCTTGGTTAACCATTCATGTTCTGACTGCAGCAGTTGCTTACGCCTGTTTTGCCCTAGCAGCAGGTCTAGCTATAATGCAGCTTGCTAAAGCTGAAACAAAAATTACAGATGGTACCGTACACAGGATAGTAGCCGGTGGTTTTGTGATGCTTTCATTAACAATAGTGTTTGGAGCTGTTTGGGCTGAGCAGGCCTGGGGCAGCTACTGGTCCTGGGACCCCAAAGAAACCTGGGCACTGATCACCTGGATCATATATGCGCTCTATCTGCATCTGCACAGAAGGTTAGGGTGGAAAGGGAAAACTGCCAGCAAAATGGTGAT
>LFTQ01000130.1:0-20490 GCA_001513545.1 Clostridia bacterium DTU068 | reverse complement strand
GGAGGATGATTTCATGTTTGGTCTTTTACCCAGTATTGGCCCCTGGGAGTTGGCGGCTATACTGTTTATTGTGTTGATAATTTTTGGCCCAGGAAAGCTTCCGGCTGTAGGCAAGTCAATAGCTAACGGTATAAGAGAGTTCCGCAAAGCAACAAAATCTGACTTGGAATCGGCAGAGGGAGCAAAAGAGCAGAACACAGCTGAAGAATAAACTTGCAGGTTAGAATGTTCTACTATGTTTTTAAATAAATTTTGTGAACATCTCCAATGCATCTTGACGATATAACTGATAAATTGTTACTTGGGAATAGTCTGTCTTATTGCCGGATCGATGTAATTTAATCACTTGGGAAAGGGGAATTGCGAATGAGTATTGATGAGAAGCCGCAAAAAGGTGTTACCCGAAGGACATTTCTTAAAGGGGCAGTCCTTGGAGCAGCTGGGGTAGCTGCAGGTGGGATGTTAGCTGGTTGCGGGGGTAATGAGGAAACAAAAGAACCATCATCTTCAGCTTCCAATGGAACAAGTGAACCCAGTTTTTTAACACCCCCTGATCCGATTCCGGAAAGTGAGATCAAGGAAACTGTAGAAGCAGATGTTGTTGTGGTTGGCGCTGGCTTAAGTGGCTGTTGTGCTGCACTTTCAGCTGCTGAGGAAGGCGCAAAAGTGGTTTTACTGGAAAAGACAGACAATGTTAACTTCCGTGGAATCGATTATGGGGCTATTGGCTCTAAAATGCAGAAATCGATCGGCAATGAGATCGACAAGATGAAAGCTGTACAAGAGATTATGAGATATAATGCCTATAAAGGAGATCAGAGGGTAATTTCCTTGTGGGCTAACAACAGTGGAAGTGTTGCAGACTGGATCATGGAGAAGGCTGAAAAAGTTGGCTGTAAGCCAGTAGCTGTTCCGATCGCTGAGACAACCACACCTGGATCCAAGTTAGAAGTTTTTGGAACGTTGAGTTTTCGTATTGAGCCTAATGAAGAAGCACTGACCTATGTGCCCAAAGGTTCAGATCCCTACCTAGCAGGTTTGGTTTATACATTTAAGAAAAATGTAGAAAACGATTCTAATATAGATCTTCGCTACAATACACCTGCTGTCCAGCTTGTCCGCGAGGAAAATGGCCCTGTAACAGGTGTTATTGCCGGGGAAGAAGGCAATTATACCAAGTTTGTCGGTAAAAAAGGTGTAATCCTATGTACCGGAGATTACGGCGGAGACAAAGAAATGCGGGAGTATTTCATCCCGTCATCAAAGATTATTCACATGAATATGTATGAAATGGTACATGGCAATATCAATACCGGTGATGGGCATAAGATGGGTATGTGGGTAGGTGCAGCCATAGATGAGGCACCACACGCACCTATGTACTTCGATTTTGCAGTTATAGATGCTCCTATTCTTGCAGATGCATTGATGCGCCAGCCCTGGCTCGGTGTGAATGTAAGAGGAGAGCGTTATGCTAATGAGGAGTTGCCTTATTCTTTTATCTGTAACGCCATGCGCCAGCAACCAGAGCACTGTAAATGGGCAGTATGGGATGCCAAATGGCCTGAGGAAGCACCGAAATTTAATCTGGTAGCATGCAAAGATATGCGGTCAAGTTTCCATAACCCGGATAATGTTGAGGCATACATTGAAAAGGGTTATATAAGAAGCGCCGACACCCTGGAGGAATTGGCAGAGAAGATGGAAGTGCCTGTAGATACATTCCTGAAGACCGTGGAACGGTATAATGAACTGGCTAAAAAAGGCGTAGATGAAGACTTTGGCAAACGCCCCGAATGTATGACCACTATCGAGAAGGCCCCCTTCTATGCAGCTCCTTTAGGTATATCTCTGCTGGTTACATTAGGCGGGCTGCAGGTCAACGATAAGCTGCAGGTGCTGGATAAAGAGAAAAACGTTATTCCAGGATTATATGCAGCAGGCAATGCCTCAGGGTGTTATTACGCCAATGACTATTGTGTGAACCTACCTGGTAACAGCCATGGCCGGGCGTTTACCTTTGGTTATCTCGCCGGCAAGAATGTTGTTAGTCAGGGTTAAACCTATTATCACAAAAGAATAAAAAGAAACCATTCTAGAGAGCCTTGATTGGCTCTCTTATTTTATTTTGGCATTGTGTTTTACAGTTGATTGCCTCCTCAAGAACCTTCATTTGCTCTTCAATAAACTCCTTAAATTGCAATAATAAATGCAACAACCTCAGGCAGTAAATGTTCGTTTCTTTGTGTTATGAAGGAAGCGAACCATTGGTAATTCCTCCGTTTTGTGGATTGATTGGCTAGACCTAACCCTGACATCGGAATTACCGTGCTTTTATTAGTTTTTATCTGTTGCATTTAATTATACAATGAGCCTTTTAAATAAATTTTGTAGAAGATCTCCAATGCATCTTGACGATATACATGATAAATTGTTTTTGAGGAATAGTTTGTCCTATTGTCGGATCAGTGCTAAATAATCATTTGGGAAAGGGGAATCGCAAATGAGTATTGATGAGAAGCCGCAGAAAGGTGTTACACGAAGGACATTTATTAAAGGGGCAGTCCTTGGAGCAGCTGGGGTAGCTGCAGGTGGGATGTTAGCTGGTTGTGGGGGTAATGAGGAAACAAAAGAACCATCATCTTCAGCTTCCAATGGAACAAATGAACCCAGTTTTTTAACGCCGCCTGATCCGATTCCAGAAAGTGAGATCAAGGACACTAAAACAGCGGATGTAGTGGTAATTGGTGCAGGATGCGGTGGACTGATTGCAGCGGTATCTGCTGCGGAGGCAGGTGCTAAAACCATCCTAGTGGAGAAAGGGGATCAGCCTACAAAAGGTGCCATGTGGATGGCTGCCATTAACAGCAGTCTACAAAAAGAGCTGGGAATTGAAATTGACAGGGATGAAGCTGTTGCAGAGATATGCAGGTACGGGGGTCACCTTGTTGACCAGCGCTTAGTAAATCTGTGGGCTGATAGAAGCGGCGAGTTTATGGATTGGTTCATGTCCCTTATGGAAGCTGCTGGTTATGAGACCATACTGGAAACAGACCTTAAAGAGGGGTACTATAAATCCTATGCGGTTGGTCATGTAGTTATCAAACCCCCGAAACAAGAAATCGGGCATTTAGGTGATTATGGAAGCCCCTTGTTCATTCCCGTTCTAGAGAATAAAGCAAAAGAACTGGGAGTAGAGATTCATTACAAGATGCCAGCAGTACAGCTTGAGCAAGACAATTCAGGGAGGGTTACCAGCGTAATAGCCGGCAGCTCGGAAAACTATACTAGGTTTAACGCTAATAAAGGGATCATACTGTGTACGGGAGGCTATGCAAGAAACGAGGAAATGATTAAAGAGCTCTGCCCGATAGCACAGTACTCCAGCAGTTCAATAGCCCCTCCGGGAAACACAGGGGATGGTATTAAAATGGCCCTATGGGTCGGGGCGGCTATTGACCCGATTCAAGCAATGATGGTTTTCGATCGTGGGTTAGTCGGTAAAGATGGTAAATTGGGAGCTCCCTGGAAAGGGGGGTATCTCCGCATTGGCAGCCAGCCATTCCTGCGTGTCAACATACATGGAGAACGATTTGTTAATGAAGACCTGCCCTATGATTACATTTGCAGTGCCGGTGTGATGCAGCCGGGGCATATTTGGTGGCAGGTATGGGATGGCAAATGGAAAGAAGACATCACAAGATTCCATACTACTATTTGCTCCAGGGTAGTACCTCACCCGGGGGCCCCACCCAGGGACGGACTGGATTATGTAGAAAAAGAATTGGAAAACTTCATCAAACAGGGATTGCTGATAAAGGCAGATACCATTGATGAGCTTGTTCAGAAGATGGGTGTACCCGTTGATACCTTCAAGGCTACGGTAGCCCGCTATAATGAGCTGGCGAAGAAGGGTAATGATGATGATTTTGGTAAAGTGGCTTTTCGTCTGTCAACTCTGGAGAAGGCGCCGTTCTACGCTGCCAAGCTCTCATCTGCGCTCCTCTGCAATATTACCGGCTTGAGGATAAACACAAAAATGCAAGTACTAAATGAAGATTTAGATCCAATACCGGGACTGTACGCCGCCGGGAATGACAGCGGTTCCTTCTTTGCTTTTAGTTATCCCCAGATGTTCGGCGGCCTTGCACTTGGGCGTATTGCTACATTTGCCCGTCTTGCCGGACAATACGCCGCAGCAGAATAAAATAAAAGCCGGCTGAAATCTGTTCAAAATGTTGTACCCATTAATTTGGTATTAAAAGAGAACCTGAGTTCAGGTTCTCTTTTTCCTTATTTCACCAAAAAGGTTATGCTCCTTTATTTTTCTATATAATGTAGATCTACTCAAATTTAATATCTTGGCAGCTTCAGATACATTATTATTTGTCTGCAGCAGTGCTTGGATAATCATTATTATTTCCATCTCTTTAATTGAAAGATTGTTTTTGATACCTGCTGAATCAAGCTTCAAATCGGGGTCTACTGTATAATGGCTTATCTCTGTTTCAGTTATCTCCACCGGTAGGTCTTCAGGTTTGATAACTCCACCATTGGACATGTTAACGGCAAAAAGCATTGCATTCTCCAGCTGTCTTATATTACCAGGCCAACTATACTTCAGTAAATGGAATACTGCCTCATTGCTCAATACAGGCGCTGGTATGTAATGTTTTTTTGCAATAGTCTCAATAAAGTGTTTAGCTAACCTTACAATGTCCGAACCCCTCTCCCGTAAAGGCGGGATATATATCTTAAATGCTTCCAACCGGTAATACAAATCATGGCGAAATAAGTTTTCTTTTATTAAGTCTTGTAAATTCTTGTTTGTAGCTGTTATTAACCTAAAATTAACCGGGATGTACCTGCTGCCTCCGACCCGCATGATTTTTTTCTCTTCCAGCACCCTAAGAAGAACAGGCTGTAGATCCACAGGCATGTCTCCAATCTCGTCCAGGAACAGGGTTCCCTCATGAGCCAGTTCAATTTTACCCGGACGACCTTGCCGCTGAGCACCGGTAAAGGATCCTCCTTCATAGCCAAACAGTTCGCTTTCAATCAAAGTTTTAGGAAGAGTTGCACAATTAATTGCGATAAAAGGTCCATCAGGTCTGCTTTCATGATGAATCGCCTGAGCGAACATCTCTTTACCTGTACCGCTTTCACCCTGAATAAGTATATTGACATCAGATCGGGCCAGCTTTTTAGCCATATTTACTGATTTTAAGAATATGGCGGAACTGCCTATGATGCTGTCGAAGGTATATCTGGTTTCTGCGCTTTTAGCATGGTTACTTTTCAGGGATCTCCTGGATCTCTGGTTCACTTTTTTTAATGTCAACAGACAACCGTAAATCTTTCCGACATGATCCCTTACCGGCTGCACAGAGTGCAGGCAAAGTTTTTGTTTTGTTTTCCTAATTTCTATATCAGTATCAAATACAGGATTTCCCGACTGCAGCACATAATTGATCAGTGTTTGTGCTCCCAAAACATTTTCGATGTCCATACCGATGATATCTCTATCTAAACCAGTGAATATCTTCTTTGCTTCAAGGTTAGCCCAAATAATAGCACCACTTTTGTTCACAGTGATTACAGCATCATTGACTGCATCTAGAGCAACGCAAAGCAGTTCATTATTGATCTTCAATTGTAATTCTTTTTGAATATTCCAGGCTGTATGAACCGCTAAAGCCAATAGGTGTGGGTTTTGATCACATGAAAAAGGGCTCACAATAGTATAACTTCCTGCTAGATTACCATAGATGTCATAGATCGGAGCCGATGAACATGTGGCGTCGTAAAAAATATGGGAATAGAACTCCGGCCCGCATAACTGTATTGGACCCTTTAGCAAACGGCACATGACATGGGAACAGGTACCCACCGTTTGTTCTGTCCAAACAACACCCGGAACTAGATTAAACTTTTTATTAACATGCTCTAACACTTTTTTATTACTGATATCTACACTAAGCAGCACCCCGTATGCATTAGTTAAAAGAATCAAAAAATCAGTGTCAGACAGCATATCTTTCTGTTTTGTTATATACGGGTGCGCTGCTTTAATTAAATAATCTTCTTTGCTGAGAAGCTCCTCAAATTTAGGTTTGGCCATAACCGGACCATCTTTAAAATTTAGATGATCAAGCCCGTAATAATATGATCTGATCCATGAGTCAATTATTTCTGGACGAATCGCTTCGAAAATAGATGGGTTAACCCGTTTTCCCATTATTTCTTTTTTATCTTTTTTAATTCTCTCAACCAACAAATTTATATCTTGTTTCGGGCATTCTGATAGTATCCCATTTCTCTTACTAATAGTAAGAGTAGTAGGACTCCTTTTTTCTTCCGAGGACTTCATGGCGGCCATCAGATACCTCCCAGCAGTAGAGTTTGTCGAAAATTTAACATTATTCACCTTTTTTCTCATTATAGCACAAATTAACTGAATTTTATCATAGCGGTAGTATAAATGTTCTAATATGAGATTCTTTTTGATCATAAAACCTAATAACGACAATATCAAATAATTGGCCTGACTTTTGCTAAGGTTAATGCAATAAAGCATATTTTTTATGAGGTGAGAACATGTCACTGGTATTAAAAGATGCATTTCAACTGATAGAAGGTGTACTTGAGGAAGGACTGCCTTTTGTAGGTGTATACCTGCAAAAAGCAATCAAGCGGCATGTTTTTATTACAGATAACACGGGTAAAATACACTATCCAGTTACAAGCGGCAATCTTAAGATTGATGATATGTTTATTCAACTTCCATCACATATTCAAGAAAACAAGTATTATTATCATAAAACAGACAGCAGACTTTATTACCATGTCGGTTTTGGCAGTTTAAGCGCATATATAATAGTAAAAAACATTCCCGCTGAAATGATTCATCATGCCATCTGTATTCTTAATAATGCAGAACTGGCTGTCAAGTGTTATTTTTCAAAGATTAATAAGGATATGAATAAGTTTGAAATGGAACTGGCGGATTACTTGTCTCTTAAAAGCGATGCCGATATCAGAGATATAATTAAACTCAGTGACAAAAATCTGGACATTCACAAACCTTATTTGGCCTCTATAATAGAATTTGAGGGAAAAAAGTCAGAAATTGATTGGAAACTGGTTAGTTCCTATTCATATGAGTATATGCAAAAAAGAAAAATAGATGTTATTTCTGTTTGTCTGCAGGAGTCCCTAACACTTATTATCCCAGCTTATATTAATAACAATGCTCTAGATATATATCCAGTAAAGTTGAAAATAGACGATATTTCCAAGTATAAAAAAATGGTTGAGGATAGATTTAATATGAAGGCTTCCCTGGGTTTAGGTCAAATATATCCATTATTAGACATACAAAAAAGCTATCATGAGGCCCGCATCGCCCTTACACTGCCTAAGCTTCTCGGAAGGAAGAATTATGTCCAAAAATTCGGTGATCTCGGAATATTCACAATAATTTTTTCTAGTAATCCAAAATATATTAAAGAATACTGTGTAAAGACTTTAGGCAGATTAATAGACTACGATAAAAAATATGGCTCTGAGTTAGTGACAACTCTTAGATTACTCGTTGATAATAACTTTAACCGTAAGGCTGCTGCTGATAGTCTTTTTATTCACATTAACACACTGTATTACCGGCTGACCAAGATTGAAGAAATCCTTGGGGTCAACATGTCTAAAATAGACACCAAATTGAATTTCTTTTTAGCCATAAAAGTATATGATACGCTTTGTATTAATGGATTATGGGACTAATACCTAATTGCCCTGGACCCCAAACTTGGCCTGTAATGGATTTAAAAACATGTCAGTCCGTACCACAAACTCTACGTAAGGAACGACCTACTTTTACTTGAAACCATCTCCCTTTTTTATTTAATAGATTATTCGTAAGATTATTTGTTATAATATGTACAAGCATTTGTCGAAGTCTGTCATATGGTTGTGAAAGTGAGGGGTGTCTAGTCTGTGATATCAAAAGATGCTTATATGTTGGTAGACGGAGTATTAGACAATGGCCTATCTTTTGTGGCATCTTATCTAGAGAATAAGATAAATAACCCAATTATTATTACAGATGATCATGGACAGATATACCATCCGACAATATCACACTCTAAACAAATTGATAAAAGGTCTATACAGATTCCAACTATAGTTTTTAGGAAAGAACATTATTATGACAGTAAAAACGCCACACTTTATTACTGTATTAGATGCAATAAATCTTATGCTTTTATTATAGTAGAAAACCTACCCGAACAGCTATTGTGTCAAACAATAGCTGTTATCAAAGAAGCAAAATTGGCCGTTAAGTGCTATTTCACAAAAATATATGAATGTAAACATGACCTTAAAGAGAAATTAACTAATCTATTGTTTTTTAACAGCGATATCAGTTCACAAGATCTTCTCGTTATAGGTGACGGCGGGCTGGATAAAAACAAACTTCACTTAGTATTATTGCAGGAATTTGAACAGTATGAGCAGTTGTCAGATAAGCAGCCGGTTTGCTCTTATGCAATCGAATGCTTAAGAAAAAGGAAGATGGAATGTGTTGGTATTCAGTGGAACAATTATGTCCTGGTCATTCTCCCAATAGAAAAAGGCCTTCCTCAAATATGGAGGGAATTGCTTGGTTATCTGGATATCGCTGGTTATAAAGATAGTGTGGAAAAAAAATTTGATATAGTTACTTCTTTGGGTATAGGGCGATCATACCCGGTGGCAGAGTTGAACAGCAGCTTTAATGAGGCGCGTGTTGCACTGACCATACCTAGGCTGATGGGGAAAAAGAGTTTTATACAGCATTTTTCTGACATGGGTATTTACAGTTTTGTTTTCTCACAGTCACCGGAAAATATAAAAGCTTATTGTCAAAAATACCTCGGCCAGTTGATCGGGGAGAATGGAGATGCAGACAGCACATTATTGCCGACTCTCAGGACTTTGCTCGATACCGGTTTTAGCATGAAAACTACGGCAGAAATCTTGCATATTCATGTCAATACCCTTTACTATAGAATTAATAAGATAAAACAGCTGTTGAATATTGATTTTTCACGAATGGACAACCAGGTAGAGTTGTATATTGCTATTAAAGTATGGGATGCCTTTAATGATGTGTTTCCCTACATTGTTGCAACTGAAACATATAAAACAGAAGATTACAGCAGCAATTTGTATTGGTGATGTTTTTTATCTGATCTTGTATAGATACGTTATAACAGGTTAACATCCAAAGTAACAATACTGTTCTATTTCCATACTCTCCTGCTAGCGGCAAAGAGAGGTTGCCGTCTCGGTGTTATGGTATCTGATTCGGCAGACAGGTATCATCCTTGATACTTTAAGACTTATATGCTATTGTATATACTGGTATATGTAAATTTAAATGGTCTGGAATTTCAATTGAAAATTAGATTATAAAGGTGTAATTTAAAATAAAGAAACATGGGTGTGATGAAAGTGCAACCTTTATATTACCGGATTGCAGAAGATGTGATCAAACTAATAAAGAAAGGGAAGTATAAACCGGGAGATATGCTTCCATCTGAGTCCCGCTTATGTGAAGAGTACAACACCAGTAAAATGACGGTCCGGCAGGGTTTAGCACTGCTTGCTCAGGCCGGTTACCTGCGTTCTGTGCCTGGAAAGGGTAATTTTGTAGAATACCCACGTTATGATCTATTGACTATGCAGTTTGACGAAACGGATATTATCAGCGATTATCAGCAGGGAGTCAAGTTGCTGGGTGTTACTATTGTGGATCCGGACCCACAGGTGCAGGGTATGCTGTCCCTACCGAATGAAGAAAAAGTGATAGTTATAAAGAGGCTTCTTTATTCTGGGGATCAGCCAGCCGCCTATGATATCAAATATATGCCTTATATTAAAGGTAAGCCTTTAATCGAAAAGGAACTCCAGTACATTCCATTCGCAAAAATGGTTGCCAAACATGGTGAATTGTTCTCTGTAAAAAATGAAGTTACAATTTGTGCTGAGGCTTCTGATCAGGAGATTGCCGATCAACTGGGGATTACTCCAGGCAGTCCTTTGCTGGTGATTGAGCAGAAATTATTCTCAGCAGAGCAGAAACCCATCGGTTGGGGTAAGATATTTTGCCGTTCTGACTATGTGCAGCTGCACGCAGTATCCGCACAGTATATTAAGGAACAAAAACTTCTCAATTTATAAAGAATGTTACCCAGATCAGTATAAAAGGGGGTCATCTATTGGTTAATACCCGGAGGATGCTTGTTACTGCTGTGGAAACTTTGGATGAAGAGAAGGTAATTAGGTTGGTAAAAATGGGGCTGAATAAAGGTATCAGCCCACTGGATCTGATTGAAGATGTACACCAGGGGATGAAAAGAGTAGGCGTGCTTTATGAACGGGAAAATTACTACATCGCGGACCTCATTATGGCTTCACTTATTTTTCAGAGGGTTCTTACGCTCATACCGATCACTAAAGAAAGCGCATCTGAACAAAAGCCTCAGGTAATAATCGGTACTGTGAAACATGATATTCATGATATTGGGAAAAACATTATTAAAGGATTGTTGAGGTCCAGGGGGATCGGAGTCATCGATCTGGGGGTTGATGTTCCTCCAGATGTTTTCGTTGATGCTGTACAGGAAACAGGGGCAAAAATTCTCGGCCTTTCTGGGCTACTGACTTCCTCATATGAAGTTATGCGTGAAATTATTGACACTCTGAACAAAAGCAATTTGCGCAGTAGGGTGCAGGTAATGATCGGTGGTATGGTTAACGAAGATGTTAAAGAATATGTGGGTGCTGATTATTGGGTTGATGATTGTGCTTATGGTGTGGAAGTGTGCCGGCATATCCTAAACATTGATGTAAATTCATGTTCGAATACAATGGTAGGTGTAGTATGACAACAGTTATTGCTTGTGAAACGATAAAAGATGAAATTATGTATGTGGCAGATAAAGTACAGTGCAAATACCCCTTTTTATGGATGTCATCATCACTGCACAAATATCCTGAAAGATTACGGCACGAGCTGCAGAAAGAGATCGACAAGTGCGGTAAAGATGAAGATAATATTTTACTTTTGTTCGGTTACTGTGGCAATGCTGTGCTTGGCCTATCTTCTCGCTATGCTCGCTTGATCATTCCCAAAATGGATGATTGTATTTCTCTCCTGTTGGGAGGGAATCAACGCAGGAAGGATCTCAGCACAAAGGGGCGTGCCTATTACCTGACCAAAGGCTGGATGAACAGTGACAGCGGTTTAGCGGTGGAATATAACCGTTGTGTAATGAAATACGGTTATGACAAATCTAACATGGTTTTCAAAGTTATGTTGAAAGGATATAAAAGCTTTGATGTAATTGATACTGGAATAGCTAGTAAAGAAACCATGTCTGATATGATGGATGCGGTGCAAAAGCTTGCTGACCGCTTTGATCTGGAGCATAAGGTAATAAAGGGTACACTTGAAGTGCTTGATAAGTCTCTATCCGGACAGTGGGATGAAGATTTTGTGGTTGTCGAACCGGGAGAGAAAGTTAAGTTTGAGTATTTTGGTTTTGATTTTCAGCAATCAAAGATGCAGGATGTGATTTCTATTTGACCCCTGAGCAGCGCCTGCAAACTGCGATTTTGTTAGGTAAACCGGACCGGGTTCCCTGTGCACCTCTTATAGAGAGTTATGCAGGGAGAAGGGCAGGTTTATCTAATTATGAATTTATGTATGACTATGATAAAGCGGAAATGGCATTTGATCATCTGCACCAGGAGTATCCACGGTGGGATGTGATGCGTTCCGTCTATTTTGTATTTCACGGGCCAATCCAAAAAACCATTGGTTTTATGAAACCGATGATGCCCGGTGTGGACCTACCTCCTGACAGTGAGTATCAGATGTTGGAGTACGAAGCTATTACTCGGGATGATTATGGATTGATCCTGGAAGCAGGTTACCATACCTTTCTAAATGAATTTCATAAACGTGTGCACAAAGTTGATGATGAGGAGATTGCTAAAGCCCGCCGCCTGCAGTTGGATGTTTTGAATGGTCAGATTAACAGGGCTAGACAGCGGGGGCAAACTTTTCTATATGGCGGGTTTATTGTTTTAGCATCACCCCTGCTCTGCATGATGCGCTCTTTAGAACAGTTTATTAGGGATATGTATCAGGTGCCATCTCTTCTGGACCGTGTGCTGGAAGTTGTTACAGAAGCTTTGGTCGCAGATGGAATTGCTTGTGCTCGGAAAACAGGAATTCCCAGGTTGTTCATCGGGACAGCACGACTCACCTCCCAGCTTATCTCTGTGCCTTTATTTGAGCGGTTTGTGTGGTCTTCTATAAGGCAAACTGTTTTTGGGCTGCTTGATGCGGGTATCACTCCTATTTTTCACCTGGACAGCGATTGGACAAAAAATTTGGAATACTTCCGGGAGCTCCCCCCTGGAAAAGTAGTGATCGAATTGGACAGCACTACTGATATCTTTCGTGCTCACAGGATCCTCGGCGGCCACAGCTGTATTATCGGGGATGTCGGTGCTCCATTGTTTACACTGGGAAAACCTGAGCAGGTGTGGGAATACTGCCGCAAACTGCTGCATGAGCTGGGAAAAGACGGCGGTTTTATCCTGGGCTCCGGATGCCATGTTCCTCTTGACGCAAAACATGAGAATGTAGATGCCTTTTTCCGGAGTGTGGAAGAGGAGGGCTGGCTGTGATGAAGGTATTGATCATGACCAATGGAGAATACGGGGATTTGGAATGGTATCAGGAACATAAAGAGGGTTTTGAGCAGATCATCTGTGTGGACGGTGGTACAGGCTGGGCCAGGAAACTGGGCATTTTACCGAATTGGGTAGTGGGAGATATGGACTCCGTCAGTAGTGATGACCTAAAGTTTATGGAACAGCGGGGTGTTCAATTATCTCGCTATCCTTCCCAAAAGGATCCCACAGATACCCAGATCTCTTTACAATTAGCTGAAAAGTTAGGTGCTGAAGAGATCACTATTTGGGGGGGCACAGGTTCACGGCTGGATCATACCCTTCATAATCTCTACAGCGCGGCTAATTTAGTAAAGAAGGGCAAAACTGTGCAGTTTGATTCACCTGTGCTGTCCATTTACCTGGTGAAAGATGTTTTAAAGCTTTCAGGGAGAATAGGGAAAACAGTTTCAGTCTTGGCTATAGGGGATAGGGCTTCCGGGGTGTCCCTAGAAGGCTTTCAGTACCCACTGGATAATGCTGAAATAGACAGCATGTGGCAGTACGGAATCTCCAATGTTATTGTCAGCAGCCCACAGCTTGTCAGTGTGGCTTCAGGCATTTTGGCGGTTTTCTATTATCGGAAATTACCTTAACTAATAAAGAAAAGTAGATTTACCAAGCCCGTTGAGGGCTTTTTTTATTTTCTGCAAGTCAAGGCTAACACAGCAGGATAGTACCATAAGTGCATGATAAATCAAAGGTTGTCAGGCGAAGGATAGGGAATAGATTAACCATCGTCCATCCTAAAGGAGGTCTTTGTATGCTCGAACAGTTGAGGCAGGCAGTGATGTATAAAACATATAATAAAAGGCAATATAGGCAGAAAAAAGCAGGAAAAGTCAATGATATATGTTTTTCTTTGCAGCAGGAATCAGCTGATGGGACAGGGAATTAATTATAGGCAGCTATTATCTTTTTATCTACTTGAGGAGGAAAGAAGGAATGGCCTGGAGAACCAGTCTTGGTTTTATTACTAGAATTGCCTTATTAGCAGTACTATTTATAATTATCATGTCTGTTGCCTCTTTAGCAGTCGGTTTAGCTGATACAGGGCAGCAGACGAATCAGGCTATTGAATTATTATCACTCTTTGGTGTTGGTTGTCTTTTCAGCATTGCTGTGAGCTACCCGATTATCCGTTCCAGGTGGTCAGGTTGGCCGCTTGTCTTGACCATAGCTGTTGTGTTATTCGGTATTATGACTTTTCTATCCCAGATTGAAACCGTTGTTTTTCTGAAATACCTGGTGGATATTGTTCCTACAGAGGCGATTCCAAGGCTGTTTCTGCAGGGAGCCATTGTGGCGGTGCTATTTTCACCTTTAGCTGTGTTGGTGCACGGCAGGATGAAGCAGAAAGAGTTATATTTGATGGAGATCAATACCAGACTTAATATGCCGGTGGTGCAGTGGGTCTGGAAATTGGCACTGCTGGCGGTCATTTACATTCTTATTTATATCGGATTTGGTATGTTTGTCTTTGTGCCCCTGGCAGGGGATGCCTTCCAGCAGTTTTATACCGGGCTTGAAATGCCCCCATGGATCCTTCCTTTTCAGGGCTTAAGGGCATTGATCTGGGTGGGTTTGGCACTTCCTGTTATTCGCATGATGAAGGGTTCTCTGTGGGAAACCGGGCTTGCTGTCTCTTTGCTCTATGCGATACTTATGGGGGGGTTGCTCCTGCTGCCGAATCCATATATGCCTGAAGTAATCTCCAGAGCTCATTTTGTTGAAGTTGCATTATCCAATTTCCTTTATGGTTGGATTGTGGTATGGGTGTTGAATTTGGGGAGAAGACCGGAACCGATGCGCATTACGGGATATCGCTATTATCACTGATCATACTTCATAACACCACATCAACTCTGTTTCGACTGAAACTGAATACTGCAGCCGGAGCATATAAATTTGAGTGTAAAAGTGCGATCCTTAGCTAGGGGAGAGGAGCCTGCCAAATTGAGAAAGAGAAACCATGTAGGTTTCTCTTTCTGATCGGCATAGCAAAAAGGGGGGTATTTTATGCTCCTATTATTTTAGAACATTTTTTTACTCATTTTGTCGATGGTTTCACTTACTGCCTCATATACACCTGGGAATGAACTTATATTCAGACCCTGGGTTAATGAAGGAATAAAATATATCTTTCCATTTTTACAGGCTTTCTCTACTTCTCTATCAACAATTTCTTGGTTCCAAGCCGGGAAGTCGACAACACCGCTGTCGATGCCTCCCATGAAGGTGATTTGTCCACCATATTTCTTGATCAGTTCTGGGATATTGTTGGTTGTCATGCATCCCTGCCAGATGTCTATTCCCATTTCAATCATAGAGGGTACTAGATTAGCCGCATAGGCGTCACAGTGGTGAACAACAAGTTCTACACCATTGTCCTTGTAGAAACCGTATACTTTTTTGTAAGGTGCTTCAAAGAACTCTTTAAACATTTCGGGAGATAAGAAGGAATTTCTCTGGGTGCCCCAATCATCATGATGGAATAGAGCATCAGGATGGATATGTTCGATTACTTCTTTGGCGTAGGCTAACTCATATTCAGTGATAAACTCAATCAGTTCATGCAAGTGTTCAGGTTCTTCATAGAAAGCTATTAAGGTATTCTCCATACCCATAAGATTGTGACACATTTCAAACATACCGCCAAAGTATGGCACTGTTACAAATTGCTCGTTCCTGTCCACTGAATTGGCATGTTCTACAGCTGCAGCCCATTCTTCATCAGAAAATTCGACCGATGGTGCCTTCACATATTTTTTCCACTCTGTGATATCTTTGACTACTGTGTGTTCACCATGCACCGGCATCTGGCCAATATGTCCTTCCGGCCATCTGTAGTATACTCCCCAGGCGTTTTTTCTCTCTGCACCGGGCTCCAAAAAAACGCCCTTTACCATTGGTACTTCCATGATTATTTCCATAAACTCATACTGATTTACGAACCGATCCGGATTTCCACCCTTCATGACTTCCATTAAATTTTGTTTTTTTGTTAACATTTATATCTCCCTCCTTATTTTTTTATTTTTTACCCGTTCACCAATTCTTTTGCTTTGACAGCGGCACTTCCTGCGTCAGGAGCGAACCCATCTGCTCCGATTTCAGCAGCATATTCCTCTGTTACAGGTGCGCCACCAACCATAACTTTTACTGGTAAGCCACTATCTTTGACTAATTTGACTGTTTCTTCCATTTTAGGCATTGTTGTTGTGAGAAGGCCTGAAAGAGCAACTAATTTAACATCTTTATTCTCTTTGGCTGCATTTAAGAATTTTTCCGGAGAGACATCAACACCCATGTCAACAATCTCAAAACCGGTGCCTTCAAGCATCAGAGCCACTAAATTCTTCCCAATGTCATGGAGGTCGCCTTCAACTGTACCTATCACACATGTGCCTAAAGAAGATGTGCTCTCACCGGCTAGATGGGGTTTCAATACATCTACACCTAATGACATTGCTTTTGCTGCGATCAGCATTTCAGGTACAAAGATTTTACCTGCTGAGAATCTGTCCCCGATGACGCCCATTGCGTCTATCATCGATTGGAGTATATCTTCTGCTTTATTTCCTTCATCTAGGGCTTCCTGTACCTTTCCCGCAATAAGTTTAGTTTTACCCTCTTCCACCATTGCTCTTACTTCTTGGAGTTTTGACATGGTTTATTCCTCCTTTTTATAATATATATGCGTCTATACCTATATATACAGGTTATTAATACAATTGTCAATAGCTAGGTCATCAATTAGCATGAAGTTTCACAAAGGACACACAGCTTCCCCCTTTAATAGCGGTAGTCCGGTTCTGAAACTTTCTATTAGCATCTCCGAGTGATCTCTTATTAATACATAAATGATAATAAATAACAAAAAGAGGGGGGATAAATTCAGATGAGCAATTAATTAAAAGGAGATTATGAAACGGTAAGCGAGGAGCCGGCTGACAGAAGCCAGGAGTCAAAATTGAGTTGTGGCTTGTTTCCGATTATTTCCCGTGGTAGAGTATCAGAAGAGGGTTTAAATGCCGTTTTAGGGAGATGAATCTATGCGGAGTTTTCTGTTGGTTTTATTCTCTGTTATTATGGGAGCTACCGGGCAGGCTATTTTGAAGATGGGTGCAGATAAACTGGGGAGTGTCTTTGTTTCACCCCAGTCATTATTGCATGACATCTTTAGGATTGTGACGACACCACAGGTGCTGATTGCTTTTGCCTTTTATGCAGCAGGTTTTTTTACCTGGATGAAAGCATTGACCAGGGAAGATTTAAGTTATGTTTATCCCATGGTAAGTTTGAGCTATGTAGTGGTTCTGCTCTACTCCTATTTTCTTTTCAAAGAGCCGATCACATTAAATAAATTGATAGGGATTATCCTGATCATTGGTGGTGTTATTTTTATCAATAGATAAAGTGAAACCACCCACAAAAGGCATTGAAATTTTTAATCGACCGCTTTGACGGAATAGGCTTTAATCGTGTAATGCCCTTCTGTGGTTGTCTAGATTTTCTGCCACCTTCTGAAAAATATCAATAAATTCTTCAATTTTATCATCTGGGATGCCGATAGCAGCAACTCTTACCAGTTCTTCGAACTGCTTTTGAATATACTCTTCTTCTCTGCGGGCTTTTTCTGTGAGATAGACTAGATAGGATCTTTTATCTAAAGTGTTGAGTTTGCGAACAATATAGCCTTTGTTCTCCAGTGACATGATGGTCCTGGAAATTGCCGGTTTGCTGACAGCGATACCGGTTACGATGTCATCCTGTTTAACCCCTTCACCATTGGTATAGAGAAACATCAGGACGTTGGCTTCTGCGCTTCCCAACTGCTTTTCCCGCAGTGCTTTGATCAAACGCAGTTGTCCAGCTTGAATGATCCTGCTGGCCAGGTTGAAAAGAAGCTGGAACCTAGTCAATCCAACCACCACCTTATCTAAGGAATGTTGCTCCTTTGTTAGCTTAACCCCTTTTCCGGCATGATGCAAGATAAAAACCGATAATTTGGCGGTCTAATTAAAAAATCTTTGGAAAAAATTGATGATTGATTCCCACATAGATTTTTTCTGCTCTTCAGGCAAAGGTTCGTTTTTTGGTTCATCCATCTGTATTCCCTCTGTACGGAGAAGGAACTGAACTTTGCTGTTCTGGTTGTTGGTGTTATCCATAAATGATTTGTAGTTGTCAGCTAGCACTTCCAGTTCATCAATAGCTGCCAAACTGCTCATCAGTTCATTATACTGGCCTCCGGCCTCATTTCTCATTGTTGCTACACCATCCGCCGCTGCAGCAATGCCATCTGCCAGCTGCTCCTGGCCTTTAGCTAATTCATTCAGACCGCTGCTGATTGCCGGTGTCTGCTGGGAAAGGGATTGAATGCCCTGCTGTAATTCACCTAGACCGCTGTTAAGCCCGCTGGCAGCAGCTGAAAGTTTATTAAGAGCATCTTTTTCCTTTTGGATTCCGTTATTAATCTGTGTAATACCATCTTTCAAAGTCTTCAATTTATTTAGTTGGTCTTCGTTCATAAATCGAGAGTATTGGTTCAAGTATTGGTCCAAGAATCCAATTAACTGTTGGGTTAACTGCTCATTTGACTGAGCCAGTTGTTGATGATTATCGCTCAACTCATTCAATCCAGCAGCTAACTGTCCGGAAACATCATAGGGTGTTTGCATACCCTCTTCTAACTGTTGCAAGCCAGCCGCAAGCTGTCTAGAACCATCAGCTATTTTTTTCTGGTTTTCTGCGATTTCATTAGCTGCTGAGCTCAGTTTATCAAGTGAGTTTTCCAGCTGTAAAAGGCCGCTGAATAATGGTGAAACTTTACCATCTATATTCAATTTTGACAGGTCCAATTCTGATAAAGCGCTGAGCGAAGGAAGAGCAACGATCTCGAACGGTTCTAACTCGATCTCATCCCCACTCATCTCCAGAGTGATATCAGCTGTGGGGAAGGGGAATACCATCCAGCCCAGTTGGATTTCATCACCTACTACCACCTGAGTGGCCCCTGGGGATTTGATATTTTTCCACTTGCCTGCAGAAAGTGAAGTAGAAACCTGGAAGACAAAGGGAGTGTAGAGTGTTTTTTCTGTAGACAGTGTTATGCCCTGATAATCCTTATAGGATAGCTTTGTTTGCTGCCTGGTGAGGTTTTCCAGATGAATAGTTATCTTTACTTTTCCTTTTTTTCCTGCCAATTGCTCCGGTTTAATAGGCTTACCGTCCAATGTATAATCGATGCTCACTTTAAAGGGCAGTTCTTGATCTGTACTTCCCTGGTAGAATAAACCATCCTGCTGGAAGGCTGTGGCCGGCCAGATCAACCGGTTGCCCTCAATTTTAGGTTTGCTGCTGGAGGTGCTGTTTTTGACCTCACTGTAATTGCCATAATCGGTCCAGCTATCACCCTCAGGTGCTCCATATGCCCAGTTTACCACCTGTACCTCTTTTACAGTTCCGTTGTTGTCAAGCAGGCAGTAGACTGTTTCATTTTTCTCTACAGCTGCCAGGGCAGGCTGTGGAAAAACCAATAAAAAGGCCAACAGCAAGGGAAGTATGGGTTTTCTCATGATTTTGTCCTCCTTTTTTGTACTACTAGTCTATTATTCTTAAACTGGAGCTGGCATTAAGGCCTGATCAGCTGATATCATCAACAGGCCGCAGACTGTCCCGGTGATGGGTTGGCCACTTCCAACTGGTGTATCTAACCAGTTTGTCGCACAGCAGAAGCAGGGCGGGCAGAATGAAGATGATGGTAAGCATGCTGATAAAAGCGCCGATCCCCAGCATGCCGCACATCTGACCAGCCATTTTTATTTTGGAAACAAGTGCTACAGCTATAGTAGCAACAGTCAGGGTCAGTGAACTGGTTAGAATGGAACGCCCGCTTTTTTCTACTGCTTGGCGCATAGCCTCTAGAGGGGGGTGTTCCTGGAGGGCCTCTTTATATTTGCTGGTGAGCAAAATGGCATAGTCAACTGTTGCTCCCAGTTGTACAGAACCCAGCACTAAATATGTGACAAAATAAAGTTCAGTACCGCTTAGAAACGCTCCGGATAGGTTGAGCCAAATGGCAAACTGGATAGCCATTACCAGAATGATAGGCAGTGAAAGTGATGTAAATGTTAGGGCAACGATCACAGCGATAGCCATTGCAGAGAAGGTATTTACCCTGGACAGGTCTTTTGTGGTGAGTTCCTTTAGGTCCTGGGTAAGGGATGCCTCACCGCTCAGATAAACTTCATCATATAAGGAATCCGCAGTATCCTTGATTTGTTTGAGGGTGCTACTGATTCTTGAGTCACCCTGTCCAATCCCCAGTTCTATGGTGCAGAGGGCATAATTACCAGCGCGGAACGCTTGAGATACATCTTCTGGAATAAACGATTCCGGGATCTGAGCTCCGGTATATTCAACTAGGGAATTAACCGTCTTGACCTCAGGGATGGTTTTCAGTTGTTCTGTAAGGGTTTGTTCTGTTTTTAAACCTTTATCTTCAACTATAAGATAGACCACTTCAGCTACACCATGTTTTTTTCTCAACTTCTCACTGTCGGCCACCGCAGTGATCTCCTTGGATAACCCTTTTTCTAAACTGTAAAAAACCCCCACCTTGTCTTTGAGCAGAAAAGAGGGGATGATGAGGACAAAAAACAGAAGGATAAAAGCAGCCCGTTTATTGACTACTAG
>LFTQ01000214.1:8035-8950 GCA_001513545.1 Clostridia bacterium DTU068 | reverse complement strand
AGGATTGCCGACCTATGATTTTGAGTGCAAAAACTGTGGACACCGGTTTTCACAGTTCACTACAGTATCAGATCGATTAAAGGCTGTTTGCCCTTCCTGCCACAGTGGGAACCTGCAGCAGCTTTTTACCGGTATATCTTTTATCAAGGGTGGTTCTGGTGGTGATGGTGCGGGCTCCGCTGCTTCTAGTGGCTGCTCCCGTGGCAGCTGCAGCGGCTGCTCCGGCTGCTAAGAGAAGTATCTCAGTGTGTAAGCTCATATGTTGACAAAAGTAAGGTTTCTTTTTATAATACTATAGTGCTGTTAAACATGTCGGAGTGGCGGAATTGGCAGACGCGCACGTTTGAGGGGCGTGTGGTACAACCGTGCGGGTTCAAGTCCCGCCTCCGACACCATAAATCCAGAAAAAAAGGTTTCAGGCATTAATGCTTGAAACCTTTTTTAGTCATTATACATGCAGATATCAGGCATAAAAAAAGGTATTGTTTGAGTTATTGTCGAAACAGGTTTAAGTATGGTAGACACCATTGTTGTTAAGGGGGCTTAAGTTTTATGCATTTTATTATGACCGTAGCATATCATTCATGCCTCAGTACAGGTAATCAAATAAGACAGAACGCTGACAGTTACACATGAAAATAAACCGACTTCTTCGCTCTATTCCTAACTCTGTTAACCTAATCATAATTAAAAAATATTACCGGCTGTGCTATCGGGAGTAATATGAAGGTATCTAAATGTAAGGTAATAAAATTGTAAAATGGAGGGAGACCATGAGTATCGAATATCAGGATTCACATTTTGGCCAGACCTCTGACTACAGCACAGAACCTACCAATAAACCTGACGATATTGGAATAGAACATGCCATAGAGGAACTTACCAGGCAGAATCAGCGCCTTGCCATCATCCATC
>LFTQ01000214.1:0-8015 GCA_001513545.1 Clostridia bacterium DTU068 | reverse complement strand
TGCCATATGACCTGTTAAGTTTCTGTCTGATTGAGAATAATTCACTGGTTATTACTTCAAGCATGCCTAAAGACCAGAAAATACTTGGTACCGGTTGGGTAATTACTGACTACAATTCTGCACCGTGGAAGGCGATCAAGGAAAAGCGCTGTATATTACGGCCTGACATCTGGAATGAGTCTCATAAATACCAGGAGGATGATGACCTGCGCTCAATCGGTATCAGAACTTCCATTATGGCACCGATGTTGATCAATAACGAGGCTATAGGCAGCCTTAACTTCGGCAGTACTAAAGCCTATGTTTATACAGATAACGATGCTGTTTTTGCTCAGCAGTTGGCGGATCAGCTAGCGGTTTGCATCCATAATGCTCGTTTATACAGTAAGGTTTCCGAAAGTGAAAGGGAATGGGAGGAAACATTTAAAGCGGTTGCCGGTGATATTTTTATCATTGATCGTTCTTTTAATGTACTGCGTTGTAATAAGCAGAACTCCTTGATCAAGAAAAATGCTGGGCAATATAAGTGTTATGAAATCTTTGCTTGTTGCGGTGATGAGTGCCGTTTTTGCCCTGCTGTTGAAGCCTTCGAAAGCGGGCAGATGGCAGTCCGCGAAGTGACAGATCCTCAAACGAAAAACATATTCAATATCAGTGCTTATCCCATATATAACGAACGGCAGGAACTGTATGGCATGGTTGTATATATCACCGATATTACTGCCAGGAGACGGATGGAGTCTCAGCTGTATCAATCGGAAAAACTGATCGCTATTGGCGAAATGGCTGCCGGAGTTGCCCATGAATTGAACAGCCCTTTGACTGCGGTGATCGGCAACTGCAATTTGATTTTACGGCGGACACCTAAGACACATAAGCATTATAACCTGCTGTTGGATATAAAAAAATGCGGTCTGAGAAGCAAAGGGATTATCCAGAACCTCCTCACCTTTGCCAGACAAGATACCTATATTTTTGAAGACATTTCTATCAATGATGTAGTTACTGGCAGCCTTTCTCTTATATCTTATCAAATCGAAAGAAATAATATCGAAATTATAAAAGATTTAAGTGATGATCTGCCTCCTATTAAGGCAAATAAACAGCAGTTGGAACAGGTACTGATCAACTTTTTGCTCAATGCCCGAGATGCCTTTAATGATGTAGAAAACAATATGCCTACAAAAAATAAGATCACGATCAGAACAGGGATGAAATCTATTGACTGTGGAGAAGAAATGGTTTTTGTCGAAGTTACTGACAATGGGAGAGGTATATCTCAAAAAATTATTGATCAAATTTTTACACCATTCTTTTCAACCAAAGAGAAAAGCAGGGGAACAGGATTGGGGCTTTCAGTAAGTCTCGGCATTGCCCAAGCCCATGGGGGGACAATTGAAGTATCAAGTGAAGTGGGCGAGGGTAGTACATTTACCTTACTGCTTCCAGTTGTGAGGGATGATCCATCTTAAGGTTGTACAAATGTGATGTCCATTATTTATTGGGGAAGCAGTTATTATTCTAGAGGGGGGGCAATTGATGAACAAGCCAGAGGTTCTTGTGATCGATGATGAAGTGGAAGTATGCTCTTTTTTTGAATTCTACCTTAGAGAGGAAAGAAACTATTCTGTTGATGTGGCCTATAATGGAATACAGGCCAGAAAGCTGGTACAGAGCAAGAAATATGATCTTGCCTTGGTTGATCTAAAGCTACCTGATACTGATGGCATTACATTGCTCAAAGAAATCAAAGATGTCAATCCCGATTGTGAGGTCGTGATTATTACAGGGTACAGTACGATCAAATCAGCGGTTGAAGCCATGAAAATGGGGGCCTTTGATTATCTGGAAAAGCCCTTTGATGAACTGGAGGAACTGGATCATCTGCTGGATAGAATAATAAAATCAAAAACAGACAGACAACTATATATCAGCAGTTGGTTGGAAAAGGTTGCTTCCGAATTCGGAATTGTCATGTCAAACAACAGTCCTTTAAAAGATCTGCTCTTACTTGCCCGGAAGGTGGCCAGTAAGAGGATATCGGTTTTGATAAATGGAGAGACCGGGACCGGAAAGGAATTGGTGGCAAGATTCATTCACGCCAACAGTCTCAGAGCCAAGCATCCTTTTTTGGGCATCAACTGTGGGGCACTCACTGAAACTCTCCTGGAAAGTGAGCTTTTTGGCCATGAAAAAGGGGCTTTTACTGGTGCGCAGAGCAGCAGGCGGGGTATTTTCGAGTTGGCAGATGGGGGAACACTATTTCTTGATGAGATTGGTGAGGCTACACCAGGAATTCAAGTCAAGCTACTGCGTGTAATTGAAACTGGGGAGTTTTACAGAGTGGGTGGAGAGAGGCCTATTCGGACTGATGTTCGGATTATCGCAGCAACCAATAAAAATCTCTGGGAAGCTGTCAAAGAGAAAAAGTTTCGAGAAGACCTTTTGTTTCGTCTTGATGTTGTCAGCTTGAATGTTCCCCCTTTGCGGGAACGGCGTATGGATATATTTCCATTAACTAAGTATTTCATCAGCAAGCATCTGTCTCAACAAGGATATAAAAAGGGTGTTAAATTCAACGAACAGGCGATGGACTTGCTTGTGAAATATCAATGGCCTGGGAATGTCCGGGAGCTTTATAATGTGGTGACCAGGGCGATGACATTGCGAGATAGTGATATTATTAGCCCTACATGCCTTCCAGAACACATTGTCCAAGGGGATATCTCAATACAGCTTGATGATATTGATTCAATGGATGATATTGTCCACAATCACTCCCAGAGGCTTCTGTTTTCTCTTCTGAAATGCAGTAAGATAGATTTGCACGAGTTAAAAAAAATATTTGACCGGGAAGTGAACTATATAGTTAAAGAGATTATAAAGGATACCCTGGAAAAAACCGGGCAAGATAGACATGAGGCTTCAAAACAGCTTAATATCAGCCAGAGGACACTGCGATACATCTTGAATGAGAGATGTAAATAGAATTACCGTGCTGGCCAAAATATTGGCCGCCAGCCAATATTTTGGCTGTATAATAGACCTGGACTGATATTGATGTGGTGCCAAGTAAACACAATAAAACCTTCATGTTAATGGTTTTTCAGCCTAATGCGCCAACCCTTTAGATGTGGAAAAGGGTTGGCATTTTTTTTGCTTTGTTCAATATGTAAGGATATGGATGGAGTTTGGCCTGGAATGCTATTAAGGAGGTGAAATTTTAGGACAATAGTTTACCCAGCTTTATCCCTTACTAATAATAAAAAAAGGAGGCAAAGTGATGCTGCAAGATTATTACATACCCAAGTCAATTGCAGACACCCTGGCATTGTTGAAAGACAACAACGGACGCGCCAGGATCATCGCCGGGGGCACAGATCTTGTACTGGATCATCAAGCAGAAAAGATTACCGCTGATGCTTTTATCGATATCAGCAATATCGATGAATTAAAGAAAATTGAATGCTCAGATGGCTACATTTCGATTGGCGCTGCAGTAACACACAACCAGGTTGCCAGATCCCAGTTGATTCAAGAGCATGCCATTGCTTTGGCTCAGGCTGCCAGAGCTGTTGGTTCACTGCAGATAAGAAATATCGCCACTGTGGTAGGTAATGTGGTCAACGCCCAACCAGCTGCCGATACTGCAGTTGCATTGGTGGCCTTAGGAGCAGAGGCAGAAATAAATTCGTTTTCAGAGGTTGAGTATGTACCTGTGGAAGACATGTATGCCGGTTTAGGCAAATCCACAGTAGACAGCACTTCCCAACTAGTTACCCGCATCAGATTTGCTGTTCCCGAGCGCAATCAAGGTACTGCTTTTGTCCGGCTCTGCCAGCGCAAAGCCTTGGCTCTGCCTATGCTCTGTGTGGCAGCGATGGTTTCCCTTAAAGATGATAAGTTTGAGTGGGTGCGCCTGGTTATGGCTCCGGTGGGCCCAAAACCGATACGGGCTGCTAAGGCTGAGGAAATGCTGAAAGGATCACCTGTGACCGATGAAGTAATCGAAAAGGCTGCTCAGTTGGCTTTGGAAAACGCTAATCCAAGAAGCAGTTTGGTAAGAGGTTCCCGTGAATACCGCATGGGTGTTCTCCCAGTACTGATTAAAAGGGCTTTGGTTGCTGCAGTTGCACAAGCGAAATAAAAAATTCGATATTAGAGGAGGAAGGTGACCATGAGTTTGAAGATGCTGAAGTTTACCCTCAACGGTGAACCTATGGAAGTACCGGTATCTCCTTCAGATATGCTTGTCGATGTTCTCAGGGATAAGCTTGAACTGACAGGTACCAAAAAAGGCTGCGGAGAAGGAGAATGCGGTGCCTGCACAGTGATCATGAACGGCAAGGCGGTTGCCTCTTGTTTAGTTCCTGCTTTGAAAGCAATGGGTGCTGAGGTGGAAACTGTTGAAGGAGTGGCTAAGGAAAAGGCCCATCCTGTCCAGGAGGCTTTCATGGACCTTGGTGCAGTTCAGTGTGGTTTTTGCATTCCGGGAATGATCATGTCGTCAAAAGCACTTTTAGATGAGAACCCAAAACCAAGCAAAGAAGAAATCAGGGAAGCCATATCAGGCAATATCTGTCGCTGCACAGGATATGTCAAGATCGAAAAAGCTGTTGAGGCGGCTGCACAGAAACTCCAAGAAAGAGGGTAAGGGAGGGGAAGAGATGAGCGCCGATAAGATAGATTTTGATATTGTTGGTAAGAGTGTAAGGAGAAGGGATGCCTTTGAAAAAGTTACTGGAGAGGCTGTCTTCAGTACTGATGTTAAGCTGCCAGGTATGCTCTATGCTAAGGTACTGCGCAGCCCCTACCCCCATGCGAAAATCAAGAAAATTGACATCTCAAAAGCGGAACAGTTGCCTGGTGTAAAAGCGGTTGCATATTACGGGAACACCCCTAGGATAAAATTCAATACTTCTGCTACCATGACCTTTACTGTTCCCCATTTGGAACCCGTGTTGGACCAGTATGTATTCGATGACATTGTGCGCTATGTAGGGGATGAAGTGGCAGCTGTAGCAGCGGTCAGTGAGGAAATTGCCCAGCAGGCATTGAAGTTGATCGAAGTGGAATATGAGGAGTTGCCCGCAGTTTATGACCCCTTGGAGGCCATGAAAGAGGAAGCTCCACATATTCATACTGGCTGTAAAGAAGGTAAAAACATTCCCGGAGATATTGTCAAGATAGACATGGGAGATGTGGAACAGGGTTTTGCAGAAAGTGATCTAGTGATTGAAGAGATGTTCAAAGTGCCTGTTCAAAAGCAGGTCCAGATGGAAACCCAAGCTGCAGTAGCCCAGGTGAGCCGTGAGGGGGATATAACAGTATGGTCCACCACTCAGACACCACATCCAACTCGAATGATTCTATCTAGAGCCTTTGGCGTACCTCACAGTAAAATTCGGGTGCTCAATCCGCCATATGTGGGCGGTGGGTTTGGAGTGCGCATCGGGTGCAGCGCCAAAGCGGAACCTATAGCGGTTGCCCTGGCTATGCTGGCCAAGCGCCCCGTGAAAGTGGTTTATACAAGGGAAGAAGACTTTATCGCCTCTGATACCCGCCATGGCGGCTATGTCTGGGCTAAACTTGGGGTCAAAAAGGATGGAACCTTCCATGCATTGGATTTAAAAGGTGTGTTGAATGCCGGTGCATACTGCAGTTTCAGTTGTGAAACGCCAGGTGTGTTAGGTGCCATGACCCTTTCGGTATACCGTATTCCCCATCAAAAATATTTTGGGCACAGTGTCTATACCAACACCACTCCCGCAGGAGCGATGCGCGGTTTTGGCAATCCCCAAGGTATATTCGCGCTAGAATCTGTTGTTGACATGGTTGCCGAAAAGCTGAACATAGATCCTCTGGAACTGCGTTTGAAGAACATAATGCAAGTTGGTGATCCCTGGTGCTTGCCCTATCCTTGTGGTGCTACCGGTATGGCCGAGTGTATCGAAAAGGGTGCAAAGAGCATCGGTTGGGACCGGCGCGGCAAATTGAATAAACCAGGGGCAACCAAGGTGCGAGGAATTGGTGTGGCTATTGGATCACATGTAAGCAATTCCTGGCCTTTCTGTGTGGATTATGATAATGCTTATGTAACGATACAGCAGGATGGTTCTGTCCAAGTGGCTTGCGGAGTACCCGATATAGGGACTGGAACCACTACCACTCTTCCACAGCTTGCTGCAGAGGAGCTTGGGGTTAGGTTTGATATGGTTAATATGACCTTTGGGGATACTGCTAGTACTCCCTTTGATATCGGCAGCCATGCCAGCCGAACCCTATATGCAGCCGGTACTGCGGTAGTGGCGGCTGCAAAGGATGCCAAGCAACAAGTGCTGGAATATGCAGCTGATTTATTAGATGTCTCTGCCGAAAAATTGGACATGAAGGATTCGGAAGTTTTTGTAGCACAAGGCAGTGATGAAAAAAGAATTAGCCTGAAAGAGATCGCATATCATGCCCACCTTCGCAACAAGCAGTTTATCGGTGTTGGAAGGATTGTACCACCTAACTCTCCTACATGGGAAGCTCATTTTGCAGAAGTTGAAGTAGACTTGCAGACTGGTCAGGTAAAAGTGATCAAGTTAGTAGGTGCTCATGATGTAGGTAAAGCTATTAATCCGGCGATCTGTGAAGGACAGATCGAAGGTGGGCTTGCGATGGGGCTAGGCTATGCACTCAGTGAAGAAATCAGATATAATGATAAGGGTAAACAGCAGAACAAGAGCATCAGTACTTATTTCTTGCCTACAGCGGAGGATATGCCAGAAGTGGAAGCAATTTTAGTTGAGTCAAATGATCCCAGTGGCCCTTTTGGAGCAAAGGGTGTTGGAGAGACAGGTCTCGTTCCCACCGCGCCGGCAATTGCCAATGCTGTTTATAATGCCACCGGTATCCGTTTTACAGAGATACCATTGACTGAGGAAAGAGTTTTCTTCGCACTGAGGAACAACAAAAAGTCTTAACTAAGCAGTTTGGACAGGACCACAAGGGATAATGTGGTTCTGTCCAAACACTTATATTTTCAGATTATTGATCATTGAGGGGACTGATCAGATGGGGGTACTGATCGTTTATAAAAATGATCTTCAAGCTCGCAGGCTGGCCAAGGAGTTAAGCAGTGCCTTACTGGCCAGAGGAATTACAGTAAACAGTCTGGAGTCTCATCAACTAAAATTTAATAGTTCTATCCCTCTGGACATGGTTTTTGTCCTTGGTGGCGATGGTACTCTCTTAAAGACAGCCCGTTATTTTGCCTCCCTGAATACCCCAATTATGGGTGTGAACTTGGGAACTGTGGGATTTCTCAGCAGTATCGAACCTAGGGACTTGATGGAGGCCTTGGATCTGCTTTTGCAGGGTAAATATGAGATCAAGAAAAGAATGATGATCAATGTTCAACTGTTCAGGGATGGTCAAGGCTGTCTGCATCAGTCAATAGCTCTCAATGATGCGGTCATTAAGGCGCGTGTTCTACACACTATCAAGATCAACCTTAGGGTAGACGGCACTTTATATACAACCTACCAGGGGGATGGCGTAATCTGTGCCACACCTACCGGCTCTACAGCCTATTCTCTGTCTGCAGGGGGTCCAATACTTGATCCCAGTGTTTCAGCACTGGTGATCACCCCTATCAGTCCTCAATTTCTATCTTCACGTCCTTTAGTGATCAGATCATCGGCAAAACTGGAATTTGAATTAGATTCTGATCATGTGACCTATCTAAACATCGATGGTGAAGAGGAAATCCCCATCCTCAAGGGGGATATTATCAGGATCAGCCGGTCTCCTGCAGTGGCCAGGATCGTTCAGCTTAAGCCGGTGAGCAGTACTGAAAAGGTGGCATATTGGATCCAGCAGGCAGAAATAGACTAAAAAGTGCGATTTTACTTAAGCGGTTTTTATTGAGTGGTAGATTAAGTAATTAACAAGGCGAGGGGAGGACTTTCTCCATGTCATGTACCTGTCAGTGCAACAAACAGCAAGAAAATGACATAAAGAAGGATGCC
>LFTQ01000065.1:3048-5482 GCA_001513545.1 Clostridia bacterium DTU068 | reverse complement strand
ACAGTTATAGTGACCGCCTATTGCCCATGCTCAATATGCTGTGGTAAAAGTGATGGTATTACAAAAAGCGGCACCCTTGCCAGAGAGCAACAAACAATTGCTGTTGACCCTGATGTAATCCCTTTAGGGAGTGAAGTTTACCTGGAAGGGTTGGGCACATTTATCGCTGAAGACACAGGGGGTGCAATTAAAGGAAATAGAATCGACATCTTTATGCAGGACCACAACCAGGCCCTTCACTTTGGCATACAGAAAACAAAAGCATACTTGATCAACCAAAAGATCTAAGAAATCTTTCGATAAAAAAATGATGCTACGGCCTCCATTCCCAATTGGGAGGCCTTAAATATTTGTTCTGTACTCCCGGTAAAGAGAATACCTCCTGGCCGCAGAGCATCTTGAAAACAACGGTACAAGTTGTTTCTCGTTTCTTCAGTGAAATAGATCATAACATTTCTGCAAAGAATGAGATCGCAATTGTAAAAAAAGTGATCCTTTAAAAGATCATGTTTCTTAAAAGTAACCATATCCTTAATTTCTTGTTTGAGTTGGTAGTTATTACCTTTTTTGACAAAGTATTTTGCTAGATATAAAGGTGGTACATTCACAACAGATCGTTCTTTATAAACAGCCTGTTTGGCGGTTGCCAGAATATTATAATCAATATCTGTTGCTAAGATTGTTGGCCTGACATTGGGAAACAGTTCTCTAAGTATGATCGCCAGGGAATACGGCTCTTCCCCGGTAGCACAGCCAGCGCTCCAGAACTTAGGCACAGGATTATTGTTTATGATTTCGGGGAGAATGGTATGCTCTAATACATGCCACTGACCGCTGTTCCTGAAAAACTCACTGACATTGATAGTCAGGTGATCTATGAATTTACCTCTATAGCAGGGATCTTCTTTTAGTTTATTATAGTAATCCTGGTAGTTAGTGAACCCCTGTGAGCGCATTAGAGAATTAATACGGCGTTCCATCTGTGTACGCTTGTACTTGGTCAAATCAATTCCAATGATTTCTCCGGTCTTATTGATAAAATTCTCAAATTCCATGATCACACCTTACTCAAAGTTATTATCTACCAAGGAAGACCTCCTCCAAGTGCTGCCCCTGATACACAATTACGAAGCCTAGTTCTCCCACTATTAATCATTGATTCAATGTGCCTGACTGCTATATCCAGTATATCCTTTTTTCTGTGCGATAAGATCCAAATTAATGGTTTTTACATCTTCCAACACCCAGTCATCATGACCAATACCCTTTTTGGTGTTAAAGGTCTTGAGATACCTGTGGCATCGCTCACAGAGGTACACTTCATAACCAGGCAATTCAACAGCTTCAAAATAGCTAATTGCCTTATGATCATCATTACCACACCATGAGCAGGCGAGATAGCGGTACAGCCATTCCTGACCACAAAAAGGACAGATTAACACCCTTTTACCATCTTCCTGACGCAGATAAGAAAAGTTTGCTTTTTCTCCGCAGACCGGACAGTAATTACGCTGCCATTTTTCCCCCCCTATTTCCCTTGGCAGTGAGTCTGTATATTTTTCCAGAAAAGGGCGCAGGGTCTGACGCACAATAATATTCATCAGAGAGCATTCTTCCACAGAAAAAGATGATGGTGGATCCATAACCTGATGCTCATGCTTCATTATTTCTGTAAAACAGTCACTGCTCTTTTTGCAGAGGTAGTCGCGGATCTTTTCAATCTGTTCTTTTTTAGCAGGCTGGTTTGCTGCCAGTAGATTGCATATCTCATCTACTAACTCCTTACAGATATTGTCATCCAGAACAGGCAGGCAAAACTGCAGCAAGAAGATCCCTTTTTCGTTATGCTGCCGCCACTGCTCTGCTGTGAAGGACGGGTGCTGTTTCTCTATTTTTTTATAGTAAGCTTTCTTCAATTCCTGCAGACTGGTAAACAACTGCAATGCCTCTGTAACAACAGTGTTATCCGGCACATCAATTCCTCCTATTCTTTTCAGGAAATCTAACAGACAATGAAAAGCTTTATAAGAAAAAGTGGTTATTCAAAGGAAAAAAGAGGGGGTATGTAACCCCCTCTTTGATGGGTTTACTTACTCCTCTTTACCATAAACCCTATCATACCATTTTGTATGGTGATGCTTCGCCCAACTGGCCCGTACTTTACCATCCCCAAACATTGCCCAGAAAGATTCTCCAGATCCAGGGTGCAGTGAACCCAGGTACATATGGAACATAAGCTGCATAGTACCCAGGATCCAGCAGAGATCATGAATAGGATAAGCAATGCGTACCATCCAAAGGGGGAATGACTCTGCAAACCACATCACAACTCCACTTAACCCGATAAAAAGGCCGATCGTTGGAAAAAACAAGGAGTTGAATTTCTGCCCGGCATTGATCCTATCCTGGGGCGGCATATGTACCTTAAGACCGA
>LFTQ01000065.1:0-3031 GCA_001513545.1 Clostridia bacterium DTU068 | reverse complement strand
CCAACCAAACCAATCGGTGACCATGAGCAGTCCTGTGAAAAGCAGGATAAACCAACAGATGGTATGGGACCAGTGAGTAATACGCGCTCCCAGACTGCTTTTAACAACTCTCTTTTCCTCAGCCATGGATACTCTCCCCCTCATGAGCTTTTTCTTTACCTACCCCCAGCAAACGGGTGGAGAAAAAGCTGAATACTGAAACAGCACCTGTGAGGGCAATCAACCACGGGAAATACGGTTGGATGATATCCTGCCATGCGGTGATGGCAATAGAAACCTTAGGATCTTCCTCAAAACCGTATTTTTCAGGTTTATCAGCCAGCACATAAATAATATTGGTGCCCCCTGCCTGTTTATCACCATAAACATTGGCATTGGGATACTCTACCTTCAGTTCACTGACACGCCTGTGCGCTGCATCCAGGAGTTGATCCCGGTCACCATATTGGAGAGCACCAGTGATGCAGGCTTTCACACAGGCAGGCAGTTCTCCTTCAGCTGTCCGTTCAGGACAGAGGGAGCATTTGGTTTCTTTATCACTTACCTTGTCATAGCGCGGCACTTGGAAAGGACAGGCTGCAGCACAGTACTGACATCCCACACATTTTTCCCTGTCCCTTACAACTGCTCCAGTATCTGTTTTTGAGATCGCCTTCTGCGGGCAGACCTTGAGACAGACCGGATCCAAACAGTGCATACACTGCCTTTTGGTAAAGTACCACTTTATCTGGCCATCTTCCTCATATTCATGGAATGAAATAATAGTATAGTTATTTGCCGTTAAATCTGGCACTGTTTGATATGTACCTTTAAAACTCGTTCTTTCCGCGGGAAGCTGGTTCCACTGCTTGCAGGCAACCACACAGCCTCGACAGCCGATACATTTGGAGGTGTCAACCAGATATCCTTTGTTCGGCATTTATATCACCCCCTTGTAAATATCGCACAGAAATGCCTTGTATTCCGGTGTATGGGAATTGGCACAGCCGATATGGGGTGTTAAGCGGTTAGCCGGGTCACCCTTGGCAATACCCTGAAAACCGTAATGCCAGATGACACCGATCTCATGATATATTTTGCCGTTTATCTCAAATGGTTTGAATCTTGGGGTTACACAAGCAACTGCTTTAACCTTACCCCTGGCTGACACAATTGTAACCATATCGCCATTGTTAATACCTTTCTCCCTGGCCAGTTCTTTGCTGATCTCTACAAAGGCTTCAGGCATCAATTCCGCAAGCCATGGGCAGTTGCGGGTCATGATACCTGCCTGCCAATGCTCAACAACCCTATAAGTAGTACCGATAATTGGGTACTTGTCTGCACTTCCCTGGGGATTCATAGGGGTATCCCAGATCTTTGCCACAGGGTTGAACTGTACAGAAGAAAGAAGATTCTCTACCGGGCTTTCCCATGGTTCATAGTGTTCAGGGAAGGGTCCATCAGCCATAGCAGCGAACAGACCACCCTTGCCATCATCTTTCATGATGAAAGCCTTATCACCATCAGGATCAGTCGGTGCATTGGCCACTATAAAATCAGGCACATCGATGCCGGCCCAACTGCCATCTTCCCACCAAATGATCTTTTTATCATCTGACCAAGGTTTCCCTGCAGCATCAGCAGAACACCTGTTGTAAACGATCCGCCTGTTGGCAGGCCAGGCAAAGGACCACTTAGGATAGACTCCCATTCCTGATGGATCACCGGTATCACGCCATTGGGTTTTGTTGCCCTCTTCGGTGTACATACCGCAGTAGATCCAGACACCACAGGATGTTGTTCCATCATCCTTCAGGTCGGCAAATTTGGCCATCAGCTTCCCGGTTGCCAGATCATAGCCATTGATCTCCCGCTGTACCTCATCCAGCAGTTTAGGCTCATCATGTTCCGGATAGTCCCAGACCATATCCTGGATCGGCTTATCCTTGGGATCAGTGCTGTCCTTATAAATCTCCTTCATCTTTTTACCCAATATATTAAAGATCTCCAGATCGCTCATTGCTTCGCCAACCGGATCAACGGCCTTCCAGCGAAACTGGATCCAGCGCCCGCTGTTGGTGATTGTTCCTGCCTTCTCATAGGAGGCAGCTGCCGGCAGGAAGAAGACCTCTGTCTTGATCTTTTCGGGATCAGCGCCAGCTTCTTTCTTCCAAAAAGATGCTGTTTCGGTTTCGAAAAGATCAGCCGCTACCATCCAATCAAGATTTTCTAATGCTTTTGTCTCTTTGTTTGCATCTGGACCGCTGACATAGGGGTTAGAACCAAAGACTAGAAGCCCCTTGATAATTCCATCATACATGGCCTCAAACAAACCGATATGAGTGTAGTTGCGATCCGCTCTCCGCTTAGGCAGGTAGTCATAGCAAAAATCGTTCTCTTTCGTTGCCGCGTCCCCATACCAGGCTTTCATCATACTGACCAGCCATTTTGGGGTATTCACCTTGAAACCGGCTTTCGGTGTTTCTTTCTTTAAGTAACTATCCAAATTAGCATAAACAGGATCATTGGTCGGAGCAGCAACATACCCTGTTAGAACATGCATAAGCAAGCCCATATCACAGGCGCCCTGGACATTGGATTCTCCGCGCATGGCATTGACGCCACCACCGGGAACACCAATATTGCCCAGCAGCAGCTGTAAAATGGCATAAATTCTCACATTTTCAGAACCTACTGAATGCTGGGTGGTACCCATAGCGTACATAATAGTGCCTGATTTATCAGGTACACCTGTTGCTGCATAGGTTTCTGTCACCTTAAGGAAGAGTTCCTTTGGAGTTCCTGTAACCTTGCAAACAGTATCAACATCATAACGCTCATAGTGTTTTTTCAGCAGCTGAAACACACAGCGCGGGTTTTCAAGGGTCATATCCTTTAAAGGATTACCATCCTCGTCTGTCTTATATTTCCAGGTGCTCTGGTCGTATTTACGCTTTTCTGGATCATAGCCGCTGAACAACCCATCATTAAAATCAAATCCATCTTCAATAATAAAAGGGGCATTGGTAAAATTAACTACATAATCGCG
>LFTQ01000216.1 GCA_001513545.1 Clostridia bacterium DTU068 | reverse complement strand
TTACAGTTTCAGATGTCTCCCGGGGGATGGCTGTTCTGTGTTGCCTCAGGTATTCTGGGTTCAATTGCTTTATTTACTTTTATGGCAGGTATGAAACGGGTAGGCTCTACCACTGCTTCTGTTTTGTGTACAGTAGAACCTGTGACCGCAGTGTTATTCTCTGCATTGCTGCTTTCACAGAAAATGACAGCTCTACAACTGCTGGGCGGAATGGTGCTTCTTATTGGAGCTGTTTTGGTAGTGACAGCTAAAAAAGAAACATGATGCTCTTCTCATTGTGCTGCACAGTGGTATCCCTGTGAAGAAAACAATTCACAGAGATGTTTATTCTTTCTGACCACAGTTCTGAAAACAGATAGTATAATTAGTATATGAAATCATTATTAAACGCGGAATGTTCTGCAGGGCAGTTGTGCTCTGGAGCATTGATTTTTTTATCTGTGGTTACAGCAGGGTTTATTAAATTAAGAAACGGAGGCAGAACTATGCGCATTATCTCCCTTGTTCCATCCCATACTGAGATCCTGTTTGCTCTTGGCTTTGGTGATCAGCTTGTAGGTGTAACCGCCCATTGTGATTACCCGCCTGAGGTGGATAAGATCCAGCGGGTAGGGTTTTTCGGGAAGCCCAATATTGAGAAGATCCTTTCCCTGCAACCGGATCTGGTGCTGCTGGACAGCCGCCTGCAGGGCAGTTGCCAGAAGGAGTTACAAGAAGCAGGTATTGAAGTGTTTGACTTCTTTCCTTTTACATTAGACGAACTTTTCAGCGGCATGGAGAGGCTCATCGATGTTGTCGGTGGGGGAGGTCATGCCAGGCAGGTAGTTGTTGGGCTGCGTATAGAGGCTGATCGGCTTATAAAGAGAGCAAAACGGCTTCCCTCCAGGAGGCTCCTTTTTGTCATGGG
>LFTQ01000168.1 GCA_001513545.1 Clostridia bacterium DTU068 | reverse complement strand
GCTGATCGGCTTATAAAGAGAGCAAAACGGCTTCCCTCCAGGAGGCTCCTTTTTGTCATGGGCAGTGAAGTGCTGGCCACACCTGGCCCGGCATCTATGCAGTATGGTGCTTTATCCTCTCTGGGACTGGAGTTGTATCCTGTTGGCTCTCAGATCTCCTATTTTCCTATTACCTGGGGTGATGTGGCAAACTTTGATCCGGAGATCCTGCTGGTCTGCGGCAGGGTGCCTGGCAGAGAGGAGCAGAAGCGCTGCCCGGGCTGCAGTATCAAAAACCGTCCTTGTGCCCGGGATGTGGAAGAGATATATCAGCTTTATGATATTGCAGAGGTGAGGGCTGTTAAGGAAAGAAAGGTATTCACTGTCCCCTGCAGTTTCTTCTGCCGACCTGGCCCGCGGATCCTAAAAGGCATGGAGTGGCTGGTGGGGATGGTGTGAGGCCCGAGAATAGAAAAACAAAACTGTTCATCGGAGTTAAATAATGCCTATAGATGTTAAATACCCCATGAGGCTGATCTGTTGCCTGTTGATAGTTTTAATAGGTGTCAGTTATTTTGGCTACTATTTATATCGGCAAAATACAATTCATCTTAAAGAACCAGAGGGCTTTTCAGTTGAATGCGAAACAGACAGCATCAGTCTGGTAGGAGAAAAGTGGCTGAAAGCATACACTGATCAATACCGGCAAAAATATCTGCCTTCCAGCAAAAAAATAATAGAATATGGTATTGATGATATTGAGATCAAGGAAAGCAGTGTGATCCAGGTTGATTTTTGGGTTGTGCCTGCCCGTTTAGATGAAAACACTGCTTCTGGTTGGAATGGTTTTTTAAAAGATGAGAGGATCCAATGCCAATGGGTTTTATGGTTTGAGAAAAAGAGAACATCTGATGACACCACTGTCTATACTGTAACCAAATTACAAAGACCTGCTGGCTATGATCTGGAACAGTACCAGACCAGCGGTGAAAAGGAAAAGGATGAATATAAGCACAAGTATTTAGATGAGATTCCCTATAAACAGCAGCAGTACACTTACAAAATTGAAGATGGGGCCTGTTATGTCAGCTATGATTATACAAGTACATGGAAGGAAGTCCCTGTTTCATTAGAGACACTGGTAGAGGTTGGAGATGGGCATTCTTATTATAATCAGTTACAGCAGGGATCCTATCTCATTACACCTGAAAAAACAGCCTTTGTCTACGGCGGTACCAGGGAACATAATCTAATGATTACCTATTCGGATGACATGGGAGTAACCTGGAAAACAGCTGAAATTAGTGGACAGCTGCACAGCATTAGAATAAAGTTCTGTAGCTTTCCAACTGTATCAGTTGGCTATGTGATAGCGGCAGGGGACAGAACTATGTCACAAGAGAGGCAGATCATTTATCAAACAACAGATGGCGGCTCTTCATGGAATGAGGTTGGGTATGGACCCAGTACATGGCTCTTACAGTGCGGGGGTTTTGTGGATGAGAATGTGGGTTTTATGAGCTATCCTAATATAGAAGGGGCAGAGACTAATTTCTACCGGACAGAAGATGGGGGTAAAACCTTTGAACCCATAATTCTGCCTGTTGTAAAAGAGCAATGGATGGGCATGACCTTTGAACCTTTTATCCAGCCAGAAATGCCTTATTTTGAGGGCGGAAAACTGTTTCTTCTGGTGGGACAGGGGGAACAGGGTGATTATAAGGGGGGTAATGTTATGGCAAAATACAAATCCGAAGACAAGGGAAAGACCTGGTCCTTTGTGGAATCAGTAGAAGGTACTGTGGAAAGTACAGATGGATAAGTCTGTATGGTCATAATGCTAAACTGCTGGTTGGAGGAAGATCGATGTACAGAATTATGATCATTGAAGATGACATTACCATCGCTAAAACCATCAAAGAGCATCTTGCTAAATGGGATTATGATGTGATCTATGTCACCGATTTTAAAAATATAATCGAGCAGTTTATTCAATTTGATCCCCAGTTAGTTTTGCTCGATGTGATGCTCCCCTTTTTTAATGGCTTTCATTGGTGCAGTGAAATACGGAAAATATCTAAGGTACCTGTAATCTTTATCTCATCAGCCGGCGATAATATGAATATTGTGATGGCCATCAATATGGGTGGTGATGATTTTATTGTCAAACCCTTTGATCTGCATGTTCTCACTGCTAAGGTAGGGGCCTTGCTGCGGCGTACATACTCATTGCAAGGGCAGGTAAATGTCATTGAGCACAAGGGAGCGGTCTTAAACTTAAGTGATGCAACTCTCAGCTATCAGGATAAAAGAATAGAGCTGACAAAGAATGACTACAAGATTCTGCAGTTGCTGATGGAAAACGCGGGGAAAGTAGTTTCTCGTGAGGAGATCATGCAGCGGCTCTGGGAAAGTGACGATTTTGTTGATGACAATACCCTGACCGTTAATATCACCCGTCTGCGCAAAAAGTTAGCAGAAGCAGGGCTTCATAATTTCATTAAAACCAAGAAAGGTCTTGGTTATCTTGTGGAGTGATATAAAGGATCTTGCATGTATTTTAGCTGCATACCTGAAAGGGAATAGGACAGCTGTTGCTGCCGCGCTGGTGTCCTTCGGCATTTTTTTATTAGTTTTTTCACTCTACTCCCTGCCTTTAGAGGCTGTAGGCTATGCCTCTCTCCTGGCAGGTGTTTTTATTTTAGTGATCGGCATTGTTGATTTTGCAGGCTTTTACAAGCGGCACACATTGCTTAATAAAATGAAAAACAGTATAACTGTTACTGATTATATGTTTCCTATCCCAAAGAACCTGATTGAAGCTGATTATCAGAATTTAATTAAAATAGTTGATCAGAACCGCACAGAGATCATCAATCAAAAGGAAAAAGCCTTTGCCGATATGGTGGATTATTACACCATCTGGGCACATCAGATCAAAACACCTATCGCTGCCATGCGGCTGCTGTTGCAGTCAGAGCAGTCTGACACAAAGAGTGAACTTTTGGAGCAGCTGTTTAAGGTGGAACAGTATGTGGAGATGGTGCTGCAATATCTGCGCCTGGAGAATATGAGTTCTGATCTAGTGATCAAAAGGCATTCCCTTGATGATATTGTGAAACAAGGGATCAGGAAATACTCAAAACTCTTTATCAG
>LFTQ01000103.1 GCA_001513545.1 Clostridia bacterium DTU068 | reverse complement strand
TGCAGAATAATTTAAATATAAATAAGAAGCCGCCAGGAAGTTGGGTATAGTCTCTTTGTCATGAAACATAAGAGGGGGGTACCTGGCGGCTTCGGGGGCCTCAATTTTGTGTGCTTTATGTTTGGGATTATCCAATCCCTTTTTTTTAAATGGGCTTGTGAAATATATCACTTCCCTGTCCGTATAAAATATACCAGATAAAATCATAACAGTCAAACCTTTTTCTCAAATTTTTTTAACATTTCTATTAAACCCTTTTTATCAAGCAAACAAGGACTTTCCAGTTGGGAAAGTCCTTTGGTTTAAACTGCTAAATATCTTGTTTTCTCCTAAAGGAACCACAGGTAATACCATCACCCCGATCCTCTCGCCGACTTTTGAATTCCACATCATCAGCCTGACACTCTCTGTTATTATTGAACTCACATTTAGTGCATCCACACCGAACTCTGGACATATTGTATTCTCCTTTCTTTAGTAGTATTAAAGCATTCTTATTATTTGCTGCGTTAAGATGGACTATCCAGTCAACTTTTTTCAAAATTGCCGCGATTATTTTTTTTAAAAAACGTCATAATAAGTAACACGATAAAAAAGTGTTATTTTGGAGGTAAGATTATGGAGGTATTTGTTGACCCGGATGTCTGCATCAGCTGTGGAACCTGTATCGATATCTGCCCGGAAATATATGATTGGGATGATGATGGCAAAGCTCACGCTATACAGGAAGAAGTACCTGAAGAGCTGGAGGATTGTGCCCGGGAAGGTGTTGAAAGTTGTCCAGTTGATGCCATTGAAGATAGAGAATAGATTTTGAATAAGCCTTGAAAAGAATCATGTTATTATTTTAGGAGTTCTGGTATAATATAGGCTAGTATATTGTGTCAGCATGTTATTTATTTCTGGAGGGGAGAAAATGAAAAAACCCAAGGGGAAAGTAATACTTTCGATCCTTGTTATTTTTTGTATTATCCTGGGAGGAGCCTGGTGGGTAAAAGATACCTTTTTTAATGATCCTATGACCACCCATGTAGACCCTGAAACCGGTAAAACCATCAAAGCTTTCAATGTTTTACTATTGGGAAGTGATGCACGTCCGGGCGAAAAGGTCGGCAGAACCGATACTATTATTGTTGCTCAGGTTTCTGAAGATAGAATTGCCATGCTGTCCATTCCCCGGGATACCCGGGTGCAGATACCTGGGCACGGATACCAGAAGATCAATGCAGCTGCAGTCTACGAGGGTCCCGAACTGACAGCTGAACTTGTCTCTGACTTAATCGGACAACCCATTGATAAATATATGCTGGTGCGTTGGGAAGGCTTTATGGAAATCATTGATACCGTTGGCGGTGTCGATGTCCATGTTGCCAAGAACTTTTCTGCCTATGCATTAGATGGGGACAAACAGAAGATCCATTTCCAGGAAGGAATCCAGCACCTAAATGGGCGGGAGGCTCTGGCTTTTGTCCGTTATCGAAGTGAGGCCCAGGGGGATATTTTCCGAGTGGGACAGCAGTTGGAATTGATGAAAGCGCTGGCAGAACAGTGTAAACAACCCTCTACACTGCTGAAATTGCCGCTTATTGTGCCGGATCTTTATAAAAATGTTGAAACAAATATGAAAATGAAGGAATTGGTTGCTCTAGCCAAAGCGGGGATGAACTTTAAGGACAGTTCGGTGATCACCCAGAC
>LFTQ01000171.1 GCA_001513545.1 Clostridia bacterium DTU068 | reverse complement strand
CCTGAGTTTATCAGATGACATTATTCCAACCCGCATGAAACCTGAAAAGTTTTTTTAAAAAGTGCGCATTTTGCCACTACAATTCCTGTTAGTGGAAATCTTCAGCAGCAATCACATTGTTCGGTTGTTTCATGCGCAGCAAACGCAGTATCTTGTTGCTTAGCTCAGCTCCTTTGGTTTTGATGTAGTAATGCTTATTGTCTATTTTTACTTTAGCGAAATTCATGGAGTTTATGGCTTCGCGGATCTTTTCCGGAGAAGCCTTGATACCGGCACCTTGAAGCTTTAATTCCATGGTTCTAGCAAGGAGAAAAGCAAGAAAACAAATCACAAAATGGCCTTTGATTCTTGATTCTGTCCAGTGGAAAACCGGTTGAACTTCCAGGGTGGATTTCATGATCCGGAAAGATTCTTCGATCTTCCAGAGATTATGGTAGGCAGCCAGTACCTCTTCTGCAGTTAAGTTCTTCTCATTGGTCTGGATCCCGTAGTAGCCATCGAACTGCTCATCTCTTTTGATTGCTTCATGATCCATGACCCAATCGGATTCCGGACTGATTTCTTTGAGAAATCTTTTGCCGCCACGTTTGTTGCTGGACTTAATTTTTGATTTATCCGCAAGAAGGGATTCCGCTTTTTTAATAAGTCTTTCTCGGTCTGCTCTGTCTTTTTTAGCCCTTTTTTCAGAATAGGTGATGATCAGGTTTTCTTCCAGGTTATGAATATTGCCTTCTTTGTCTTTAAATCTGTTGGTGTAGTCAATAATCTTGTAGCGTATTTTTTCTTGTCTATCAGAGTCAGGGAAGGATGCTTCCTGATAACCTTCACCAGTAAAGATTTCTTGTTGAATGCTTTTCTTCATCTTTTTTAGACGTGAAGCAAAGATGTAACCATAACCTTTATCGAGGATCTTTGTCAGGTTAAGTTTGCTGTTGATACCCCTGTCGGCAACGATGATCACCTTACGAATGCTGAATCTTTTTTTCAACTTTTCCAGGGATGCCTCTAAAGTATTACCGTCAAAGGTATTCCCTGAAAACAGTTCATAGCCGATGGGTCTACCTTCACAGTCAAGCAGCAGTCCCATTACTACCTGTACTTCGTTGAATTTGCCATTTTTGCTGAAACCAAAGTCTCTGATATTGTCTTGTTTAACACTTTCAAAAGAAAAGGTGGTGACATCGTAAAGAACCACATCTACCTGCATATTAAACAGGTTCATGTTCTTGTGAAAGATTAGTTTCTCTAGTTTTTCTTTATTTTCGCTGAGAACGTCCAGAGAACGGTAGAGTGAGTTCAAGTCTATTTTGGGCATATTTACATATCGTTCTTGATTGTTGAAAGTTCCCAGTTTGCTCATCGGATCCAGCAGGTGCTGGACGGCCATCAGGAAGCAGGTATCATTCAAACTGTACTGGACCTTGGTACCTTCCAAAAGAGAAGGCAAGAATTTATGTAAATCAAACCCCTTCCATAGTTTTTGATAGACAAGGTAACCCCAGTTTACGATCTCTGCTTCAGAAGTTTTGTTCAAATCAAGCACTTTTTGCGCTTGGTTTGCCTTGGATAATTCCTGCAATCGCAGGGCAAGGCGCTGAATGCTGGGATTATTCTCTATCTTGTCCAGTCTGCCAAGGTTGAACAGAACCTCGTGTTTGGTGGTACCGTTTTCCCGGTATGACCTCACTAACTGTACATATTTGTAATTATTTGATTTAGTAATCTTCAGGAACATACTCATATTATACCATTAATCGTTCATAGAAGGTAGTATTAAAAACAATTACAACAAAAATGTTTGCCACTACATTTTTTGCGATTTTTGTTGTTCCTATCTCCAGAAATCCCATTGTTAAGCCTTTTTTGGTTTTAGAAAATGGGCAAATTCGGGATCAACTGATAAACTCAGG
>LFTQ01000078.1 GCA_001513545.1 Clostridia bacterium DTU068 | reverse complement strand
GGGCTAACTACTTTCGTGCAGCTAACTGCAAGACGCTGTTTGCAAAAATCATGGGATGGATACGGCGAAGGCTGCGGATGATGCAGATGCGGGAGTGGAAGAGCTACAAGCAGTTGCACAAAGCACTGCGCAGGCGTGGCTATAAGGGAGAGTTCAAAAAAATATCCGTGAGAAGGTGGAAGAACTCTTCCAGTCCACTAATCAATATGGCACTGCCAAACAGTTGGCTTGATGAACTTGGACTAATTGACTTGAGTTCTTATAAGACGGGACTTCTGCCTCTCTATTATGAGAGATAAGATTTGCCAGGAGCCGTATACGAGACCCGTACGTACGGTTCTGTGAGAGGGATAACGCCGCAGAAAGCTACTGCGGCGCTACCCTACTCGATATTTTTTCTTTGGTCTCTGGTACTCATTTTGGGTTACTATACAGTCCGGGTTAGGGCTACCCGCAGTAACCCAAAAGTTACTATCAGGATCCCCGTCAGAGTTATCTCCGACGGGGATTTTGATTTTTGTGATCACCTCAACTTTATCATCATAGACAATAACTCGGTCTACAAAAAGCTGAATGATCTGTTTCACCTTTTGGAGATCTTCAGCCTTCTCGAATTCTTTTTGGGCTTTTTCCAGTAGCTCATCAACCAGTCCGATCTCTATTGGCGTTTCTTTTTTTGTTTCTAGGTTAAGCAGTTCATTCTCCAGTTCTCTTTTTCTGCTCTCCTGAAGTTCCAGCCGCTCAATAAGAGTTGCGCTTCCCTTGCCGAGCTCCACTGCTGCAATCAGATTATTGATTATTTTATCTATTCCTGCAATTTCTCTTTTTATCTGTGTAATGCGTTTCTCATAGAATCCATCTTTCCCACCTCAATCATCTTACATTGTACCAAAAAAGAACATGCGAAACT
>LFTQ01000123.1 GCA_001513545.1 Clostridia bacterium DTU068 | reverse complement strand
ATCACCTTTTCTTATTACCTATTTATTCAACATCAAGAAACCGGTTCCTTTCAGTAACAATCCGCCTGTGGATTGATTATTTTTGCTGTGGTAAACTGTGAACACAGACTAAGCATAGACTAAATTGAGGTTGCGGGGATATGATAGAATGTTAATGGGATCACTATTACATTACCAGGTGAGGTTGAATGATAGAATTTAAACCAGTAGAGATCGAGGATAAGAAATGGGTAGATCCGCTTTTGAAAGCAGCTGATTTGAGGGTCAGCCATTATAATTTCACTAACCTCTTTGCATGGGCAAACACCTTTCAATACCGTGTGGCTCAGGTAGATAATTTTTTGGTGGTTAAAGGGAATTTGGATGGAACACAATATTACTTTTATCCAGCGGGGCAGGGCGATCCTCGGCCGGTGCTTGAAGCGTTGGCTGAAAATGCTGCAGAAGCTGGGGTTCAATTTGTGTTAGCCGGACTGTCGAAAGAGAATATCGCAGAGCTCAGTAAGCTATTTCCGGAAAAGTTTGAGTACAGCGAGGCACGGGACAGCTTTGACTATGTTTACCTGTTGGAGGATCTGGCAGCTTTAACCGGCAAGAAATATCGAGGCAAACGCAATCATGTCAACTATTTTATGAAAAATTACAACTGGAGTTTTGAACAGATATCCCCGGAAAACCTGGCTGAGTGCTGGGAGATGAATCTTGAGTGGTGCAAGATAAACAATTGTATGTGTGATATCCAGTTGGCCTCGGAATTCTGTGCAGTGCGCCGCTGTTTTGATTATTTTGACCAGTTGGAATTAGAGGGCGGGCTGCTGCGAGCTGATGGAAAGGTTGTTGCCTTTACTATAGGGGAGAAGCTCAATTCAGATACTTATGACACTCACATTGAAAAGGCATTCAGCGGTATAAAAGGTGCCTACCAAACGATTAATCAGCAGTTTGCGAAATTCATTCAGCAAAAACACCCGGAAATCATTTTCGTTAACCGTGAGGAAGATATGGGCCGGGCCGGATTAAGAAAGGCCAAATTGTCCTATCACCCGGTCCGAATGGAGGAAAAATACTGGGGGAAATATGTTTTAGAACAGAAATATGCGGCTGCACCTGCTAGGATGAAGGTGTGAAGATGATCGAGGTCAGATTCGCTAAAGAGGGAGAAACAGCCCGGCAAAAAGAGATATGGAAGCTCAGCTTCGGAGACAGTAATCGATACATCGATTTTTACTATGCTCATCGCTATCGAGAGGATGAAACTCTCCTGCTCCTTGAGGGAGAAGAGATCGCAGCTATGCTGACCATGCTGCCGGTCAGAGTAACTACCCCTGCCGGGGCAAGCCTTAATTCTGCAATGCTCTACGCTCTAGCCACACACCCCGAATACCGGCACAGGGGTTATGCAACCCGTCTATTGGAATTGACCAGCCAGCACCTAGGCAAACAGGGGAATTTCTTTTCTGTTATTGTTCCAGCGGGGAAGAAACTCTTTGCTTATTACCGCAATCGGGGGTTTCAAGATTTCTTTTTTGTCAGACAGGTGTCATTTGACCGGAAAAAGGTTGAGTCACTCCCTGTTGGGGGAAACAACTGCACCATTACCGCTATTTCCCCTCAAGAATACAATTTGATAAGGGAGAAACAGCTTAGTGGAAGGACACATGTCTCCTACAGCATCGAAGATATTGACTACCAACGCAAACTGTCCCAGTTGTCCGGCGCGGATATTTACGGGTTAGCGGTAGAAGGAGAACAGGGCTGTGCCGTGATAGAAATGCGCGGTAAAGATAGGGTGCTGATCAAAGAGCTCCTGATCGCTGATCAGTTTATCCCCACAGCTGTCCGGCATATTGCCCAACTGCTGCCTGCAGAAAAATATATCCTGCGCACACCCCCATTTTTAGGCAGCCAGCTTGAAGGCTCTATCCGCCCTTTCGGTATGATCAGGGCAAATCAGGGGATTGACCCTGAAT
>LFTQ01000140.1 GCA_001513545.1 Clostridia bacterium DTU068 | reverse complement strand
CTGTCACGCTTATAAGCCTCCGTTGCTGTCTTAACGGAATCAGGTAAAGTCAAGCCCTCCTTTAGACTGTACTAGGTTTGCCGGACACTTAGAAAGAATCTATAATTAGGTTGAGAGAGGATGTGTCCACGATGGCAGAAAGTAAGTACAACAAACGATTTGACCCCGAGTACAAAAAAGAGATTGTTAGGCTCGTTGAAGAGCTGGATCAATCACCGGTTCAAGTAGCCAACGATATTGGTGTCACAGCTCAGACAGTACGCTCTTGGGTTAGGAAGTATGGAAAAAGTGATACCAAGGCATTCCCTGGCAAAGGGTACCTTCATCCAGCTGATGAAGAACTTCGGCAGATGAAGAAACAAATTAAGGGCCTAGAGGAAGAGAATGCAATCTTAAAAAAAGCTATGGCCATCTTCACAAGAGACGGGAAATAAGGTACCAATTTATCAGGGACCACCGCTCCGAATTTTCCGTTAAGAAGATGTGCCACGTTTTAGAGGTCGGCCGGAGCGCATTTTATGATTGGCTGAATCATTCTCAATCCGAGCGTAGAGCTGAAGATGAGATCTTAAAAGAGAAAATCTTGGAAATATTCCTCAAATCCGATCGTACTTACGGACATAGAAGAATTAAGAAACGTCTTAGAAGACAGCGTATCAAATGCAGTAATAGTAGAATCCGGCGGCTCATGAAAGAGCTGCGTCTCGTACCGGTTCAGACCAGGAAATTTAAGGCCACTACGAATTCCAAACACTCACTGCCAGTGGCTCCAAATCTATTACAACAAGATTTCACCGCTCAAGCCCCATATGAAAAATGGGTTGGTGATATCACTTACATTCCTACTGGAGAAGGCTGGCTCTATCTAGCTACCGTTATCGATCTATTCTCACGGAGAGTTGTAGGCTGGGCTTTATCGGAGCGTATGACAAAGCAACTTGTCATTAATGCTATAAATATGGCAATCATCAATGAGCGTCCGCCAGAAGGTGTAATTTTTCACTCAGACCGGGGTTCGCAGTACGCATCATATGATTTCCAGGACATGCTTAGGGAAAACCGTATTCTCCAGAGCATGAGTGCCAAGGGAGACTGCTACGACAATGCCTGTGCAGAATCCTTCTTTGCTACAATTAAGAAGGAACTGGTTCACCGCAGGCGGTTTTCAACCCGTTCTGAAGCCACTTTGGCAATTCTAAACTATATAGTATCCTGGTACAACCCACACCGTATTCACAGCGCACTCGGGGATTTATCGCCCATGGAGTTTGAACAGGAATACTATGAGATGCTTTTGGTTGCAGCATAGCGAAACTACTTCAAATTTGGAGATACATTGAGAACGGAGGAGTTTGTTTTGTTTCCTTGTGTCCGGCTAGCCTATAGCACTCCAAGAATTGAAATATCAATGTGATGGCCTTGTCAGCGAAATTAAAAAACTTACCGACTTAGAGTCATATATTAGAAACAATCAAGAAGGCGTCATCGGCTACAAAAACAAAGCAGAAGTAGAACTTCCCTTTCCACCCGATGGAATAGAATACAGAAACCTAGGCACTATGGAAAAAAACGTAGATTTATTTGCCAAACGAATGAAAGGAGCAAAAAGCTGGAGCAAACAAGGGGCTACTAATCTGGCAAAAATTATAGCCCTGAAAATAGGGGAAAACTTTAATGCTAAAGTTGCGGCGCTAATATCAGGCAAAGTGTCTGAACAATTGACAGAACGCTTTGAGGAGGCAATAACAAATACAAGAAAAACAATAGACAGAACCATTAACAAGAACATCTATCCATTACACCGAGGGGTGATCCCCTTTTCTAACTGCAAGATGACCAATGGCAGACGAGCCATCCGCAGCCTGTTTAATATGCAGGATTTCGGTGATTTAATTTACCGCTAAGCTAGAGCTGCTAAGAAATTACGTATAATCAGCATAAAAACTTTAATAGCAACTTGGTGGTACTGAGAGGGGATAAGTTATTGCCCCATGCCTAAACAACCTCTTATTTATTGATAGATACGGACACGGGCGAGGCTGTTTTGTGACTGCCTTGGCTTGTCAAAACGGCTTGCCCGAGGCTCCATGTCAAGGCTGGCCGAAAGGTCACCCTTGGGACTTGGCCTTAGCACGGAGGTGGTAAGCTGTTGCCTTTCGCAGGGCACAGCCATACTAAGCCAAGCACGGAATTAGTATTATGTCAGGAAAGACAAAAAACTTGCACACTTTTACTTGACTCTAACCGTTATGTGACTTCTCTGCGACCCCGCCAACACCGTGAATTTAAACCCTTTGAAACTCTACCCGGAGAGCAGGCGCAGGCGGATTGGGGTCATTTCGGCACTATCACAATGGAGGGGGCTACCTATAAACTTTATGCCTTTGTTTTTACACTCTGTTGGAGCAGAGTTAGCTATGTAGAGTTTGTGGTACGGACTGACATGGCCACATTTCTTTCCTGTCTTTACCGGGCTTTAGAGTACATCGGCGGTGTTCCGGAGGAAATCGTATTCGATAACGCCAGAGTCGTAGTTTCCGAGCGGGTGGGCAAGATAGTCAGGTTCAACGAAAACCTGTTACACTTTGCTTTAGC
>LFTQ01000035.1:5611-6529 GCA_001513545.1 Clostridia bacterium DTU068 | reverse complement strand
GGTCAAGAGATTACTATCAAAGGGCCTGACCAAATACCCTTTAAATATTACCGGACCAAAACCAGCAGGAGTAGATTACCACAATGGAGGACTATAAAAGTACCTGTCGAATTTGTTACAATAGAAGCAAAGGAGATAAAAAGGGTACGTCTCCAGCGCTCTTTTGATGAGGCGAAAAAACTGGCTGCGGACCGTGCCAGGGAGCAGGCAGTCAAGAAACTTCCCAAGGGAGCTGAACCGGTCAGCCGCCAATACAAGCTGATCGGTACAAAGGATGACGACCCTGTCCGGGTGCTGCTTACAGTGGAGACTAAAGAGGAGATCGGAGTTGCCCGGCCCTTTAAGACCGGTTCAAAAAAACAGGACTAGCGTAATTTGCATTTAACTTCTAATAAACAGGGGGTTGAGAAAAAGCTTGGCAAGCTCTGCGGAAGCTAAAATTTCGGTTAATGACAACAGTGCTGCGTTTAATCTTTTTGGCAATCTTGATTCTAATCTCAAATTTATTGAGGAGATGTGCGCAACTAATATTATCGCCCGGGGTGATGAGATCATCATCAGGGGTGAACCGGAAGCTGTCAGAAACACTGTTGCGCTCTTAGAACAGTTGATTGCCTGGAGTAAAGAGGGAAATCCTGTTACGGTCAGCGATATTAATTATGCCTGGCATCTGGTCAAGGATAGTTCCAGAGAAAAACTGGTGGAGATCCGTTCTGAGGTGCTCCTGACCAATCACCGGGGAAAACCTGTGCGGCCGAAGACAGCAGGTCAGGTGCGGTATGTTCGGGCCATCAAGGAAAATGACATGGTTTTTGCTATAGGGCCTGCTGGAACAGGCAAGACCTATTTGGCTGTGGTAATGGCTGTACAGGCCTTTAAAAACAAAAAGGTAAACAGGATCGTGCTGGTGCGCCCTGC
>LFTQ01000035.1:335-5518 GCA_001513545.1 Clostridia bacterium DTU068 | reverse complement strand
GCCTATATGAGGGGCCGAACACTGGATGATTCTTTTGTTATCCTGGATGAAGCGCAGAATACTACACCGGAACAGATGAAGATGTTTTTGACACGCCTTGGTTTTGGTTCTAAAGCAGTGATAACCGGGGATATCACCCAGATCGATCTGCCTAAGGGGCAGTCCTCTGGCCTGGTTGAGGTACAGAAGGTGTTGAGTGATGTGGAGGGTATTGCTTTTGTTCATTTGACCGGGGAAGATGTAATCAGACACCCATTGGTACAGAAGGTTGTTGAAGCTTATGAACGCTATGAAAAGCAGGAAGAGTAATCTCCACAACAATATGTAGGAGTGACATTGGATGGTGGATTTGCAAGGGGATCATTCTCTGTTCCGGCAGTTATGGGGCACACTAAAAGGACGGACATTTCGTCAGGTAATTTGGGGAGTCTTATTCTTCCTGGCTGCTGCTCTTGTTGTTGGGAGTAATTTTCTCTCAGGGGGATTTTCATTTAAAGAGGGACAGGTCTGCCCTACTAATATATATGCTACGCGGACCATTGTTTATGTGGATGAAGAGGAAACAGAACGGCTGCGTAATGAAGCTGCCAATAGGGTTGAGAAGTCTTATCAAGAAGATGCTGATGCCTTGCAGAGGCAGCATGGTTTGGTAAACAACACTTTTGACAAGATTCGAGAATTACGGGATGCGGAACTTCCTCCTGAAGATAAACTTAAGCAGCTGCGCAGCTTTTTAACTCAAGAAATAGGAATATCTGTTTCTGATTTGGATGATATTTCTGACAATGCACTGACAGCAATGCTGGCAGCCAGCGACCAGGAGTTGGGCAATGCCCAGTCTTTAAGCAGAAACCTAATACAGGAGGAACTGCGTTACGGATTGAAGGCTGACGGGTTGAACAGTGCCAGAGACAACCTTGCTTATAAAGTGACAATATCTGATATACCTGATCAATGGGAACCGGTGGTTTCGACAGTACTTGTACATATACTCGAGCCGAACCTGATCTTTGACAATGAAACCTATGAAAGAAGGATCCAGCAGGCCCGGGCTGAAGTGCCTGAGGTGGTGCGCACCTATCAGGCTGGCCAGGTGATTGTCCGTGAAGGGGATATCATCACTAAAGTGGATCTGGCTGTTTTGCGCCAGTTAGGGCTGATGCAGGGCAGAGCCCTGGGGACACGTCTGATCGGTGTGCTCCTCTTTGTTTTGGTACTGGGTGGTTTGATCCTTTTTTATCTTGCCAGGTTCCGCAGGGATATACTGAAGTCTGATCAGCACTTGACGCTGTATGGATTGGTATTTACCCTTACCATTCTGGTAGCTAAAGCGGTATCTGTAATAAACATCAGCCCCCAGGCGGAAATCGGATCACTGGTAGGTTATCTGCTACCGGTTGCCGGGGGAGCTGTATTGATCACTGTTTTGTTTGACAGAGGGCTGGCGGTTTTTACATCCTTTCTGTTCAGTATTATAGTGGGGATGATAACCGATGGGCAGTTCTCTTTTGCTCTTGTAGCCTTCGCTGGATGTATGGCAGGTATTTTCGGGATTGGGGCCTTTGCTACCCGCTCTGATCTGCTCAGAGGGGGACTGTTTTATATCTCACTGGCCAATATGGGGATGATTCTGATCCTGGGGCTGCTTAATGAGACTGCTCCAGGATTGGTCTTAGCAGGAATGGGTATGGGTCTATTAAACGGTATCACTTCTTCTATTCTGGCTCTGGGTTTACTTCCTTATCTGGAGTCAGCTTTCGGTATTACCAGTACTGTGCGCCTCCTTGAGCTGTCCAATCCTAGCCAACCGCTGCTCAAGCGCCTGCTGTTGGAGGCACCGGGAACATATCACCACAGTATTCTTGTGGGCAATCTGGCAGAGGCTGCTGCAGAGGCGGTTAATGCAGACCCTTTGTTGGTGCGTGTGGGTTCTTATTATCATGATATCGGCAAATTGAAACGCCCCTTTTTCTTCATAGAAAACCAGATATCCCGGGAAAACCCCCATGACAAAATTGCTCCCAGCCTAAGCACTTTGATCATAACCTCCCATGTAAAAGATGGATTAGAACTGGCACGGGAGCATAAACTACCTCCTGATATTCAGGGGATCATAGAACAGCACCACGGCACCAGCCTGGTGGCCTATTTCTATCAGAAGGCACTGGAAAGCGACCGGCCGGAATTGGTGACAGAAGAGGAATTCCGTTATGATTCTGTAAAACCTCAAACCAGGGAGGCTGCACTGGTGATGTTGGCAGACAGTGTGGAAGCGGCAATCCGCTCCCTGCAGAAACCGACACCCGGCAGGCTGGAGGGGCTGACCAGAAAGATTATCAAGGATAAACTCCATGATGGCCAGCTGGAAGAGTGTGATTTGACCTTTAAGGATTTGAATAAAATAGCATCAGCCTTTGTGCGGGTATTGGGAGGGATTTTCCACTCCAGGATCGAATACCCGGAGGCTGCCTTGATTACAGAACTGGAAAGGAGAAAATCCAGGGGTGCAGTTGCTAATCAATGAAAAACAGGATCAGATCCAAGTCGATAGTGAGATCAAGGAGTTGTTGAAGAGGGCATTGGAAACAGTCTTGGAAGGAGAGGCTTTTTCTCAAGAATTTATTGATGCAGTAGAGGTAAGCCTGGTGTTGACCGATGACTCTGAGATGGCGGAGTTGAACGATTACTACCGGGGGGTAGAGGGTACTACTGATGTGCTTTCTTTTCCCATGATGGAGGATGAACCATCAGAAGGCCCCACAGAAGAGTTATTGCTGGGGGATATTGTGATCTCTGTACCCCGAGCCCAGGCGCAAGCAGAGGAATATGGGCACTCACTGGCCAGGGAGTTGGTCTTTTTGGCTGTCCATGGTATGCTGCATCTCCTGGGGTATGATCATTTGACAGAAGAGGAAGCAGCTATTATGAGGGCTAAGGAAAAGAAGGTCATGAAACAAATAGGTATCGGCAGGTTTGGTGAGAATGGCGGAGCGGAGTTTTAACGAAAGTATCAATGATGCCCTATCAGGTATCAAACATTGTCTGCTGACCCAGAGGAATATAAAGATTCATCTGGCAGCTGCGGTTTTGGTACTGCTGGCATCCTGGCTGCTGGGTTTGAGCCGCCTGGAATTTGCTGTGGTGATCTTTGCCATTGCCTTGGTGCTCACTGCGGAGATGTTCAATACAGCCGTAGAAGAGGCGATTGACCTTTATGTTAAAACCTACAGCACCGGTGCCCGGTTGGCCAAACATGTTGCCGCAGGAGCTGTTTTGACCGCTGCCATCTGTGCAGTGGTGATCGGACTCTTAATTTTTGTACCGCATCTTTATGCCCTTCTCTAACAGGGGTGGTAGTTTGGACAGAATCAGTGATGATCATCTGCTGGAATTAGCTAGAAAGGCGTCTCTAAAATCCTATTCTCCCTATTCCGGTTTTCCTGTGGGAGCTGCTCTTTTGAGCAGGGATGGGGCTGTATTCACCGGATGCAATATAGAAAATGCATCTTATGGTTTGACCGTCTGTGCTGAACGGGTGGCTCTGTTCAAAGCTGTATCTGAAGGTGTAAAGGATTTTGTCACCCTAGCCCTCTGGGCAGAGAAGCCCTCCTGGCCCTGTGGGGCCTGTCTGCAATGCTTAGCTGAATTTGCTCCGGACCTGCGGGTTATCCGTTTAGGGGAGGAAGGTGTGGAGGAGCGATCTCTCAAGGAACTTCTACCCCTGGCTTTTCACCTGCCTGCATCAAGCAGAGGATCAATGGGAATAAAGTGAGGTGTTTTTAATTAAATCGGGTTTTATCAGCATCATTGGCAGACCTAATGTGGGGAAATCCACACTCCTTAACCAGTTTGTAGGACATAAAATTGCTATTGTATCTGATAAGCCGCAGACCACCAGGAACCGCATTCTGGGGATTCTGACCACAGAAGATGCCCAGGCAGTGTTTATTGATACACCTGGGATCCATAAGCCACGTCATAAACTGGGGGCCTATATGACCAGGCTTGCCCAGAAAACCCTTGAGGAGGTAGACCTGGTGCTCTATGTGGTAGATGCATCTGTTCCTCCAGGTGGCGGAGAGGAGTATATATTGGATCAGCTGCAGGATATAAAAACCCCTGTGCTGCTTGTTTTAAACAAAATAGATCTTGTCAATAAACCGGAACTCCTTCCGGTCATCGATTGGTTTCAAAAAAGGTACAGCTTTCAGGAGATTGTTCCGGTTTCCGCTTTGAACGGGGAAAACCTGGAACAATTGAAAATGCTGATCACTGCCAATCTCACAGAGGGCCCTTTTTTCTATCCGGCTGAAATGGTCACCGATCAACCTGAGGTTTTTGTGGCCGGTGAGATCATCAGGGAGAAGGTGCTGCACCTGACAAGGGAGGAGATACCACATGCGGTTGCTGTGGTTATTGAACAGATGCAGCAGCGTCCTAATGGTGTGCTCTATATAGCCGGTGTAATTTATGTAGAGCGTGACTCCCAAAAGGGAATCATTATTGGGAAAAAAGGCGGTATGCTGAAAGAGATCGGGAAACTTGCCCGTCAGGAACTGGAGGCTATTTTCGGCAGCCGTGTTTACCTGGAACTGTGGGTAAAGGTGAAAAAGGATTGGCGGGATGATGAACAGATACTGCGCTCTTTGGGATATCAATGAGTGAGGTAATAGGATAATGAAAGATGAGCTGGCGAAATGTATAGAACACACTTTACTGCGGCCTGACGCTGTGGAGGCTGATTATGTGCGGCTCTGCCAGGAGGCTGTGGAATATGGTTTTTATGGGGTCTGTGTCCCACCTTCACGGATAGGCTTAGCCCGGGAGCATCTTGCTGACAGCGATGTTCGGGTTGTCACAGTGGCGGGTTTTCCCCTTGGATATCAGAGCAGCGCAGCAAAGGTTTTTGAGGTGGAAAAGGCTCTCACAGAAGGTGCCCATGAGATCGATATGGTGATCAATATCGGCCTGCTTAAAGAGGGGAAATGGAAAGCAGTGGAGCAGGAGATCCGGGGGGTAGTGGGAGTCTGTGCAGGCAGTTTAGTGGTGAAGGTGATTATTGAAACCTGTTATCTTAATGATCAAGAAAAGATTAGAGCAGCACAGCTGGTGCAGGCAGCAGGGGCAGATTTTATTAAGACTTCTACTGGGTTTGGGCCGCAAGGTGCTACAGTACATGATGT
>LFTQ01000035.1:0-298 GCA_001513545.1 Clostridia bacterium DTU068 | reverse complement strand
AGGGAAAGTGCCCTGTCTCTCTTGAGGGCAGGTGCTGCCCGGTTGGGGACAAGCAGAGGGCCTGCATTGATAAATGATAATTAGGAAAAATGTACTATTGCTATGATCAACAGGCAGGAATATTATTTTGTATGGCGAATGTATTAAAATGGAGAAATGTAAATAAATGAAAATTTAATATAGAAATATATTTTGCTATGATATTTAGTAATGGTCCTCCGAGTCTTTCAGCCTGTTGCCGCTAGGCTATGGATGCTAGACCGGTAGGGTGTGTGTGGAAACGCATGCGCCTCCCATT
>LFTQ01000106.1:5846-6714 GCA_001513545.1 Clostridia bacterium DTU068 | reverse complement strand
TATTTAAGGACGGGCTTTGCTGATGTGTGCATCTGCTGCAGATGATCTAGGGAAAACTACACAAAGTAATAGTGTCTTTACGATGAGAGTTAAGTACGGTATATTATTAGTTAGTAAACGATTACTTACTAATTTGGCTTGTATTTTTAGCCTGCTTACTAATAATGTTTGAGCATAACCTCTTGGATGTGAGGCTATAAAGCCACGTGAATGCTCAGTAGTGTAGTTTTTTAACGGTTCTTGGCAATGCTGTCTTAAAAATATCTTAAGTATATAGGCGTATCATGTTGCGGAAAACCTATGATAGGAAGCACGGAAGCTAGGAAGTTTGGGAGCAAGAAGAACGTCCCCATGCTTCGCCTGTGCTTCCAGAGGAGGGTAAGATGAGTATAGTAGAGATCAAAGGGCTGACCAAGAAGTTTGGGAATTTTACTGCACTGTATGATGTTAATCTCAGCATGAATAAGGGGGAGATATTCGGTTTTATCGGGCCGAACGGTGCCGGAAAGACAACAACCATCCGCATTTTGCTGGGCCTGCTGAAGGCTACTAAAGGTGAAGTGAAGATCTTCGGTAAGGATGCTTGGAAGGATGCAGTGGAGATACACAAAAGGGTGGCTTATGTTCCGGGGGAGGCTAACCTCTGGCCGAATTTAACCGGTGGGGAGGTCATTGATCTCTTTTTAAAAATGAGGGGCGGCGGGGATAGGGCCAAACGGGAAGAGTTGATCAAAAGGTTTGATTTGGATCCTGCTAAAAAGTGCGGCACCTATTCCAAAGGCAACCGGCAGAAGATCGCCTTGATCGCTGCTTTTTCCTCAGATGCTGATCTGTTTTTATTGGATGAGCCTACTACTGGCCTGGACCC
>LFTQ01000106.1:1358-5672 GCA_001513545.1 Clostridia bacterium DTU068 | reverse complement strand
GTTACTTCTTTAGATGAGATCAAGGGAGTGCATAATCTCCAAGAGCAGGATGGGGAACTCTCCTTCCAGGTAGACACAGAAGAGATCGACGGGGTTATACGCTATCTCAGCCAATTTGGGATTGTGAAGTTGGAGAGCGCGCCGCCGACTTTAGAGGATTTATTCCTGCGCTATTATACAAGGGCAGAGCAAGCTGATCCCCGGGTGGGAGGCAGGTAATAATGTACTCACATTTATTTCAGCAAACAGGCTCTTTGATTAAATTGATCTTGCGGCAGGAACGCTTGAAAATTTTTATTTGGCTGTTCAGTTTGGTTGCGGTGACTTTAGCAGCCGCTGCAGCATATCCAAGTTTCTACACTGATGAGCAATCAAGACTTGCCTATGCCCTGACCATGAAAAATCCGGCGATGATAGCGATGCTGGGGCCCGGTTATGCAGTAGAGGAGTATACCGCACTAGGTCCTATATTGAGCACCGATATGCTGATCTTTACGGTAATCGCTGTGGCTGTGATGAATATTTTATTTGTCGTCCGCAGCACCAGAGCAGATGAAGAGGACGGCCGCCTAGAATTGGTCCGTTCCCTACCTGTTGGCCGCTTGTCTTATTTAAGCGTATCGATCATTACCGCTGTTATCACAAATCTGCTGCTGGCCTTGTTGATCGGCTTTGGGCTCTATGCCTTAAATATTGAGGGGATAGATCTGGCAGGCTCCCTCCTTTACGGTTTTAATCTGGGGGCTGTTGGCCTGCTGTTTGCGGTTTTGACAGCCCTGTTTGCTCAGCTGGCGGAAACATCCAGGGGAGCGATGATGCTGTCTTTTGCGGCTTTGGCCGCTGCATATCTTATCCGTGCAGTGGGAGATGTCAGCAATGAGACACTTTCTTTTATTTCACCTCTCGGCTGGGCAGTGAGGACTGATGTTTTTGTTGGGAATCAGTGGTGGCCGGTCTTGCTTTCATCAGCTGCAGCTGTTGTTTTGATCGCTGTATCTTTTTACTTAAATTCCGTTCGTGATCTTGACGCGGGCTTTATACCTGCAGGGAAAGGCAGGGAGCATGCCTCACCGTTTTTGCAGACCCTGTTTGGTTTTACCCTGAGGCTGCAGTCTGTCAATATCGCTGCCTGGGGGATCGGTGTTTTTCTTATCAGTGCTGCATTTGGCGCGGTGATGGGTGATTTAGAAACATATTTTGCAGATATGGAACTGTTGCAGGCCTTTTTCCTGGCAGAGGACCCGGACTTTTCGATGGCTGACCAGTTCATCGCTCTGCTGATGGCGATCATGTCACTGTTTTGTGCCATACCTGCGGCGATGGCGGTCCTTAGATTAAGGGGAGAAGAGAATAAAAACCGCACTGAACATTTCTATGGCAGGGCGGTCTCACGCACACGGCTGTTAGGCGTGTATATCATTGTGGCAGTCTTGGTGAGTGTTGTCATGCAGCTGTTAGTTGCGTTGGGGCTGTGGTCAGCAATGATTGCGGTGATGGAGGATGCAATAAGTTTTGAAACGATTTTCAGTGCTGCTCTTGTTTATTTGCCTGCTCTGTGGGTAGTGATCAGTATCGCTGTTTTTTTACTGGGTGCTGCACCGAAAGCGGTTGGGTTGGTTTGGTTTTATGTGACCTATTGTTTTATCGTGGTTTACTTCGGGGGACTGCTGGATTTCCCTGAATGGGCAAAGAATTTATCGGTTTTTGAACTTATACCACAGATACCGTTGGATGATCTGACTTTCAAGCCGTTGATTATGCTGACTCTGGGCTCTTTGGTTGTCTCTTTTGTGGGATTCCTCGGTTACAATAGGCGGGATATTACAGGATAATTATTTACTTATTTTTGTGGATACAAAGCAGCCCTACAACAGGGCTGCTTTTGATTCTTGATGTTAAATGCAATGCATACTTATAAAAAATCTATCTTTATTTGCATGATTATGCTAGAATTCTGGTGATGATGGAGCAATTTCACGAAAATGAATGATTCTTCAGCTTATGGGAAGGATGGATAAATGGATTCATCAACTGTTTGGATAGCGATGCTGCTGACACTCTTAGCCGGATTGTCAACAGGTATCGGCGGACTGATCGTACTGTTTTTTAAGGAAATAAATGCTAAGCTTCTGTCGGTCTCACTGGGGTTTTCAGCTGGAGTGATGATCTATATTTCCTTTGTGGAACTGCTGGCTGAGTCGAGGGTGGTATTGGTTTCCAGTTTGGGAGATTGGGGTTTATGGATCAATATAATTGCTTTTTTCGCAGGTGTTCTCCTGATTGCAATTATTGATAAGCTGATCCCAGCTGATGAAAACCCCCATGAAGCGCCGTGCAAAATTGAGAAGGCTGACAAATACGATCTATACAACGGTAATAAGCTTCTCAGGACCGGGATATTCACAGCTCTTGTTATTGCCATACATAATTTTCCTGAAGGCATGGCTACATTTGTGTCCTCAGTGCAGGAGCTCTCCCTGGGGATAGCAGTAGCAGTGGCTATTGCCATCCATAACATACCTGAAGGCTTATCTGTAGCAATTCCTGTGTACTCTGCAACAGGCAGCAGAAGAAAAGCATTAGGTTGGTCTCTGATTTCCGGGATAGGGGAACCGCTGGGTGCGATCCTTGCGTACCTGGTTTTCTTGCCAATACTGAATGATATCCTCTTCGGCATATTATTTGCAGCGATAGCAGGGATCATGGTATTTATCTCTTTAGATGAACTTCTCCCTACAGCTCAGGAATATGGAGAGCATCATCTCGCCATATATGGGATGATCATAGGTATGGCTGTCATGGCTGTGGGTCTGCTGTTGTTAAATTAGCGCCCCGATTGTCGACCGATCACCGACCGATCACCGGGACTGTCCCCCCGCGCGATCAGGGGGACAGGTTGACTGATCGGGTCCGATCACTGGGAATGTCCATCCACGCGATCAAGGGAATTTATTATCCCTGCGCTTGCGACATAAGCTCCGGTTTAACTTGCCCTAAGACTCGTCGCAGACGACAGTCAACCGGCTCCTATGACGCCATCCATGGCGCATAGTCGCCTAGCTCAACATCCGTGTTTCGCTTTGGCTGTCGTTAACTGCTACTTCGTCAAGGGCAAGTAACAACCTTCGCAGGTCGCCGCGCTAGCAGGGATAAAATCGGCCGATCGAGGGGATGACCGATCACCGCCGATTACCGGGACTGTCCCCCTGATCTGGCCCTGACCGGTTTTCATTATTTAGATAATTCTTCAAAGTTGTTGTTGATTCGGCAGGATTTATGCTTTTTTTGTCTAATATGATTTATAGAAGACAAGTAAATAATACCTCCGAGCTGCTTCGACCTAAAGCGTAATGCTATGGCGGGCAGACGGCAGGGTTTGAAAAGAAATTTTCAAGCCTCCCTTATTTGGAAAGGAGATAGTTTAACCCAGCGTGTAAAAGGAGGCTGGGTTTATTTATTTAGCCTGCTGCAAACCCAGGTCTGGCTTCCTAAAAGGGAGTCAGGCCTTTTTATTTATGTGTACCGCATAAGTGAATAATATCACAAAAATTTTTTGCTATAAGAAAGGAGGTTTGATGGATTAATTACAGTTTAGAGCAGATATATGATGGGAGCAAAAAAGTAAAGTATTAAAGCTGGAGGTATCTATCATGAAGAAGAGATCATTTATTCCTGTTGTTCTGATGCTGGTGGTCTGCCTGCTGATCATGACTTCTTGTGCTGATCAAACCGGGGAGAACGGTGGCAGCTCGACCACTGCAGAGCCGGTGGAAATTGTACTGATTGATAAGGATGGAAATGAGAAAACTGTTGATTTAACCAAATTTGAGAGTGTGACCGGAGAGGCGAGTTTTAAAAAGTCAACCGGTGCTATTGTTGGACCAGCTACCTTAACAGGTCCGAAACTGGTTGATGTATTGGGTGAAATCGGTGGCATTAAAGAGGGAGAGGCTATCGCAATTGTTGCCAATGACGGCTATGAAATGACCCTAACCTATGATCAGGTGATGGGGCAGATTATGACCTATGATGAAGAAGGGTTGGCCCTGCAGGTTGGGGGAGTGGAGGCTATTGTGGCAATAGAGAGCAGCGATGAAGGGGTTTTGGAAAGCCCTCCGCGGATTTGCTTTATCGGTGAGGGAAAACCCATAACTGATGGGCATTTTTGGGTAAAAGACATAGCTACAATTAAGATAGCGGAATCGGTGAAGGAGTGGGAGCTGTCCTTAAGCGGAATAGAAGAAGCGAAATGTGACCGTTCCACTTTTGAGAGCGCTGCTACCTGCCCTGACACCACTCACCCATCTCAGGAGT
>LFTQ01000106.1:0-1342 GCA_001513545.1 Clostridia bacterium DTU068 | reverse complement strand
TGACACAGAGGACGGCCATTACCGGTTTAACCGTGATTTATCTCAAAAGGGATATACCGTCCAGGTAATTTCTGCTGATGGTTATACAGTTGAGTTTAACTCCAAGGATGTGGCTTACAATGACGGCATCTTCCTGGCTTATTTAGCCAATGATGAGCCACTGGACGAAGATTCCGGTCCACTGCAGTTGGTAGGGCCTAACCTGCCTGATAAAAAGCATTCTGTAAAACAGGTTAAAGAGATTAAGTTGGTTAATTTGCCTGAATAAAAATTAACAGCTCAACGGTCAGGAGGTTAAGGTATGGCTGCCGGTATAAATAAGCGATTATCACCTGTAATTACATCAGCTTTAATTCTTTTGATGGCAGGTATTTGTTTTATCCTGTTGTCCTGCTCTCCCAGACAGTCAACTGTGAAAGTTGAACCAGAGGGAGCTTTGCTCATTCCTTCCCAGGGGGAGGAAACCCGCCTGCGGGCCTACTGCCCGGAGATTGAGTTGACTTTAACCTGGCAGGAGGGAGAAAGCGGCTCTGCAGCAGTAGTTGTGGAAAACATTGCTGCTGAGTCAGCAGAGATAAAGGTAACTCCGGAAGCAGGGCAACAGGAGGCCTCCTGTACTGTTGAGCAAGTATCTCCCACAGTATTGAGGCTGAATGTAAAAGGGAGCGGCACCCAGCGCCTGGAGCTTAAGCCTGCCTCTGCAGATAAAGGCATGCCCTTTCAGTTTGCAGTGGTAGGGGATTGCCAGGGACGAATTGATGTGCTGAACAAGATTATTGAAGAAGTAAATAAATCTGATGCAGACTTTCTGATCTGTTTAGGGGATTTGGTTGCTTCAGGGAGTGATGAGGAATACAGGGCATTTCAAGAGGCTATGATGGAGCTTAACTGCCCTTATTACACCATCCCAGGCAACCACGATGTTAAAGGTGATGGTATTGACTATTACCGCAAAAACCTGGGCCCGGAATACTATTCTTTTGATTACCGCGGTTCCCGGTTTTTCCTGTTAGACAGCTCTTCTATGGGGATGGATGATGAACAGTTGGCCTGGCTGCAGGAAAAGCTGGGGGAAGGAGAGCAGCCGGGATATCTCTTTCTTCATGTTCCACCGGTTGATCCCCGGGGAAGTGATCACGCTTTTATAGATTTGGATCAGGCCCAGGCTTTTATAGAGTTGGCCGCTGCTCCGACCAGCCCTGTAAAGGGGATATTTTCAGGCCATATCCATATGTTTTATCAAGGCCAGATTGAAGGGTTGGATTTTGTGATCAGCGGTGGGGGTGGTGCATCCCTTTATGCCTCAGCGGACCAGGGAGGGTATTACCATTTTGCTTTATGC
>LFTQ01000212.1 GCA_001513545.1 Clostridia bacterium DTU068 | reverse complement strand
AGTAAGACCCTTGATTTGGTAGGGGTAGGATATCGTGCTGTACTTCAGGGGAAGAAGTTGGTCCTGACAGTGGGGTACTCACATCAGGTGGAGATTGAACCGGAAGACGGATTGGAAATTGAAGTACCCGCAGCTAATAAGATCATTGTCAAAGGCATAGATAAGGAAAAGGTTGGTGCTCTGGCCGCCAAAATAAGAGCTGTGAGAGAACCTGAACCTTATAAAGGTAAGGGCATCAAATATGATAATGAAGTAATCCGGCGTAAGGCTGGTAAAGCGGGTGTCAAAGGGAAGTAAGGGGTGAGAGAATGCCGAAAGAAACGCGAGCAATAAAGCGCAAACGGAAACACCTGAGGGTTCGCAAAAAGGTTTTTGGTACACAGGAGAGGCCGCGGCTTAACATTTATAAAAGTCTGCATCATATCTATGCTCAGATAGTTGATGACACAAAAGGGGAAACCCTTGCTGCTGCATCCACTCTTTCTCCGGAAATAAGGGATGAAGTCGGTGGGAAGAAAAACACCGATACAGCTCGCATCGTAGGGCGGCTGATTGCTGAAAAAGCACGTGCCCAAGGTATTGTTAGGGTTGTGCTCGATCGGGGAGGCTACCCTTACCATGGTCGTGTAGCTGCTCTTGCTGATGCTGCTAGGGAAAATGGATTGGAGTTTTAGAAGAAAGGAGGGAATACTTGTTTTGCGCATTGAACCTGAGGTTGAGTTGACTGAAAAAGTCGTCAGTATCAATAGAGTTGCAAAGGTTGTTAAAGGTGGACGCAGATTTAGTTTCAGTGCTCTGGTTGTTGTAGGAGATGGGCAAGGAAACGTAGGAGCAGGGCTGGGAAAAGCAGGTGAAGTGCCTGAAGCGATCCGTAAGGGTGTTGAGGATGCTAAAAAGAATATGTTTACTGTTCCTATAAAAGGCACAACAATACCTCATGAAGTAATTGGGGAGTTTGGAGCAGGAAGAGTTCTGCTTAAACCTGCTGCACCTGGTACAGGGGTGATCGCAGGAGGTCCTGTGCGTGCAGTTCTTGAGGCCGCAGGGATTCAGGACATTCTCACCAAGTCTCTGGGCTCATCAAATGCCAATAATATGGTGCGTGCTACTGTCGAAGGCCTTCAGAATTTGAAGCGTGCCGAAGAGGTTGCCCGTTTAAGAGGGAAGACAGTAGAAGAACTAATTGGCTGAGAAGGAAGGGGAGTGTAATGGTAAAACTCCATGATTTATCACCGGGCCAGCGTTCTGATAGGAAGCGCAAAGGCCGCGGTATCGGATCAGGTATGGGTAAAACCGCGGGCAGAGGACATAAAGGGCAAAAAGCCCGTTCTGGAGGAAGGGTCAGACGCGGTTTTGAAGGTGGACAAATGCCCTTGATCAGGCGATTGCCCAAGCGGGGTTTCACCAATATATTTAAGGAAGAAGTCGCTATTGTCAATGTAAAGGATCTATCCCGTTTTAGCGAGGGTGCGGTTGTGACACCTGAACTTATGTATGACGAAGGTTTAGTTAAAAAACTGGGTGTCAAGATCAAGCTCTTGGGTAAAGGGGATTTAGACCGGCCGTTAACCGTTAAGGTACATAAGGTAAGCAAGGCAGCCGCTGAGAAAGTGACAGCAGCAGGCGGTAAGGTTGAGGTGATCTAGGTGCTCGAAAGCCTGAGGAGTGCCTGGAAGGTTGCTGATTTAAGAAAAAAGGTTGGCTTTACCCTGTTGATGTTTCTTGTTTTTCGCATCGGTGCTCATGTTCCTGTACCAGGGGTTGACCCCGCTGCACTGGAGAAACTGCTGCAGGGCCAGTTGTTTGGGATTTTTGATGTGATATCTGGAGGCGCTTTTCGGAGACTCTCGATATTTGCGATGAGCATTACACCATATATTAATGCTTCGATTATTATGAGTCTGCTCCAGGTTGTCATTCCCAGGCTGGAACAGCTGGCAAAAGAGGGTGAGTCTGGGCGCAAGGTTATTGCCCAGTATACCAGATATGGTGCAGTACTCCTTGGTCTTATCCAGGCTATAGGTATAACTGTGGCATTGGGAAGGCAGGGTATCTTTGTAAACCCAGGTGTTAGCTCTTATCTGCTGTCAATTATTACCCTGACTGCAGGAACTGCTTTACTGATGTGGATCGGAGAGATGATCACTGAAAAGGGAATCGGTAACGGAATTTCCTTGATCATTTTCGCGGGAATTGTTTCTCGTCTTCCTTCAGGGCTTGTAGCTCTGGCACAGCAATTAAGTGCAGGTACTATAAATGTCGGTAGTATTATAATTCTGATAGTACTGGGCTTACTGATTATAGCCGGTGTTGTGGCTGTTAATGAAGGCCAGAGGAGAATATCTGTTCAGTATGCCAAACGGGTTACCGGGCGGAAGGTTTATGGAGGGCAGAGCACTCATATTCCATTAAAGGTTAACCAGGCAGGGGTGATTCCTATCATCTTTGCCATGTCAATCTTGCTCTTCCCGGTCCAGATCGCCAAGTTTATTGATCATCCCTGGGCACGAGCGATTGAATCATCCTTGTCCTTTGGCACTGTGCTTAACTCTGTGCTTTATGCCTTACTGATAATTTTCTTTACCTATTTTTATACAGCTATCGTGTTCAATCCTATGGATGTGGCCGATAACTTGAAAAAATACGGTGGTTTTGTCCCCGGTCTACGGCCGGGTCGCCCGACAGGGGAATATATCAGCCGAGTATTAACCCGGCTCACCCTGGCCGGTGCAATATTTTTAGCTTTGATTGCTATTCTGCCGAACTTTATGATTGCCCTGACCAATATTCCGACCCTATATTTTGGGGGAACTGCCTTGTTGATTGTGGTTGGTGTTGCTCTGGAGACAATGAAACAGTTTGAGTCTTATCTCTTGATGCGACATTACCAGGGCTTTATGAAATAGAGGAGTGGAAGATGATGAACATTTTAATAATGGGACCTCCAGGTGCGGGGAAAGGAACACAGGCGTCACGCATAGCTTCATTTTGTGAGATCCCCCATATCTCAACCGGAGATATGTTTAGGGCTGAGATCAAACAGGCCAGTGAACTCGGTAAAAAGATTAAGAGTTATCTTGACACAGGCAAACTTGTGCCTGATGAGGTTACAGTGGAAGTGATCAAGAAACGCCTGCAGCAGGCAGATACCCAAAAAGGGTTTTTACTTGACGGCTTTCCCCGTACAATCCCTCAGGCAGAAGCTCTTGATGGTATTTTAAAGGAGATGGGTAGATCTCTTGACTTGGTGATCAATATCAAGGTTGACCCTCAGGTGCTGTTGGACCGCATGACCGGGCGGCGGGTCTGCCAGAAGTGTGGAGCCACCTACCATATTGTTAATCAACCCTGTCGTGTTGAGGGAGTATGTGACCAGTGTGGAGGGGAACTCTATCAGAGAAGTGATGATACTGTAGAAACCGTATCAAACAGGTTGGATGTTTACCAGAAGCAGACTGCGCCCCTCTTGGAATATTACCGGCAGCGGGGGATTGTCGCTGAGGTTAATGGGGAACAATCGATTGATGATGTTTTTAAAGAGATTGAACAAGTAATAAGGAGTATCGCCAGATGATTGTGATCAAGTCAGCCCAGGAAATTGAATATATGAGGCAGGCTGGGAAGGTTGTTGCCCAGACACTTCATGAATTAGGAAAAAGGGTGAAACCTGGGGTGACCACAGGAGAACTCAATGAATTTGCAGATGAATTTATCCGTAAAGCTGGATGTGTTCCTGCTTTTCTCAATTACCAGGGTTTTCCGGCAAGCATCTGTACATCAATTAATAATGAGGTAGTACACGGTATTCCCGGTTTAAGAAAACTGGTAAACGGGGATATTATTAGTATTGATGTTGGGGCATTCTATAAGGGTTATTGCGGAGATGCTGCCTGTACTTTTCCGGTTGGTGACATTTCTCCTGAAGCGGAGAGACTGCTTGAAGTAACCAAACAGTCCTTATATGTGGGGATAGAGAAAGCAGTAAAGGGCAACCGTATCGGAGATATTGGAGCTGCAATTCAAACCTTTGTTGAAGACAATGGCTATCATGTGGTGAGGGCTTTTGTTGGTCATGGTATTGGACAGAAAATGCATGAGGATCCCCAGGTTCCCAACTTTGGGACACCTGGCCGCGGTCCGCGGCTGGAACCGGGAATGACCCTGGCGATTGAACCGATGGTCAATATTGGCACCTATGATGTCGCCATTATGCCAAATAAATGGACTGTAGTAACAAAAGACGGTAGTTTATCTGCTCATTTTGAGCATTCGGTATTGGTGACTGGAGGAAAGCCGGAAATTTTGACCCGGCTCTAAAGGGTTGGGGATGGTTGATGAATAATCAAATAAAAGTCGGCCAGTTGGTATGTTCTAAGCGGGGACGGGATAGGGGAAAGTTTTATTTTGTCCTGGAGATAAAAGATGACACTTTTGTTTACTTGATTGATGGAGAGAAGCGAAGGATGGATAATCCTAAGCAGAAGAACATCAGGCACTTAAAAGTATACCCTGTTGTTGCCGAGGAACTTGCCCAGGAATGGGAAGCGGGAAAAAACCCGGGAAATAGTCAGGTGCGCAGGGTGATTGCCCAATTCAAGCAGGATCTGCTTGAGCAGGAGTCTGAGACAAGGGGGTAGATAAATGACATGCCCAAATCAAAGCCAAATGTAATTGAAGTCGAAGGCACAGTTATTGAAGCGCTGCCTAATGCAATGTTTCGTGTAGAACTTAATAATGGGCATCGACTGCTGGCTCATGTCTCCGGAAAAATTCGGATGAACTTTATTCGAATTTTGGCGGGTGACCGGGTTACTGTGGAGTTGTCACCCTATGATTTAAACCGGGGACGGATCGTCTATCGTTATAAATAATGTAACCCTGTTTGTCGATTTCATGCGTGGTTGCTGAATAGGGCCTCAGAGAAGGAGGAATTTTTATGAAGGTTCGCGCTTCTGTAAAACCGATTTGTGAAAAGTGTAAGATTATCAAGCGTAAAGGTAAAGTTATGGTCATTTGTGAAAACCCTAAACATAAGCAAAAGCAAGGTTAGGATCGGAGGTTAAGAGATGGCTCGAATTGCCGGAGTGGATTTACCGCGTGACAAACGGGTGGATGTTGCCCTTACCTATATCTACGGTATTGGCCAAACCTCTGCCCGGGAAGTGATCGAAAAAACGGGTATCAATCCAGCCACAAGGGTAAAGGATTTGACAGAGGATGAAATTGGTAAGATAACTGAGGTTATAGACAAGGAGTATAAGGTAGAAGGTGACCTGCGCCGCGAGGTTACTATGAACATCAAGCGTCTGATTGAGATCGGAAGCTATCGCGGTTTGCGGCACCGCAGAGGTCTGCCTACCCGGGGTCAGCGCACCAGGACCAATGCGCGCAGCCGTAAAGGTGCGAAAAAGACCGTCGGGATCCAGCGAAAGAAATAATAAGAAGACATAGGAAAGGAGGAAAACAGTGGCAAGACCTAAGTCAAGACCAAAACGCAGAGAACGCAAAAATGTTGAACATGGAGTTGCCCATATCAAGTCAACGTTCAACAACACTATTATAACTATTACCGATACCAATGGTAATGCTGTGGCCTGGGCCAGTTCCGGTGGTATGGGGTTTAAAGGAACACGTAAAGGCACTCCCTTTGCTGCCCAATTAGCTGCTGAAGCAGCGGCTAAAACAGCTATGGAGCATGGGATGAAGCAGGTGGAGGCCTATGTTAAAGGGCCGGGCAGCGGTAGGGAGGCAGCTATCAGATCCCTGCAGGCTGCAGGTCTAGAAGTAAGTATGATCAAGGATGTAACCCCGATTCCACATAACGGCTGCCGGCCGCCGAAACGCCGGCGCGTCTAAATGAAATAACTAAGGAGGGACATAACTTATGGCAAGATACACTGGTCCCGTATGCCGCTTATGCCGCCGTGAGGGGATAAAACTCTATCTCAAAGGGGACCGCTGCTATTCAGAGAAATGTGCTGTAGATAAAAGGAACTACCCCCCAGGTCAAAAGGCTCAAGGGCGTAAAAAGGTGACCGAGTACGGATTGCAGCTCCGTGAGAAGCAGAGGGCGCGCAGAATCTATGGAGTTTTAGAACGGCAGTTCAGCCGTTACTTTGATATAGCGGAAAGGCAGCAGGGTATTACCGGTGAAAACCTGCTGCGATTACTGGAGAGAAGATTGGATAATGTTGTGTACCGTCTAGGGTTTGCTCAATCCCGTGCACAAGCCCGTCAGCTGGTACGGCATGGTCATTTTACTGTTAATGATAAGAAAGTGAACATACCATCTTTCCTGGTCAGGAGCGGTGATGAGATCGCCATCAGTGAAAAGAGCAGAGAATTGCCCTTATTCACTGAAATCATTGAGGCTGCAGCACAAAAAACTCCTCCTGTATGGTTGGAAGTTGATCTGGAGAAGATGCGAGGGCGAGTTTTAGGATTACCAAATCGGGAAGATATTGATGTCCCCATCCAGGAACACCTGATCGTGGAGTTGTATTCTCGTTAATGATCTTGTTTACAGGTGTTTTGGGGAAGGAGGTAGCTGTTGATGCTGGTTGACATTGGAAAAACGCGCATCGAGTGCGTCGAACAGGATGATGAGGCTAAATACGGGAAATTCGTAGTTGAGCCGCTTGAACGCGGTTATGGGACAACATTAGGGAATAGTTTGCGACGGGTGCTTCTGTCATCCCTTCCCGGGGCTGCTGTAACATCAGTCCGGATTGAGGGTGTGCTCCATGAATTCAGCACTATTCCAGGGGTGCGGGAGGATACCACAGATATCATCCTCAATATAAAGGGTTTAGCTCTGAAAATGTACGGTGATGAGCCACAGATCATTCGTCTGGAAGCTGAAGGTGAAGGAGAGGTCAGAGCGGGAGACATTATTGCAGGACCTGATATTGAGATCCTGAATCCCGAACTATACCTGGCGACTCTAGAACCGGATGGCCGTCTTTTTATGGAGATGACCGTAGAAAAGGGGCGCGGGTATGTCCCGGCCGAGAGGAATAAGAAAGCGGAGCAAATAATCGGTGATATACCGGTGGACTCAATTTTTTCTCCCATTTATAAAGTTAACTATACAGTTGAGAACACTCGTGTTGGCCAGCAGACTGACTATGACCGCCTGATTCTTGAGGTTAGTGGAAATGGGGCTATTCCTCCGGATGAGGCTGTCAGCCAGGCTGCACAAATCATAATCAAGTACCTGCAGTTGTTTGTGGGACTGACCGACCGGGTAGAGATAACAGAGCCAGAACCAGAGGAGCAGGATGATGAGAAGGATAAAGTTCTGGAAATGCCTATTGAGGAAATGGAGCTCTCTGTCCGCTCATTTAATTGCTTGAAACGGGCCGGCATCAACACTGTGGGAGACCTGACCATGCGGACCGTGGAGGAAATGATGAAGGTGCGCAACCTCGGGAAAAAATCCCTTGAAGAAGTAGAAAAGAAATTAGCCGAATTAGGGTACTCTTTAAAGAAGAGTGAGGAGTAGAAAGAGGTGATTATGATGCGGAAACTGGGTTTGAGAAGTGATCAGCGGCGGGCGATGCTGCGGAACATGACCACTTCCCTGATCAAGGAAGAGCGCATCGAGACAACACTGACCCGGGCAAAAGAAGTCCAGCGGTTGGCCGATAAAATGATCAGCTTGGGAAAACAGGGCAGCCTCCATGCCAGAAGACAAGCACTGGCTTACCTGCTTGATGAAGCTGTTGTCAAAAAACTGTTTGATGAAGTTGCACCCCGGTATCAGGAGCGCCCCGGCGGGTATACCCGCATTCTTAAAACCGGGTACAGGCGCGGAGACAGTGCTCCTATGGCCATGATTGAGCTTGTCTAGCTGCCATGCGGCGTCTCAAACTGATTTTGGAATACGATGGCACACATTTCGCCGGTTTTCAGAAGCAGTCCGGTAAGGTCCGAACGGTACAGGGTGTTCTGGAAGAAGCATTATTCCAGCTGACCGGGGAAAAAATTAATGTGGTGGGTGCCGGCCGGACAGACAGCGGGGTACACGCTCTCGGCCAGGTGGTGCACTTTGAAACATCCTCAACAATCCCTGAGGATCGTTTCCCAGCAGCATTGAATGGGCATTTGCCCTCTGATATGGCGGTACTGGAGGCCGCGGCTGTTAATGCCTCTTTTCACGCCAGATATGATGCCTTGAAAAAGAAATACTGTTATTTGGTGTTCAACAGCAGGAAACCGGTGGCAATATGGCGCCGTCACTGTTACCATTTCCCAGTTCCTTTGGACCTATCTGCGATGAAGGAGTGTGCGCAGGTCTTTGTTGGAGAGCATGATTTTACCGCTTTTTCCGCTGTGGGCAGCAGTGTCAAGAGCACGGTAAGGCACGTTTTTTCTATGAATATAGAAAAAAAAGGGGAATGGATCAGATTTATATCGATCGCTAATGGTTTTCTCTACAAGATGGTGCGCCTGATGGTAGGGACTCTGCTTGAAGTGGGGCGTGGGAAGCTTTCTCCGGCTCAGGTCAAGCATATTTTGGAAGAAGGGAAGAGGGGTCATGGGGGGCCTACAGTACCCCCGCAGGGACTCTACCTGGTCAAGGTATACTATCAGGCTGATGAGGAAGTAAATAAGGGGGTCTGTCTTGACAGCGGTTTGCCAATCCCCTAGAATAAACCTGTTGAATAATAAGAGATTTTGACAACAGTTGACCGGATTAGGTATGGCCGGCAAGATGTACAGAAGAGGAGGTTATTAATGGTGCGCACATATATGGCCAAAGCGGGGGAAGTGCAGCGCAAATGGTATCTCATCGATGCCGATGGCAAAACACTCGGACGACTGGCAACCGAAGTAGCACGTATCCTGCGCGGTAAACATAAAGCTATTTACACTCCCCATGTTGATACCGGGGATCATGTGATCGTCATCAATGCGGCAAAGGTAAAGGTGACCGGGAAAAAATATACTGATAAGCTTTATTATCGTCATACAGGCTATCCCGGCGGCATTAAAGTGACGAACTTTGCAGATTTGCTGCGGCGCAGACCAGAGCAGGTGATTGAGAAGGCTGTCTGGGGAATGATCCCCCACAACCGGCTCGGCAGAAAGGTTTTCAAAAAGCTGCGGGTATACCCCGGCCCTGATCATCCACATGCTGCTCAAAAGCCGGAAGTTTGGGAAATATCAGGCTGATGGGAGCAGCAAACTGGCCAAGAAAATGAGCAATACCCATAGATATCTATTGGTAGAAAGGGGGTAAATTATTTGGCTCAGGTGCTTTATCAAGGAACCGGCAGACGGAAAAAGTCGGTGGCAAGGGTCATGGTTGTGCCTGGTGAAGGTAACGTAGTGATCAATGGCCGGCCTATTAATGATTATTTTAAGACAACCACACACCAGATTCTGGTCAGACAGCCTCTTGAACTCACCAAGATGACAGGGCGTTTTGATGTTGTAGCCAATGTGAACGGTGGTGGTATGAGCGGTCAGGCGGGAGCCATTCGCCTCGGATTGGCAAGAGCCCTGCTGAAGGCAGATCCGAACATAAGACCTTTACTGAAAAAGGCCGGGTTCTTAACAAGGGATCCCAGGATGAAAGAGAGGAAAAAGTACGGCCTCAAGAAGGCTCGCAAAGCTCCGCAGTTCTCCAAGAGATAAAAACCCCAAGTGGCGGATCCCTTCCGTCACTTTTATTTTT
>LFTQ01000129.1 GCA_001513545.1 Clostridia bacterium DTU068 | reverse complement strand
CCATTGAAGAAGGGAATAATGAACTGCTGATAAAAGCTGGGCGCAAGATGCATTCCCTTAAGATCACTACAGGCCCTTACCCTTCTTTTCCAACAGATCTGCAGCCCCAATTTGCTGTTCTTTTATCAGTTGTGCCAGGTGAGAGCACCATTACAGAGACAGTTTTCGAAAACCGGTTTTTGTACACAAGGGGCCTGCAGCAGATGGGGGCACAGATCAGGGTTGATGGCTGTACTGCCCGCATACGGGGGACAAAAAGCCTTATTCCCGCACAGGTTGAGGCTACCGATTTGAGGGCTGGCGCAGCATTGGTGATCGCGGGATTAATAGCACCCGGGAGAACGGAAATAAGCGGTGTTTATCACCTGGACCGGGGTTATGAAAAGCTGGAGGTCAAATTGGCATCTTTGGGGGCGAAGATCAGCCGGGTAGCTGATCAGGCAGCAAACCTCTAATCCTGTATTGCAAGGCTTTTCCAATTGGGTGTCCTGGAATCTGTGGTGTTTTTTATTGTTTGCGTCTTTTTGAATTGTTCAAATTGTTCCCTTACATAGGGGTTTTCTATCAGGAATTGATTAAAGATATCCAGCAGCTGCAGAGTGTGCAGGCTGATATTGTGCTCGATCAGCTCGGTTTCCACCAGGAGGTTTTCTCCTACCCCTTGGAATTTAAGAAAGGTTTCCACTGTGTTGTGCCTTTCCAGTAA
>LFTQ01000132.1 GCA_001513545.1 Clostridia bacterium DTU068 | reverse complement strand
GGTTGATATGCTCAACCGCTGGGAGAACTATATCGATGATGTGAAAGATGAGGAACTGAAAGATATAGTTGAAAAGGGGTTGCTTACATCAAGCACTAGTTTTGATTGCTTAACAGAAGCTGATGTAATCGTTATTTGTGTACCTACACCTCTCACACCCAACTTTGATCCTGATATTTCATATATCAGAAATGTATGCAATGAAATAGCGCCACGACTGCGGAGAGGGCATTTGGTGACTCTAGAGAGCACAACCTATCCGGGGACTACAGAAGATGTTATCTTGCCTATTTTGGAGAGAAGCGGGCTGAAAGAAGGTGAGGATTTCTTTCTTGCTTTCTCTCCTGAGCGGGTAGACCCCGGTAACAAGCGCTATACCACAAAAAATACATCCAAGGTTGTCGGTGGTGTAACCCCTGCCTGCCTTGATGTGGCTGTTACCTTTTATGAACAGACAATTATCAATGTAGTGCCTGTTTCCAGCCCAGCGGTTGCTGAAATGACCAAGGTTTTTGAAAACACATACAGAGCTATCAATATAGCGCTGGTCAATGAAATAATGCTGCTCTGTGACCGGATGGGGCTTGATGTGTGGGAGGTAATAGATGCCGCTGCCACAAAGCCCTTTGGAATTCATACCTTTTACCCAGGGCCTGGTGTGGGAGGCCACTGCATTCCCATTGATCCCTTTTACCTTACCTGGAGAGCACGCCAGTTTGATTTCCATACCAGGTTTATCGAATTGGCAGGGGAGATCAATATCCAGGCGACCTACCATGTAATTGATGTTGTTTCCCGTGCTCTGAACAAAGTAGGCAAGTGTTTTAATGGGTCGAAGATCCTGGTACTTGG
>LFTQ01000148.1:4140-4617 GCA_001513545.1 Clostridia bacterium DTU068 | reverse complement strand
GAGTCTGGGATCCATGCTGATGGAGCTCTAAAGGACCCGCGCACCTATGAGGTTTTCTGCCCTGAAGAGGTTGGCTTGGAGCGTCAGATCGTTATCGGCAAGCATTCGGGCACCAGCGCAATAAAAGCGAAATTTGAAGAGTATGGTATAGTTTTAAGTCAGGATGAGGCCAATGAGCTGTTAGAAAGGGTCCGAGCGGCAGCTGTAGAGCTGAAAAGAACCCTTTTTGACAAGGAATTGGTTTATATTTATGAGGATTATCTTCACGAACGTACCAAAGAAGCAGCAAATTAACATAAATAGGGGAGGAGTCCCTTTTGGGAAAAACAATAGCTGAAAAGATCTTAAGTAATAAAAGCGGACAAAACGCTTACGCAAATGATATTGTTGTGGCAGATGTGGATTTCCGGATGGGCCAGGATGGCACTTCACCGCTGGCCATTCGAGCCTTTGAGGCTATGAAGGGGGAAAGGGTTT
>LFTQ01000148.1:2825-4080 GCA_001513545.1 Clostridia bacterium DTU068 | reverse complement strand
CTGGAGGGAGTATCTGCTCTCCATGCTCTGATGCGTCAGTTCTCCAAAGAAAACAACATGATTATGTATGATATCGGTGAGGGTGTCTGCCATCAGCTTATCCCAGAGAAGGGCCATGTGGGGCCAGGTTCACTGGTGATCGGCGCAGACTCCCACACCTGTACCTATGGAGCGCTGAATGCATTTGCCACAGGTGTTGGATCTACAGATCTGGCTGCAGCCTTGATATCAGGGAAGATGTGGTTTAAGGTGCCTGAGACCATTAAATTTGTGTGTCATGGGACACTTCCGGCAGGTGTTTATTCCAAGGATCTGATCCTCTTTCTGATCAGCCAGGTAACCGCAGACGGAGCCACCTACATGGCTGCAGAATATACAGGGGAAGCGATTCAGGCACTCTCTGTGGAGGCCCGCTTTACCGTTTCCAATATGGCTGTTGAAATGGGAGCCAAGGTAGGGTTGATGGAGGCTGATGATAAGGTTATGGAGTGGGTGCAGGCCCACAGTAATAATAAATTCGAAGCGGTCAGCGCAGACCCGGATGCCGAGTATGCAGCAATCAAAGAGTACGATGTAAGCAAGCTGGATCCCTTTATTGCAAAACCTCATCGTGTGGATAATGGGGTGCCTGTAGGAGAGGTAGCGGGAACTCCGATTCAGCAGGCTGTTCTTGGCACATGTACCAATGGGAGGCTCGAGGATCTGACCATCGCTGCTCGCATTCTCAAAGGCCGCAAGGTGCACCCTGATGTGCGTTTGATCGTTGCTCCTGCATCACGTCAGATTTACCTGAAGGCGATGGAGACAGGTGTGCTGAAAACACTGGTTGAGGCAGGTGCAGCGGTGGTGACACCAGGATGTGGCCCCTGTGTAGGAACCCACAATGGGATCCCTTCTGATGGAGAGAATGTGATCTCTACCGCTAACCGGAATTTTAAGGGTAGGATGGCTAATAATAAGGCATTCATCTATTTGGGTTCCCCGGCAACAGTGGCCGCTTCAGCTGTTAAAGGTGAGATCACCGATCCTAGAGAGTTTATTTAGATTATGTTCACTGACATCTTCCTAAAGCAGCTTGAAAAAACTCGAGGAAGAGTCTGCTTTTCACTTCAAGCATCAGATACCCGAAATTTTTAGCATACGAATCGGGAAAATGAAGAGCTGATAGATGATGTCTTATTGTTGGCGACAGCTATTTGTTCTATCTCCGACATCAGACATCCGGCTTCTGAATTTCAGACATCAGACATCCGGC
>LFTQ01000148.1:2459-2776 GCA_001513545.1 Clostridia bacterium DTU068 | reverse complement strand
GGGAAAGCCCACTGTTTTGGCGATGATGTAAACACAGATTACATTATATCGGGTAAGTATAAATTTAAGACTCTGGATATGAAGGAACTGGCCAAACATGTGATGGAAGACCTGGATCCGGATTTTGCCCGTAGGGTGCAGTCCGGGGATTTCGTAGTAGCAGGCCGCAATTTCGGCTGTGGGTCTTCCCGGGAACAGGCGCCTCTTGCCCTGCTCAATGCGGGGGTTGGAGCAGTTCTGGCCCAGTCCTTTGCCCGCATCTTTTACCGGAATGCTATCAACACCGGGCTGCCGGTAGTTGTCTGTGACACCAGTTT
>LFTQ01000148.1:0-2441 GCA_001513545.1 Clostridia bacterium DTU068 | reverse complement strand
AAACCTCTGCCATCAGTCATGTTAAAGATTTTGTCAGATGGGGGTTTGGCAGAGCATTTTCGGAAATACGGCACTTTTCATCTCTAGCAAAAATGTGCCACATACAGGAGAAAGAAAAAATTTAGTAAATTCGTGCTTTCAGCTGATAGAATATTCGGAAACGGAGTGTTAGTTTTGAAGCATACTATAACATTAATTCCAGGTGACGGGACAGGCCCAGATGTTACAAGGGCTGCCCGTATTGTCCTTGATGCAGTTGATGTAGGTATCGAGTGGGATGTTGTGGATGCTGGGGAGGGTGTGATCGAAAAATACGGCACACCTCTGCCTGAACATGTTCTAGAATCCATCAAGCGAAATAAAGTCGCCCTCAAAGGGCCACTGACAACACCTATTGGCACAGGTTTCCGCAGTGTCAATGTTGCTTTGCGCAAATCTTTAGACCTGTATGCCAACATCAGGCCTGCGAAAAGCCTTCCAGCGGTAAAGACCCGTTATGAGAATGTGGATATTATTGTGGTGCGTGAAAACACCGAAGACCTTTATGCTGGGATCGAGCATATGGTTGGAGAGGATGCAGCAGAGAGCATTAAGATCATAACCAGGGCCGGGTCAGAGCGCATTGTGCGCCATGCCTTTGAACTTGCCCGCCGGGAAGGCCGTAAAAAGGTTACCGCTGTACATAAGGCAAACATTATGAAGTGCACAGACGGTTTGTTCCTGGAGGTGGCAAGACAGGTTGCTGCGGAGTACGTTGATATAGAATTTGAGGACCGGATTGTTGATGCCTGCTCAATGAAGCTTGTGCAGAAACCTGAGGATTTTGATGTTTTAGTGATGCCCAATCTCTACGGTGACATCCTTTCAGATATCTGTGCAGGGCTTGTGGGCGGTCTGGGCGTTGCACCCGGTGCCAATATTGGAAAGGATTATGCGGTTTTTGAGCCGGTACATGGCAGTGCTCCCAAATACGCCGGCATGGACAAGGTAAATCCCCTGGCAACCATTCTCTCCGGTGTGATGATGCTTAAATATATAGGAGAAATGGAAGCAGCTGACCGGGTGATGAAAGCCATCAATCAAGTACTGGAAGAGAGAAAATACCTGACCTATGATCTGGGAGGAAGTGCTAAGGCATCAGAAATGGCCAGGGCAATCGCAGAAAAGCTCTAAAGCTAAGGCCTGCCACAGGGGCATTTCCCTTGGCTGTTGTCTGACTGTTTATTCCATATAGAGCTGTTTAGTAAAATTTACTGACCACGACAGTATATTTCATCTGTTCACCGAACACCTCTGGTGTGGAGTGAACAGATGTTTTTTTGTACAGTAATCATCCGACCAATGATGACTGACCACCAACTATTAATAGATGCCTAACTACTGATTCAACTACTATCTTATATGCAATGATTTATCGATCAGCCCTGAGTGCTCTACAGAAAAATCTGCTGTGATATTTACTTTGACATGAGGGAAGATCTCTCCCCAGTGGTTTTCTATCTTTTTCCAAACATCCGGGTGGGTGCGGTGGAGCTTATCCCCAAACCCAAAGGGATCTGACCCCAGTTCCTGTGCTTTGTTAACCGCTTTCCGGCAGCGGTATACCACCTCCTTGTTGATCATATGCTCCATTTTTTGAATATCACTCCTATTTGTAATATCTATGGTTCCCGGTGCTGCTGAGATCAGTTCTCCTGTTCCCTTGATCTCCACCTGAAAGCTGATTTCATTCTTTTCGATCACTGTTTTTACTTTTGTATTCACATCTCGAAAAAGAAATGAGGTGTTTTTCCCAGTGGAGTCAAAGGCCACCGAAATTATTCCCCCTTGTGCTTCTCCCATGATAAACAACATACCCTGGGTTTCCGCTTCATTTAGCCGCCCTACCGCTTTTTCACCCCGAAAGACAACCGCTCCCGCCACAGTTGGAACTTTATGATCCGGCTGTTCACCTTCACTATCTTTTCCATCAATGGACTGTGGTGTTTGTCTAACTGAAGAGCCCTTTTCCGGTGGAACAAAGGTTTTCAGGAATGCCAATGAAACATCTCTGCCTGGAGTCAAGAGATCATACATTGTTTCGATGATATCAGTTGCTTTGCTTTTGGAAGTGAAATATCTATTTTGATTCAGTATATTATAGACCTCTGTGGAGAGCAGGGGCTCAAACTCAGGTTGTGCCTGGAGAGCGTCACGGGCTGTACCTTCACAGACCACAACCAATGCCCTCTCCGGTATATCCCGGTTGCGGGTGCCGAAATCGATCACCCAGCCGATCCCTTCCTTAGCAACTGTTTCACCGATCACAAAGAGCACAGTATGAGCCATGAAGAGTTGCCTTGAGGAGCACTGGTTCCAGTTGCGCACCGCATCCTCCACAGTGTCTCCGGTGATGGAGATTACCTGCCCGGTTTTTGCCGTCTGTTGTTGGCCTGCACCTC
>LFTQ01000133.1 GCA_001513545.1 Clostridia bacterium DTU068 | reverse complement strand
GGCGGAAATATAAGAATTGGAGGGTTAGTATCTAGAGCGAGAATTCATGCGGCGGGATCAATTTGGATCAGGGGAAATATATTGTCATCAGTTGTAATTGCGGGAGTAACCGCAACCTTTACAGAGGGAATCATCTCACATGTACGCACTTTAGCAGATGGTTTAACAAAATTGACATTGGCCATTGAACAACTGTATGGATATTCAGGATTAAAACACAGCGTACAGAACAAAACAGGTCAATTGTTGTACCTGCTGATCAATGATAAATATAATTATCTGATTGCATCTTTAAAAGCTATTCAGGAGCAAGTAAAGGTGCTGCCAACGGAACTAATTAGTAGTGATCTGCAAAATTTTATCCAAGAAGTAGATAGGGTATTGGTTCATTCTCCCCGAATGGTGCATGACTTTCAAGAATTAAAGAGACTCACCCAATGGGCTTTAGAATGGGAGAAAAACTTAGTTTCCCCTATGTCTTCTGATAGTCATGTTGTAGCATCTAACGTCGTTAATACAGAGGTTGTCGCAGCAGGTGATGTAAAAATAACTGGTGGTGGTTGTTATAATTCGAGAATTCAAGCTGATAAAAATGTAATTGTAAACGGTGTTTTTCGTGGAGGGGAGATTCAAGCACAGGGAAATGTACACATAGGAGAATTGGGATCTAAAGGAGGAGGTACCACTAGGGTTTTGACAGGCCCAGAAGCTATAGTTACCATTGGCCTTGCCCATGAAAATGCTCTAGTTTTATTAGGTGGGAATGGTTATCGCTTTTTGAGGAAAGAAAAGAATGTACGATTAAAGTTAGATGACGCAGGGAATCTAATATATCATGGAACCCCTGTATAAAGACTGGTCAAAGCCGTATATATCTATGATCGGATCACAACTGGTAATTTTGCAAAAATTGATGGGCGTTAATGCCTGGCAAGTTATAGAAAAGAATATTATACTACGCATCTAAAGAAATGAAGATGACTTTTGTAATTAGATTTTTTGCGATCAGCTGCAGGAATAATAATATAGACAGCGAATAGTAATGAAATAGTTGACAACTGAATATGGGAACAGATGGCCCTGTCAAAGGGCTGAACAGGGAAACCGGACCCCTGGGCTTGACTGATGATCTTACAGGGGGAAAGGTGCGGTCCCGCCACTGTGAGGGGGAGACTGACCGCAGTAATCCACTCGAAGCGATGTCTGATAAAGGGTTTAAAAGTGAGGCATCCTTTGGGGAAGGAGCGGAAACAGCAATGAACCCAAGCCAGGATACCTGACTGTTCCTGAGCACTGATAGCCCTACGCGGATAGGGAGGTGGTCGATGTTTTTGTGATCTTAAACTCAGTCCGTAGGACTGAGTTTTATTTTTAAGCCCAAGTTTGTGCAGTTTGATGGGAAATACTGAGTGGATTACGGAGTTATCTGCATGAAAAATAGCGTACAACTTAATTGATTAACATAGTAGGGATGGTAAAAGGTGGAACTATATCCGGTATTCTTAAACCTGGAGAATAAAAAATGCCTAGTGGTAGGCGGCGGCAGTGTAGCGGAACGCAAAATATCCGCCCTGCTTCAATGTGGCTGTGAAATTATGGTGGTTAGCCCATCCTTAACACCATCCTTGCAAAAGATGGTGGATCATGGCGCTATTTCTTACCGCAAGGGGGTTTACCGGCAAAAGGACCTGGATGGTGTCTATTTGGTGATCAGCGCCACAGACGATGAACAGTTAAACAGCCAGGTCGCAGGTGATTGCAACCGCCGCAATATTATGGTCAATGTTGTGGATGACCCTAACCACTGCAGCTTTTTTGTTCCCTCTGTAATACAGCGGGGGGCACTTAAAATAGCCATTTCCACAGGCGGCAAAAGCCCTAAGCTGGCAAAAATTATTAGAGAGGATTTAGAAACAGAATTCGGTCTTCAGTTTGAAGAATTTGTGGAATTCATCGGTAATATGAGGGAAAGGATCATTGCCGAAGTAGATGATCCCCGGTCAAGAAATCAGATACTGAAGGGATTGGTGGATCGTCATACTTTAGATCTGATCAAACAAGGAGATCTACAGCAGGCAAAGGAGCGGGTAAAATATGCCTATCATCGCAGTCGGGGTTAACCATAAGACTGCTCCGGTGGAAATAAGAGAAAAGATATCTTTTTCCCAAGGTTCTTTACAGGAAGCCTATGTTAAACTGCTTGCCAGCCCGGTTGTGCAGGGAGGTGTAATTATATCTACCTGCAACCGCACTGAAATTTATGCACATGTCCTTGATGCTGAACAGGGATTTGATGCTGCAATAAATTTATTAAAACAGAAATCCGGTGTGGAACCCGCTTTAATAAAAAAGTACACTTATTTTCTAACCGGGAAAAAAACCGTACAGCACCTGTTCCGGGTGACAGCTGGCCTGGATTCGATGCTGCTCGGTGAAAAACAGATACAGGGACAGGTTAGAGAGGCATACCGGTCCGCCCAAAAGCACAAGGCTACCGACAAAGTCGTCAACACTCTTTTTATGCAGGCGATTGCGGCAGGCAAGCGGGCACGTACCGAAACAGGTATTGATCGCTATGCAGTATCAATAAGTTACGCTGCTGTAGAACTGGCCAAGCAATTTTACGGCAAGCTTAACGGCAAATCGATCATGGTGATAGGGGCGGGGAAAATGAGTGAGTTAACCGTCAAACACCTGTTAGCAAACGGAGTTTCAGGGGTAATCGTTTCCAATCGCTCCTATGAGCGGGCAAGTTGCTTAGCTCGCCAGTTTAACGGCCAGGCTGTCAGGTTCGATGAACTCTACCTGTATATGGGATCAGCTGATATAGTGATCAGCTGCACAGCAGCTTCTCATTTTGTGGTACACACCAAAAGAGTACAGCAAGTACTGGCCGCGACCCCAGGTAAAAGGATAATGATGATTGATATCGCAGTGCCCCGGGACATCGAACCCGGTGTTGGCGCATTGCCCGGTGTTACCCTGTATGATATTGACGATTTACAAAATGTTGTTGACAGCAACAAGATGAAACGTGAGCAGGCTGCTGTTATTGCTGAAGCCATTATCGAAGAACAAGTTGATCAGTTCCTTGACTGGCTTGATTCTCAGTTTGTGGTTCCTACTGTGACGGCTCTGAAAAAGCGCGGAGAGAAAATCAAGGAAAAGGAATTAAAGCGGGCTTTCAATAGGTTGGGAGATTTAACAAATCATGACCGTAAAGTAATCGGGTCTTTGGCCAATTCGATTATCAATCAATTGCTGCACACTCCTATAAAACAGCTCAAAGAATATGCTTTAACCGAAAAGGGCCCTGTTTATACAGACGCAATAAACAAGCTGTTTTGTTTGGAGAAAACTGCGCAAAAAGCTAATGAACCTGACAGCTTTGACGAAATCCAGGTGACCAACGGTATCTAAAATCATTAACGGGTTGTCTGGGTTTTTCGGTAACACCTGATGTTTTTATTCAGTTTAGGGGTATATTTATCAAATATAAAAGATATGTCACATTGGAGGATAAAATGGTCGGTAATGTAATAATCGGAACACGGGGAAGCACTCTGGCTATGTGGCAGGCTCAATGGGTAACCAGAGCGCTGCGCCGGGCTAACCCAGGCCTTGATTTCAGTATCAGGGGAATGAAAACCAAAGGGGACAATATTCTGGATGTGCCCCTGGCCAAAATCGGGGACAAGGGGCTTTTTACCAAAGAACTGGAATTGGCACTGTTAAACGGTGAAATTCATATGGCTGTGCACAGCATGAAGGACCTCCCCACCAAATTGCCTGCAGGGCTGACAATAGGCGCAGTCTGTGAAAGGGAGTACCCAGGGGATGTTTTAATCTCTAAAAACGGTGAAAAACTGGATGAGTTAAAAAAGGGCGCCCGCATCGGTACCAGTAGTTTGAGGCGCCGTGCCCAGTTGCTGTATTATCGACCAGATTTACAGATGGTCGATTTACGGGGCAATTTAACAACACGGCTGCGCAAATTGAGAGAAACGGACCTGGACGCAGTTGTGCTTGCTTATGCCGGTATCAAACGTTTGGGTTATGAGAATTTAATTACCCAGCTGATCCCGTTAAGCATTTGCCTGCCCGCAGTAGGCCAGGGTTCCATAGGTGTTGAGATAAGGGTAGATGATACCAAAACCAGAAATATTATCGCTGGGATCGATCATAAAAAATCCAAGATTGCTATTACAGCGGAAAGGGCTTTTTTGCAGCGGTTGGAAGGCGGGTGCCAGGTACCGATAGGGGCCTTGGGACGGGTGGAAAACAATATGGTTTTTTTGGAAGGAGTAGTGGCTGACCTACACGGGAAAAATGCTGTTCGGCACTCAATTTCCGGGCCGGTGCAAAACGCCAGGGAACTGGGTGCCAGTCTTGCGCAAATGCTGTTAGATATGG
>LFTQ01000073.1:29433-39328 GCA_001513545.1 Clostridia bacterium DTU068 | reverse complement strand
CTCGCTAAGTCTTTAAACATTAATATCGCTGATGCGTATCTGATTGTAACGAGAATAACTGATCCAGCGCCCCTGCAAAAAGAGATCGATGCTACGGGACTTAAATTACTGGGTGTCATACCTCATGATCCAAAAGTTGTTGAACATGATTTGAAGGGGATAGCGATGCTGGATCTCCCGGATGACAGCGCGGCTGTGCTAGCGACACGGGATATGTTTGACAAACTAAAACTTTAGTTAAGAAAGGAGAGTAAACTATGCCGGTAGAAATTCTGAAAGAAAAATTTACAGGCACAGTTCAGGAAGTAGTGCTCGGCGCAACCAAGGAAGAAGGCGGGACAAGAGCCTATACTGTTAAACTAGGCGGAAGCTCCACCCTTCCTTTTCTCCAGTTTGAAGGCGCAATTCCTAACCGTCCGGTTATCGCTTATGAGATCTGGGATATTAAGCCTGAATGGCACGAATCTTTCGAACCGTATTATGGTGATGTTTGGGATGACCCTGTAGCCTGGGCTAAAAAGGCTGAGGAATTAGGAGCAGATGTTATTTACCTGGAACTGAAAGGTGCAGATCCGGAATTGGAGAATTCCAAAACAGCGGATGATTGTGCCAAAGTTGTCAAAGCAATTCTGGAAAACACAGGTGCTCCTCTGATGGTAGAGGGGCCAGGACACCCGGACAAAGACAATGAAGTGCTCCAGGCAGTGGCAGAAGCTGCAACAGGTGAGAATATCGCTATTGGAGTGGCTGAGAAGGATAACTACCGCTCCATAGCTGCAGCTGCTATGATGGGCAAACACTGCATCATCGGACGTTCACCTGTGGATATCAACATTCTGAAACAGTTGAACATTATGATCACTGAAATGGGTGTAGCTCCTGATAAGATCATTAATGACCCTATGTCCAGTGGTCTCGGCTATGGAATTGAATACTCCTACTCCATTATGGAACGTGCACGTTGGGGAGCCCTGATCGGTGATAAGATGATGGCTTTACCGGTTATCTGCCGTGCCGGTTGTGAGGCATGGCGTGCGAAAGAATCATATGCTCCGCTGGAAGATGCAGGCCCTGGTTGGGGTGAGCAGAAGCCGAGAGGAATTATGTGGGAAGCAATGACCGCTGCAGCTCTCCTGCAGGCTGGTGGTGACCTTGTTACAATGAGGCACCCAGAAGCGGCCAAATTGCTCAAAAAGCACATTGAAGATTTGATGAAACCGAATACCTACTAGACCATAGGTCAATGTGGGTGAGTATATTAACAATAAGGAGGAGGTAAGCCCATGGCCTTTTATATGATTGGTGAGAGAATCAACGGTATGTTTAAAGATATCGGTGAAGCTGTTGCCAAATTTGATCCCAAACCTATTCAGGAGTGGGCAAAAAAGCAGGAAGCAGCTGGTGCAGCATACCTTGATATCAATGTTGGCCCTACTGCAGCGGATCGGGTTAAATCGATGCGCTGGATGTGTGAAGTTGTTACTGAGGTCAGCGATGTACCGATCGCTCTTGACTCTACCAACTATGATGCTATTGAAGCCGGTTTGGAGGTCTGCAAGCCTGGCGCATTAATTAACTCCTGCCCTGCAGAAAGACCGAAAATCGAGCGTGTTTTCCCCATGGCTAAGAAATATGGAGCTAAGATTATTGCTCTGACCATGGACAAGTCAGGTATTCCCAAGAGTGCAGATATGCGTGTTGGCTTTGCCATGGAACTGGTTGCAGCTGCTGATGAGTTCGGTCTTGCACCTGATGACCTTTTTATCGACCCGCTCATCCTGCCCTGCAACGTGGCACAGGATCACGCTCCCGAGGTACTGGAAGCCCTGCGGCAGATCAAGATGCTTTCCGATCCTGCACCACACACAACATTAGGGCTCAGCAACGTTTCCCAGGGCACCCCGTTCCGTCCGCTGATTAACCGCATCTATTGTGTTATGGCAATGACCTGCGGACTGGACTCTGCCATTATGGATGTCAATGACGAAGAGCTGGTAGATGCTATTGCAACAGCAGATATGCTGCTGAACAATGCAATTTACTGCGATTCTTATGCAAAGGTGTTCAGAAACAGATAATAGTGTTACTAATAGTAAGGTCCCGTCTACAAAGGCGGGACCTTACTAAAAATATATTATTTTTAAATGGTGGGGTGTGGATGAAAGAAAAATAGGGGGAAACTAGATGAGTTGTAAAGACAATCTTAGAGTAGGTATTTACCTCTGTGATTGTGAAGGCAAGTTGGCTCCAACAGTTGATTTTAACAAGGTTAAGACTAATATTCAAACAACAGCGAATTTTGAGTTCATTCGGATCGCCAATTTTCTCTGCGGCAAATCAGAGCAGGAAAGATTGGCAGAGGAAATTGACAGATATTCACTGGATAGGCTTTTGATTGTCGGCTGTGTTGATCCAAAGATTAAACGCCAATTTATTGAGTTCGGTGAGGAAAAAGGGATCTGCCGCTACCATATTGAGTTTGTGGATATCTGCAAACCAGGCAAAGAAAATGTAGAGGGAACAGTTTCCCTTATCAATGAGGGGTTGTTAAAGATGCAGGATCGCAGCACTATCGTTTATGAAGAACTTAATGTGCTCCCGGAGGTCCTGGTTATTGGTTGTGGAAAAGAAGGAGCTGCTACTGCTCTTGCTATCAGTGAGAATCAGCCTGTTACAGTCGTTGATAACGAATCAAGTCAAGAAGGAAAGCAGCTTATCGAAGGCAAGAAAAATATAACAGTGAAAACCGGGGTAAAAGTTGTTGGGCTTGAGGGATTTCCGGGTCAGTTTTTAGTTCGTTTTCTTGATAATGGAAAGCATGTAAAGCAAAGTTTCGGGGCCATTATTGTTGCACTTGATGCTCAACCTTGTTTCAACCAGGATAAATATCAGTTGAGGCTTGGTGAGCGCATTTTAAGTTTATCACAGTTTATAAATGATGATAAGGATTACTCAGGTCAGAAAGTTACCTTCCTTTTAGGGCAGGCTGATGAAGATTCACTTCTCTCTCACGCAGCAGTACTTAAAAATGCCCTTATGCTTAAAGAAAAAGGAGCAGATGTGAATATTCTCTATGAGGATATGAAGGTATCTGCTGACCAATTGGAGCAAGACTATGAAGCAGCAAGGGCCCGAGGAGTAAATTTTTTAAAGTATAATGGTGATTTACAGGTACATCTAACAGCTGTTGCTGTAACAGTACGCTACTGGGAGCCGTTCTTACCGCAGATTGAACAGATTCGACTGGTTTCTGACTATCTTGTGCTTGCGGAGGATTATTTGCCCGATTCCGGTACTGCTGATTTGGCAACAGCTCTTGATGTGAGGACAGGACCAGACGGGTTCTTCCAGAAAGACAATGTGCATTTCTTACCTATAATGTCGAACCGTGAAGGGATTTATTTTGTTGGAAGCTGTCATGGACCTATTCATGGTATCGAACTCCAAAAAGAAATTGAAACAGCAAAAGCAGAGGTTGGTCGTTTTGCAGGTGGAAAAGTGCGTGTGTTGGCCTTGCAACCACAGGTTACTGCTGAAAAATGTGCTGTTTGCTTGACCTGCTATCGTACCTGTCCTCATCATGCCATCGAAATTGTACATGATGAATCCTTTAACAATATGTATCATTCTGCGGCCCGTATGCATCCTTTGGCATGCCGTCGCTGTGGGATTTGTGCGGCAGAATGCCCTGGTAAAGCTATTCAACTGCCATTATACACTGACCAGGAGATTTTGCAGCAGATTTCCCGTCCTCCAAAATTGGTAGCCTATGCCTGTGAAAATTCAGGTGCACTGGCTGCAGATATGGCCAAGAGCTTGGATCCCAATTTGCAGATAGACCTACAAATAGTACCGGTTCCTTGTTCAGGCAAGATCGATGCCCTGTACCTGCTTAAAGCACTGGAACAGGGGGCTGATGGTGTACTGCTGCTTGTCTGCCACAAGGAGAACTGCAAATTCGTTTGGGGAAATGAAAGAGCAGATCAGCGTATGGAGCAGGTGCGGAGACGGCTTAGAGAGGCCGGCTTGGAAGAGGATCGTGTAGAGATAGTATATCTTGCTGCAAACCAGGGCAATCAGTTTATCGCATCTGTACAATCGATGGCTGCTCGAATTAATCAGTTAGGATCAAATCCGGGGAAGGTGATAGAATGATCGTTGTTGAGAATAAACCTGTCGAAGATATACTTCAAATGATTGCTCCATATAAAAAAGTTTTGATAGCAGGTTGCTTTGGTTGTGTCACCGTCTGCCTGGCCGGTGGTGAAAAAGAAGTTGGTCTGCTGGCATCGCAGATACGCATGGCACGACAGAAGGATGGCAGTCCTATTGAGGTGTTAGAGCAAACTGTAGAGCGTCAGTGTGATAAAGAATATTTGGATAAGTTCCAGGATAATGCCAGGGAAGTTGAAGCCATTGTTTCTTTGGCCTGCGGTATTGGTATACAGTATTTGGCAGAGGTTTATGAGCCTATTCCTGTCTTCCCAGGGGTTAATACACAGTTCTTGGGTGCCAACTTGGATGTGGGTGTTTGGGAAGAATACTGTATGGCATGTGGTGAGTGTGTGCTGGATAAGACTGGCGGCATTTGTCCTATTGCACGCTGTTCCAAGCATTTGTTAAATGGTCCATGTGGTGGATCACAATACGGCAAATGTGAGGTTTCCAAAGATGTTGATTGCGGCTGGCATTTAATCTATGAAAGGCTGAAAGCACTTGGGCAGCTGGATAAGATGGCAGAGTTTATTCCAGCGAAAAACTGGCACCGTGAAAAAGGCCCGAGAAAACTGGTAAAGGAGGAATTGACCCTTGAAAGAGATTAAACCTGAAAACCTAAAAGCTGGTAGTAATCTGGAAAAAGTACTTGCTTCGGGTCAGTTTGCCTGCACCGGGGAAATTGGTCCAGTTACATATGCATCCTTCGCAAACATTGATAAACATGCTGAAGAAATGCGGGGGAAAGTTGATTCTGTTAACTTTACAGATAACCAGACAGCTGTTGTCCGTCTTTCCAGTTGGGCAGCATCATTACGCTTACTACAGTTGGGTATGGAACCAAATTTGCAGATGGTGTGCCGTGACCGGAACCGTCTAGCTATGCAGAGCGATTTATTAGGAGCTTATGCTCATGGAATACGTAATGTCCTTTGCCTAACAGGTGACCATCAAGCCTTTGGTAACCACCCCGGGTGTAAAGGTGTATTTGATGTTGACTCTGTTCAGCTAATTCATATGCTGAAAAGGCTGCGTGATGACGGTTGTTTCGAATGTGGCGCTGAATGCAAAGAACCTCCCAAGTTTTTTATCGGTTGTGCTGAAAACCCCTTTGGGGATCCCTTTGAATTCCGTGCCATTCGTCTAGAAAAGAAGATCGAAGCAGGAGCTGACTTTGTACAGACCCAGTGTATACTTGACATGGAACGGTTTGAGCGTTTCATGGAAATGTGTGTGGAGCGCGGCTTACATGAAAGGGCCTATATCTGTGCAGGGATTATGCCTGTCAAGTCACCGAGGATGGCTCGATACATGCAGACTGGTGTGCCGGGTATGATCGTCTCTGAAGAATTTTGCCAGCGCCTGGAAAAAGCAGAGGATCCCAAAGCAGAAGCTGTAGATATTTCAGTTGAGTACATCAATCGCTGCAAAGAAATCAAAGGTGTTAGCGGGGTCCATGTGATGGCAGTTGCCTGGGAATCAATTGTTCCTACAGTGGTGGAAAAAGCCGGTTTACTGCCCAGACCGACATTTTAACAGTGCGGGCAATTGGAGGGGTGCGTTTTGGAAAGAAAAACGGTACTTGTAATCGGTGGTGGTACCGCGGGAATGACCAGCGCTTTGGAGATGGCTGAACGTGGTGTAGAGGTTGTTCTCGTTGAAAAAGAAGCAGAGATCGGTGGCAGGGCAGCTACTTACTGCTGTAAAGCAACTGATGAATGCAACCGTTGTGCCGCCTGCTTGGTACTCCAGCAAAAAGAAAAGGTTTTGCAAGATCCCAAAGTACGGGTATATACCAATGCCCGCGTTAATGAGATCAGTAAAAATGGGGATGGATATAAAGCGACCGTTGTCAGTGGTGAAAAGGAACTTTCTTTAAATGTTCAGGCTGTTATTCTGGCAACCGGATTTGATCCCTATGACCTGAGCAGAAGAAATGAATTTGCTTTTGGTAGGGAGCAAAATGTGGTTACCGGTCTGGAATTAGAGAAAGCAATTAAAGAAAAAGGTAGTATCACCGCGGCATATGGTGAGAATATCAAAAAGATCGGTTTCATACAGTGTGTAGGAAGCCGTGATCTCTCCATTGATAATGGTTACTGTTCAAGGGTTTGCTGCATGTATGCTGCCAAGCTGGCGAAAATCATCAAAAATGAACTGCCTGACACCGAAGTGGATATCTTTTATATGGATTTTCAGAGCTTTGGTAGAGCTTATAGCTGTTTTAAAGAAACTTTACTGGAGAAGGATAAGGTTAAATTAGTCAGGGGAATACCATCTAAGATTTACGGATTTCCCTATGATCGTTTGACAGTGCGTTACACAGATTCCTATACGGGTAAGCAGTGCGAAGAAAAATATGATCTCATCGTTTTATCACTGGCCATTACCCCCACAAAAGGAAATGAAGAACTAGTCAATCAGCTGAATATCGGTATCGATGATTACGGCTTCATGGCAAGCGGAGAAAGCAGTGTAAGAACCAATCAGGCCGGTGTTTTTCTAGCGGGAGTCTGCCAGGGACCAAAGGATATTCCACAAACTATTGGTCATGCCAAAGCAGCGGCAGGAGAGGCTTATCGCTATTTATTCAGCTAGGTTTATGTTCAAGATGAAAACCTCCGGTGAAAACCGGAGGTTTTTTTGTAATAAAAGTAATCTCCACTGAATAAAGATTTATATAAAAAATAAAGATGGTGGGGGATATGAGACAACAGGATGGACAACTGCTTGGCATGAAAGTACTTGCAAAAATTGATCTGTTAATAGAGGTTATTTCAATTATAGGGAAAAATAAAAATGGGGAAAAAGAGGATTACTTTTTACAGGGATGTGATTTAGTAAAAGAACTGCGGCAGCTTTTGGTACAAATGATTGGCCCAAGGGATGATTACATCAAAGATGCCATCGAGGAATTAATTATCCAAAGGCTGCCTGACAAAGATATGTTGTCCAGTTTGGATGTAGATTTATCTGAACTCTTGGATGGTATGTATGACAGAGATAAACCTTCTTCACTTAAAGCTGTTAAAAGGGTTGAAGCTCGTGATGAAGACCCTCTAAGAAAGGCGATCAATTATCTCTTTCCTCAATATAAGGTCATCAACAATTACAGGAAACTGGGGTGTTTATTTAAATATTATATTCCTTCCTTGAAACTGGCAATTGATAAAATAGAAGAAGGGAGTTCAGATTCTGTACGCAAAGAATATATATGCCGCCAGTCAGGTATCAATTTTGTTGCAATCCCTGTTAAAGAAATGAGCTGTTCAAGGGAAATGATCAAGAAGATAAAAAGGACTCTTGACATGAATAAAACACTTATGCTAGAATAAGTGGCAATATAGTAATCTGTGAGAAAAAAATTATTATAACTGTATAAATCTGTGAAGGGGAAGAGTAAGTGGTATCTGGTTTTGCAGCGAGCCGGTGAGGGTGAAAGACCGGTAAAACAGAACACTGAAGGCCGCCCTGGAGATGCCTGCTGAACTTAAGTAAGCACGGCCGGAATTTTCCGTTATAAAAAACTAGAGTGGACCTGTTGCAGGTCAACTAGGGTGGTACCGCGGATAAAACCCCCGTCCCTTGATTTTTATTCAAGGACGGGGGTTTTCTATATGTTAACGAGGGGGGAGAATGGTGACTAATGAATCAGTAGGTAGTTTTGTAGCTGAAGTAGTGCAGAAAATGCCGCCTTCCGGAATCCGGAAATTTTTTGACTTGATCGAAAAAACTGAAGGAGTAATATCTTTAGGAGTAGGAGAACCAGACTATATTACACCAAATGTGGTTCGAGAGGCCTGCTGTAATGCATTGGAAAAAGGCCGGACCAAATACACATCAAATAGTGGTGTGCCTGAATTGCGTGAAGAGATTGCACATTATCTCCAGAGCAGATTTGAAGTTCAATATTCACCAGAGCAAATTTTAATTACTGTAGGGGTCAGTGAGGCTGTTGATCTGGCTTTGCGTGCAATAACCAATCCTGGAGATGAAATATTGGTGGGGGAACCCTGTTATGTATCATATGCACCTAGTGTGTCCCTGGCAGGTGGCATTCCTGTATTGGTACCAGCCAGGGCAGAGGAAAATTTCAAATTAAAAAAGAAGGATATTATATCTCATATCAGCAGCAAAACAAAGGCAATTATGATTTCTTATCCGAATAATCCTACAGGTGCAATAATGGAGAGGGCTGATCTTGAAGAGATCGCTCAAATCGCTCGTAACTATGATCTGTTGGTTATTTCAGATGAGGTTTATGCTGAACTGACCTATGGAAGAAAACATGTGAGTATCAGCACACTTCCTGGAATGAAGGAGAGGACCTTATTACTTAATGGCTTTTCCAAGGCTTTTGCCATGACCGGATGGCGTTTGGGATATGCCGCAGGACCAAGAGAAATCATTGACGCAATGCTTAAGATTCACCAGTATACTATGTTATGTGCTCCATCTTTAAGTCAGTTTGCTGCGGTTACAGCTCTGAGAGAAGGTATGCCCTTTATTGATGAGATGGTTAACGATTATGATAAGCGCCGCCGAATTATTGTCCAGGGATTGAGAGAAATGGGGTTGCCCTGTTTTGAACCCCAGGGCGCATTCTATGCTTTTCCCTGCATCAAAGGTACAGGAATGACCTCTGAAGAATTTTGTGAGAAACTCCTTTTTGAAGAAAAGGTAGCTGTGGTTCCGGGCAATGCCTTTGGCCCCAGCGGGGAGGGCTATATCAGGTGCTGTTATGCTGCAGCTCAGCAGGATATTGAGGAGGCTTTAGAAAGAATACGCCGTTTTCTTAACAATCACCAGGAATCAAAAGCTGCTGTACTATAAACTAATTCAATGGAGAGTATTTCATAATACTCTCTTTATTTTTGTAAATTTATCAGGGTTTTGGCTTCTTGATAACTTGCAGCCAGCAGCCGTCTAATAAAAGGATGTTTTGCCCAGGGAATAATCTCTCCCAGAGTGATGTAAACAGCACATGCTATTTTGGCATATGGTGAATACCAATTCCTGTTGATAAAATTTTGCAGTGTGGCAAGGATTTGATGTTTAATAGCTAGGTTAAAGAAGTTTTCTAATTTTGCTTCCTCCTCCGGTAAAAATTTATATCTCTGCAGTGAACCCCAAAGAGGCTCCAATTCATGTGCAGTGAAATATAGTCCTGAGAAATCTGAAAGTTCAGCCAGTAGATCCCCTTTGCGGAGTAAAACGGGTATCTGTTCAATTATTTCTTGAATATTGATCTTTTCGAATTGATAATATTCGGGTCTGGGGCTGATCAGCTGTAGAGTATGAAATAAATGACTGCGCTCTTTTTGTGTTATCTGCAGGTCGTTGATGGCAAGAATAAGTATTTCTCTGCCCACAAACCGCACCTCTCGGCTGACTACAGATTTTAGATCAGCAGTTGTTGGGAAGTTCCAGGTCATTGGAAGAAAAGAAGATATCCCGTGGTATAGGTGACGGCACTGAGGTATGAGGAATGACCTTAAGCTGTTAATATCGGGCAGTAAAGGATGGTTTAAATAAACCTTAAAAAAAAGGGTTTCCAGTGTTTGCCTGCACGATAGTTTTAAAAATTTATGAAATCGTGCCTGCATAAAAGGGTATGACACTGATTCATTTTTCCAGGATTCCAGAAGTGCTGAAATGAATTTTTCAGTGTTTTTCATAT
>LFTQ01000073.1:21127-29390 GCA_001513545.1 Clostridia bacterium DTU068 | reverse complement strand
TTGAGCAGGTTTTTCAAGGTAGCTTGCCTAATATATTTATGGATTAACATTTTATTTAAAGGATGGTTAACTTGGAAGACCGCAGCAGAATGCGCAGCAGATTGCATATTCCCGCACTATTCAGCAGGGATTTTTTTGCAGAAGGATTTACGGTGATCCCTAACCTGCTAATCAAATACAGTGGTAGACTTGGTTTAGATGGAACAGACCTCTTAGTTATGATGTCATTTTGTTATTTTCAGCAGAGGGGACAGTATGAACTGGAAATTAGCGATTTTGCCAGGCTTATTAATGTTTCTGAAGATCTGATCCATAGGTCAATCGAAAAACTGCGTGATCTGGGTCTGTTAACTGATAAAGAAGATTCCCTAGACCCCACTGGTTTATTTGAAAAACTGGCTGATCTTTGGGCAGAAGAAAAGGTGCATCATGCATTTAAGCAATCCCAGGAAATGACAACACCGCAGATTAAAGCTGCTAATGAACTGCGTCTATCACCCATAGTTCAAATTATTCATTTATTTGAACGTGAATTTGGCAGAGCTTTGACAACAATTGAAGTTGACCAGATCAAGTGCTGGTACTATCAGGATGGATATTCAGATACCTTGATCAAAGAAGCACTAAAGAGAGCTGTACTGCGCGGAATATTAAATCTAAATTATATGGACAGGATCCTGTCATCATGGGCGAAGATGAACATCAAAACAACCAATGAGATCATTAAATATGAAGAAAAGTTTTTAGATAGAAAGAAGCATCATAAAGAAGCAGGTAGTCAGGATGAAAAATATAAAGATATTTATTTAACATAATAAAGGTGTGAAAATGAGGGATGTTACTGATATTCTTAACAATTTAAGAAAAAACCTGACAGGTAGAGAATCAGATGCACTGCAGCAAGAGTTTAAAGAACCATCCTGCAAGTTATGCCATGATCGGGGAATTATATTGATAGATGGGGAAAGGGCACGGGTTTGTAACTGTGTAAAGCAGAAACACCTAGAACAGCTTTATCATTATGCAAATATAACCCCGGAAATAAAAAATTGTACTTTTGAAGCTTTTCAGTTGGAATATTACCAGGGGGAACACCGGGAAAGGGCAGCTAGGGTCTTGGCGGGTGCACGCCAGTTTGCCTATAATTACTTAACAAATCCCAACATTCCTGGTATTTTATTGACCGGAGATGTGGGATCCGGAAAAACCTTTCTTGCAGGAGCGATAGCTAATTTCCTATTGAAACAGGGGATCCAGACCCTATTTCTTGTAGTGCCTGATTTTTTAGATGAATTGAGGGCTACTTATCATAAAGGTGGTGAGGAAACGGACATAAATGAGATTTCACTACTGAATGGGGCTCGTCAGGTCGAAGTTCTCATTCTGGATGATCTGGGTGCTCATAACTATACACCCTGGACCTGCAATAAATTATATTCCTTGCTAAATTACCGGATGAATTATCACCTTCCGGTAATTATTACAACTAATCTGGATCTTTTAGAGATCGAAAAGTTTTTGGGAAAAAGGACAACATCCAGAATACTTCAGATGTGTAATGTTTATAGGCTAACAGTACATAAGGATATCAGATACCAAAAATCTTTAGGAAATAAAAACTACTGATCAAGGAGGCAAAATCTATTGACCTATTACATGATAGAAGAGCACACTCCTGCTTACAAAGTGACCTGGGGTATTAAAGATATTATTCATATTGAAGATACACCATATCAGAAACTTGCAATTATTGATACTTTTGAATTCGGGAAAGCGCTGGTGCTGGACGATGCTCTTCAGACCACAATAGATGATCAATTCTATTACCATGAGATGATCGCACATGTTCCTTTATTCACCCATCCGAACCCCCGTCATGTTTTGATCATCGGGGGAGGGGATGGAGGAACAGCACTTGAGGTTTTAAAGCACAAAAGCGTTGAACATATCGATTTGGTTGAAATCGATGAACAGGTGATCAAAGCCTGTATCAAATATCTCCCTGAACTGAGTTGTTCCTTTGCTGATCCCAGGGTGAATGTGATCATAGCAGATGGTATCAACTATGTCAGCGAGAATAATAATAAATATGATGTGATCATTATTGATTCTACCGATCCGGAACCGGATAACCCTGCTCTTAAATTATACAGCAGTGAGTTTTATCAAAGTGTTCATAAATGTTTAAAAGATGACGGTCTTTTCGTTGCACACACCAATTCTCCTAGTTTCGCTTTTGGCAGGAAGGCCTTTAAAGAAATTTATCACCGAATAAATGCTTATTTCGCATTAACAAAAGCTTATATTGTTTGTGTCCCCAGCTACATCAGCGGTTATTGGAGTTTCACTATAGGGTCTAAACGCTATGATCCTCAACAGAATTACCGTTCAGATGATACAATGGAGACTCAATTTTATACATCAGAAATGCACAGAGCCTGCTTTGTTTTACCCCGTTTTATTCATGAGTTAATAGCAGGTAACAAGGGATCTTAAACATAATCAGCAGGAAATTGTGCTTTAGTAGGAGAAACAAAATATAATCAATACAGGAGGATAATAAAGATGAGCAAACTTGATGAGTTGGCTAGAGCTAACATTTTTTCTATAAAACCTTATGTACCTGGTAAACCTATTGAGGAAGTTGAGCGGGAGTATGGTATCAGTGGGGCCATCAAATTGGCCTCTAATGAGAATCCACTTGGTCCCTCACCGGCAGTGCTGGAGGCTGTAAGAGCAGCAGTACCGCGTATTTACAATTACCCTGACGGTAATTGTTACTATTTAAAGCGAGAACTGGCCCATTTTTATCATTTAGATGAAAATAATTTCATTATTGGAAATGGCGCTGATGAAGTTATAAAAATTATCGGTGAAGCTTTCCTGGAAACTGAGGATGAGGTGATATATCCCTGGCCTACTTTTTCAGAATATATATTTGTAACTAAATTGATGGGGGCTAAACCTATTCCTGTAAAGTTAACTACAGACTTTAAGTATGATTTTAAAAAATTTAATGAACAGGTCAGCAGTAATACAAAACTCGTTTTTATCTGCAATCCTAACAACCCTACAGGAACCGTTGCAAATAAAGAAGATTTACAGGAATTTATCGATTCACTGCCAACTGATATCTTAGTTGTTGTTGATGAAGCATATGATGAATATGTTACTGATCCCTCTTACAGCAGTGCAGTTGAACTGCTCAACAGCAATAAGAATGTTATAGTATTGCGTACATTTTCCAAAGTATATGGCCTGGCCGGTCTACGTGTGGGCTATGGAATGGCTTCCCCTGAAATTATCTCTCTGCTGAACCGGGTCAGAGAACCGTTCAATGTTAACCTACTAGCCCAGGAAGCAGCAGTTGCAGCTCTCAAAGATCAGGAACATGTGCGTCAGAGCAAAGATTTGGTTATTGAAGGAAAGAAATACTTATACAAGGAATTTGAGCGTCTGGGTTTAGATTATATTCCTTCTCAGACCAATTTTGTTTTTCTGGATCTTAAGATGGATTCGACTAAAGTTTTTAAAGCTCTATTGAAAGAAGGGGTTATTGTCCGAACAGGAGATATTTTTGATTATCCAACATATATCAGGGTAACAGTGGGAACAGCGGAACAGAATAAGCGGTTTATCTCCAGCTTAGAAAAGGTTTTGAATAGTATTGAATAAAGAGGCTGAGGGGTGGATGTTTATTGGAGGTAAGGTGTGCGCTCTGTGGAAAAAAAGAAATAATAACAGAGGTTCATAAGGACTTCGAGCGCCTGACCAAAAAACCCAAAACCATTTATTTTTGTGAACAATGTAATGCTAAACTGCAATATGAGGCAGTGGAATATAATAAACCTAAAAAGCCAATATAATCAAAGGGTGTCGAAGTAGTTCAAAGTATGTTCATATATTTATTCAGAGATGATAAATCTCTGAATTTTGTTTTTTTAATGATTACAACTAAAAACAAGTCGACATAATATATCATGATGTATGAAGGATTATTGAAAGTTATTAGCGAACAAGACCTTCCATAAAATGCAAAGAGGGGGTTTTGTCTGTGGCTAAGGTGAAAACTGAGCGTAAAATCGTAAATTCATTGAATAATGGTTTTCTACGGGAAAGAGATAATGAGGATATTTATTGGGATTTAGGTGATGAGGACAGCGGGGAGGATGAGCAGATCAGCAGGACCATCAAAGAGCGGCTCCATCATTTAGAAACTGAACTTGGAGAAAGAAATAGGGTGATCAATACACTGCGCAAACAGAGTGAAGAGTATATGAAATCACTTGAAGAAAAGGAAAAAAAGCTGCACGAATTACAGATTATTATCAAAACAATGGAAGCTAACCTGCATCAGCTGGAAGGGGAGAGAAGGCAGTACCTGGAAAAGATAGAGGAATACGGCAAAGAAATTGCTAGCCTTCAGGATAAATACTCCCAGGCTGAAGAGGATATTAAGAATTTAACCAGCCAGTTAAAGGCCCGTACCCAGGAAAGTATTATATTGAGTAAAGAAAACAGAGATCTTCAAAGATCAAATAAGCAAATGCAGGAGAGCATACTCCTTTTAGAAGATAAGGTCAGAGAGTTAAACAGGGAATTGAATCAGCTTGAGCCTGCTAAAATTGAAATGGAAAAAAAGTTTAATCGGGCACTGGAAAGCCTGAGGAAAGAGGTTAAGGCAAAACACCAGGAGATATTGCGGCTTGGTAGAGAACTGGATGAGGTAAAAAAGAGGAACAAGGAATATCAACACATCAATGAAAATTTAGAGATGGAATTGGATATGCTGAATACGACAAATATATCTCTCCAGAAAAAAATCGAAAAGATAACACTTCAAAACAGCATATTAGAGAAGAAACTGCAGAATAAACTGGTGAAGATAGTACTGGCTATAAGTGCACTTTTTGGGTGGAACCCCGAACGAAGGACTCAGCGTAGAACGAAAAGCGAAAGCATTTCATAAAAAATGGTGCGCCCGGCAGGAATCGAACCTGCGCACCTGGCTCCGGAGGCCAGCGCTCTATCCTCTGAGCTACGGGCGCATTACTGTTATAATTCTACTCGGAGTATAGGAAGTTGTCAACCAATGCCCTAGCCTTATCCCTCTTGTTAGGTTTGTGGTTTTTGTTATAATAGAAAGATAAGGGGGGCGAAAAATGGAGACTGTATTTAAAAATAAAACCTATATGAATAGGGATGTTACCCTGGATATTGCAAAGAAAGAGTTTTCTTATCTGGATCCGAAAACCATGGCTTTCCGTGCGGGAGTCAAATTTTCGGAGAATGAGGTAGAGATCATTGTTCCTTTTTTAAACGAAGAATACAGGGTGCGTTTTCCATCAGGTGAAGTATACCATGAGTGTAAAGAGGTTCCACTGGATTATCAAATATTAATCCTGCATTATTTGAGTTCAGCTGAGGGTGTTCCTTTAAAACATCAGTGGATTTCCTTTAAAGAACTTCCTTCAGGTCAGATTTACATTAATCCCTTTTACAATAGAGCTGTTCGACCATTGGTCAAGTTTTTTGGACAAAAACCTGAGGCTCTGATTAAAGCAGGTATGGCTTTAGGCGGCAAAGAGATGGACATGGGTGACGCCTCAATCCAGATACCTGTGTTCCCAATGGTTAATGTTGCGTATATCATCTGGGAGGGAGATGATGAGTTTCCAGCATCAGGTAATGTTCTTTTTGATGCCTCAGCGCCAAATTACCTTCCTACAGAAGATTACGCTGTCCTGGGCGGTATGATTGTTTTTGAGCTCAAAAAAATCGCTGACCAAAAAGATTAATGGTCAGCGTTTTATTTCATTAAAAAGGTCACCTTGCGTTTGGTGAGTGAATATAATGAAATAAACTTTTTTACGTGAGGTGATAATTTTGAAGGTTTATTATATCAGACTGCCTAAATTTCTGCGGGACATCCTTAGAAGATTTATCAAGTAGGAAAAAGCGGCCTATGTTTGGCTGCTTTTTTAGATTAAGTATAGGCCAAGCCGCAGATCCCACCAGCGGCTGATACCAGGATGGTAAAAAAACCTTTAATAACTACTGCAGAAGCAGTCAGGGAATCTGGTGAGATCAAGAGGAATATTAGAATGAAAAAGATGTAATAGCACAAACCAACCCCTGCTCCATATACAAGCCCTTTGCCTCCTGCCATTTTTGATGCAAGAAAACCACCCCAAAAACCACCTACCAGGTAACAGAATGTTCCAATGGGTTTGAGATAAAGTTCAGAGATGGTTGTGAAATGAAAAAAAATAGATAGCAAGATAATGCAGAGGATCCCGAAGATAAGGGCTCCGCCTGTGCCGTAAACAACAGGATTTTCAGTGAGGCGAAAGATAGGATTTTTATTGCTATCCATTTTTTCACCTCCTTGTGCTTTAGAATTAATATTAAGATATTAGGAATTCAGTTCCAATATGACCAATAAATTAGGAACTACATAAAGGAAAACTGGAATAAGAATTGAATATTATTAACGGTGAGAAACTATGAAGAAAAACAGTAAAGTTTTGATAGTTGATGATGATCTTTTTGTGACAAAAATGATTAAAGATATATTAGAAACTGCCGGTTTTGAAGTTACAATATTGAATGACCCTAGGTTGGCTGTATCTGTCGCCCAGGAGTTAGATCCTGATATTATCTTAGTGGACAGAGTTATGCCTTATCTAGATGGATGTGATTTATGCAAGGAATTGAGCCGCAATCATTTCACATCTCATATCCCTATACTGATGCTTACTTCTAGGGCTGATACAGTAGATAGAATTGCTGGATTAGAGGCAGGGGCTGACGATTATTTATGTAAGCCTTTTGATGAATTGGAGCTTATTGCCCGCATCCGCGCTCTGATACGTCGTGTACAACAGGAAAGATGTATCAACCCTTTGACCGGCTTAAATGGTAATCCCTCTGTGGAAAAAGAAATAAAACAACGGATTTTTTTTAATGAAAAATTTGCAGTTCTTTATATTGATATTGATAATTTTAAGGCATATAATGATACATACGGTTTTCTACAAGGTGATGAGGTAATTAAGTTCTTAGCAGAGATTATAGTTAAAGTAGTACGGCAATATGGTAATCCTAATGATTTTTTAGGGCACATTGGCGGTGACGATTTTATTATTGTCACAGTTCCTGATAAGGTTGATATACTAGCAACAAAGATCATTGCTTCATTTGATAACGGTATAAAACAGTTTTACAGTGCAGAGGACTGGGAAAGAGGTTATGTTGTAACACTAGACCGGAAAGGCAGAGAACAGATATTTCCCATTTTAAGTATATCTGTAGCTGTTGTTTCCAACGAAAACCGTAAGATAGACAATCACTGGAAAGTTAGCGAGATAGCAGCTGAGTTAAAGAAGTATGCTAAAACCTTTCCAGGCAGTATATTTGTTAAAGATCGACGCAGAAAAGATTAGAAGGTGACAGATTTGCAGGATAAATTTGACTCATATTGCGAGTTACTTCAGGAAAAAAGTTATAAGATTACTCCCCAGAGACAGATAATTTTAAAGGTGTTGCTGGACAATATTGAAGAACACCTGACTGCTGAGGAGATTCATACCATAACGAAGCAAAAAGATCCTGAGATCGGCTTGGCCACAATTTATCGGACTTTGGAAATACTTGCTGATCTGAATATACTGCATAAAATTGATTTTGGTGATGGCTGTATAAGATATGAATTTACAGATCAAGAGGCACATAATCACCACCACTTGATTTGTATCAAATGCGGTAAGGTAATAGAGGTTAACGATGATTTTTTAGAAACATTGGAAAATTGGATTGAAAGGCAAACAGGTTTTCATATTACCAATCACCAGTTAAAGTTTTTTGGCTATTGTAAAGAATGCAAATAAAAAAGAAAAAAAAGGAACCTCGCAGCTGTGCGAGGTTTTTTTATTTAGGCAAATGGCAACAATGATTTTGCTGTTGACGAAAATGGGCAGAATAACATGGAAAATTTTAGCAGGTGCTAGCTATTCAGATGTAGAATATTTTTTTTATTCTACAGGGGGGTGTGATAATATGATGAAATTGTTTGATCATATTATTCAAATTGTCCGCAGTATTTTAAAGAGAAAACCTATCAGCAATTATCAGGGGCTCTATTATTTACAGACTCCTAACTTGAAAACTTCAGATTTTGTTCTTTTAGATGATTATCAAAAAAATGAATTGGAAACAATCGATCAGTGGTATCTTAAAGGTAGGGAATTAATGAAAAAAGCCC
>LFTQ01000073.1:11939-21103 GCA_001513545.1 Clostridia bacterium DTU068 | reverse complement strand
TATTGTTTGTTTAAAATGGGCAGCTATAGAAATGCTCTGGCTTACTTTTCTAAGGCCTTAGCTTACCGTCCTAAAGATACTGAACTGCTGAATAATATCGGGGTATGCCACTGCAAACTGCAGGAACATAAAAGGGCTCTCCAGTATTTTGAAAAAGCCCTTCGCTATGATCCCAGATCACCTGTACTCTGGAACAATAAGGGATATTGTCTAGTCTGCTTACGGTGTAATGATGGTGCCTGTGCCGCATACCAGAAAGCTTTAGATGTCAGTGAGAGGGAAGATGCTCACCTTCTCGGTAATGCTGCTTCTGTCCTGATGAGAGCGGGTAAATACAGAGATGCAATGTATTATTTTGATAGAGCGCTGCAGTTAACACCACTGGATCCCCTGCTCCTGAACAATGTGGCGGTCTATCTGGCGATTCGGGGTAACTATGACAGTGCTATCAAATGCTGCTCCCAGGCTTTAGCTCTTGAACCAGAGAATCCAACCTTTTTATGTAATAAAGGGATGCTGCTCATAGAGATGGGTAAGTCTGATGAAGCTGATTTATACCTTCGGGAGGCTCTTGATAGGGATCGGACAAATGCTGCTGCTTGGATGGGCTTAGCCGTAATTTATTTAAGCAAAGGTTCCAATGCTGAAGCACTGGACTGTTTTAATAGATCTCTGGGATTGGAATGAATCAGATTGATAAAAACCATTTATTTTTGCAGGATATCCTCAATTATTAGCGAATTACTTTAAGGAGTACATATTTCTCTTAAAATCTTGGCCAGAAATAAGAGAAAGATTAACGCAATCTGGGGGGGCAAAAAAATAAATATGGATAAAGAAAAGATATTGCAAGGGGTTCGTTTACTCCTGGAGGGAATAGGGGAGGATCTCCAAAGGGAGGGATTACAAGGAACACCTGAACGGGTTGCCCGTATGTGTGAAGAGATTTTTTGTGGTATAGGTATTGATCCAAAAAGAGAACTTAGTGTGTGTTTTACCGAAAACCATAATGAGATGATCCTGGTAAAGGATATACCTTTGTATTCAATTTGTGAACATCATTTGCTGCCGTTTTATGGAAAAGCACATGTTGCTTATATTCCAAGGGCGGGGAAACTGACAGGCCTCAGCAAGCTTGCCCGGGTAGTGGAGATTCTTTCGAAGAGGCCACAGCTGCAGGAAAGATTGACTTCTCAGGTGGCTGATACTATAATGGAAGCTCTTAACCCGATGGGTGTTATTGTTGTCATAGAAGCAGAACATATGTGTATGACCATGCGGGGAATAAAGAAGGCGGGGGCCAAAACTTTAACATCTGCGGTGCGTGGTTTATTTATAAGCAATGAGGCCACAAGGGCAGAAGCATTCTCCTTGATTAAAGCCTCGTAAATATTGTTTTTTGTAAAATCAAATTTATGTCTAGAAGAAGAGCGCCATTTTTGGTGCTTTTTATATAGGCGGTCTTGATTGCTTTAAGTGCAATTGAGTTGTAGACTATTAAGTGTGAGATTTGATTGGGCTTGCTTTTGTAAGATTATATGAAGTAATAAATAATGGAAAAAAAGATATAAGGTCAGGGAGTTGTCAATGAAAATACTGCTAACAAATGATGATAGTATTCGGGCTGAAGGTCTTGCCGCTCTGTGGTCTGCGTTAAAAGATATTGCAGATGTTGTGGTAGTTGCACCAGATAGGGAGCGCAGCGCTACAGGGCATGGGATTACTATGGATGTGCCTCTGCGGGCTGAGAACACTTCTCTTTTTGATGGTCAGGGATGGATGGTCAACGGGACTCCGGCGGATTGTGTTAAATTAGCTATCAACTGTTTACTCAAAGAAAAACCGGATCTTATTATTTCAGGTATTAATCGGGGTCCAAATTTGGGGATCGATGTTTTTTACTCCGGTACAGTATCAGGGGCTATGGAAGGGACGATTTTGGGCTTTCCTTCTATTGCTGTTTCAGTTGCAAGTTTCCAGGATCCGAAATACGACTTTGCAGCTGATTTCATTAAAAAGATCGCTCCCAGAGTTCTGGAACACTACAATTTGAAGGATGTATTATTGAATATCAATGTGCCATCCCTACCCTCTGAAAAGATACGTGGGGTGAAGATCACTAGATTAGGCAATCGCAAGTATATTAATTCTTTCGATACCAGGGTGGATCCCTGGGGCAGGGTTTATTATTGGCTGGGTGGAGATGTTGTCGATGAAGACGATACAGTAGGAAAAGATACTGATGTTGCCACGATCAAGGAGAATAAGGTTTCCATTACGCCTATTCAAATAGACTTAACCAATTACAGAGCTATGAAAAGCCTAAATGAAGTTTTGAATGACCTGATTTAGGACGGTTAAAAACTGTTATAGCTTAAAGGGAGTGGAGCATGTTTTTTGTTCGTTTAATTATATTGACAGGTGTCTTTTTTCTTCTTTTTAACTATTCTCAGCTGCGCAGCGGCAATTTTAAATTTCAGCCAGGGTCTTTAATACTACCGTTTTCCCTAAGTTTTGCTTTGGTTATAGTGGATACTTTTTTAAGAGCGGCTTTTTTTTATGCTCTGCTTATCTTTATTGTTGTTGCCTTGTTATGCTATTTTTTGCTACGCAGTTGGAAAAGAGGCTAATAAAAGAGAGGAGGGATATCATCGATATACAGCTGGAAGAACTGCGAGAAGGCTTTAAGCAAAGGTCTTACATTATAAATGAAGAAACTCTGTCAACAATTTATCTGGCTCTTAAGCTGGAAAAACCCCTTTTGATCAGCGGTCCTGCAGGTGTGGGAAAAACAGACTTGGCCAAGACTTTGAGTTCCATTCTCAATGCCAGGTTGATACGTTTGCAGTGTTATGAAGCACTTGATGAAAGCAAAGCCCTTTATGATTGGAACATACAGCGCCAGCTGATCAAAATACACCTTTCCCATCAAAAGGGAGAAACTGAAGAAGATGAAGAGGATCTTTTTTCTCTACCCTACATACTTCAGCGGCCTCTGCTCGAGGCTATAACCCAAAAAGAGCAGGTTTTGCTGTTGATAGATGAGATTGACCGTTCAGACCCGGACTTTGAGTCCCTACTGTTGGAACTGCTTTCCGATTTCCAAGTATCGATACCTGAAGTTGGCACGATCAGAGCGCTTCGCAAACCGGTAGTTGTGATCACAAACAGCGGTGAGCGTGAGCTTACTGAGGCTCTCCGCCGCAGATGTGCTTTTTTATATCTGGATTATCCCACTATTGATCAAGAAGCTGCAGTGATCCGGGCAAAAGCTTCTGATGAACTTGAGATCCTGAAAGAGAACATCGCTCTTGCTGTGGCTGAGGTCAGAGATCAGGGAACTCAGCTGGGGTTTGCATCCCCTCAGGTAGTTGATTGGGCAAAAACGATTCTGATGCTTAATGCCGGACATTATCAGAAGGACTATGTGGATAATCTTTTGGCAGCTCTGGAAAAGTGTAAGGAAAATTATATTTCTCTTGAATCTTCTATGGAGTAAGGTCAATTTGCCTTGTGTGGTTTGGCAGGAAAAGCGAGCAAAAAGGGTGAAGTAATAGAATAATCAGAAATTATGAAGGGAGGCGTAGCGTTGGAGTTATTACCTGGGGAACTTGAACAGATACAAAGAGATACTGCTGAGATTCTGCAGCACCATGGCACAGAGCGCCGGGAACTGATTCCTATCATCCAGGAAATTCAGGAAAAGTTGGGCTATCTACCGAAACCGGCCATGGAGCAGGTTGCCAGAGCCCTTGACATACCCGAGGTGGACGTCTACAGTGTTGCCACCTTTTATAACCAGTTTCGTTTGAATCCACCAGGCAAACATCAAATCAAGGTATGTATGGGCACTGCTTGTCATATGATGGGCGGACATATTGTTATGGATTCTTTTGAGCGCAGGCTGGAGATCAAAGAGGGAGAAACTACTCCTGACCGGGAATTCAGCCTGGAGCGTGTTGCCTGTGTAGGCTGCTGTGCTCTTGCTCCTGTTGTTGTGGTTGATGAAAAGGTGGAGGCTAAGGTTTCACCGATACGTGTTGACGGTATCCTGCTGACCTTTGAGATAGAGAAAAGTGAGCAGGAAAAGGAACAGGAAAAAGAACAGCAGGAGGGAGGGACAGAGGAGTGAGTATTGCTGATAAGTATGATGCAATTAGGATTGCTGCTGTAGAAAAAATAGAAAAAATGAAAGAAAAACCGCATGTTCTTGTAGGGACAGCTACCTGTGGGAGGGCAGCAGGGGCCTTAACTATTCTTGATGTTTTTCGGGAGGAAGCTGATAAACATCAGTTAGATATAATTATTGATGAAGTAGGCTGTATGGGTCATTGTTATGCAGAACCTCTGGTGGTTATCGCCAAACCCGGTTTTCCGGCGATGTGTTATGGGCCAGTAGATGAAGGTATTGCCAAGAGGCTTGTTGCTGATTTTCTTGTGAATGATGACCCCTGTTATGATTTTGCAATTGCTGCACTGGAACCCAATGATGAGTTCCCCACTTTTGAGGATTTTCCTAGGGGTGTTATTGAGAATAAAATCATCCTGGCGGACTGTGGTTTGATCGATCCTGATGACATAGATCACTATCTTGCCCGGGATGGATATGCGGCTCTGGCAAAGGTTTTAGAGATGGAGCCCTATGCTGTAATCGAAGAGATTAAGTCTGCCAAACTGCGCGGACGAGGTGGGGCAGGGTTTCCTACAGGTGTTAAATGGGAAAGGTGTTTTCAAGCAGAAGGGTCCCCTAAATATGTTATCTGTAATGCTGATGAGGGTGACCCCGGTGCTTTTATGGACCGGGCTATTCTGGAATCAAACCCTCATCAGTTAATTGAGGGCTTGATCATAGCTGCTTATGCCATTCAGGCTTCAACAGGGTATATTTATGTGCGTGCTGAATACCCTCTGGCAGTTGCTCGTTTGCGCAATGCTATAAGCCAAGCCCGTGAAAAAGGGCTGCTCGGCGATAATATTCTCGGCAGTGATTTCAGCTTTGAACTGATTATCTTCCAGGGATCTGGAGCTTTTGTGTGTGGGGAAGAAACCGCTTTAATTGCCTCTATTGAGGGCAAAGCAGGGGTGCCTGAACACAGACCTCCTTACCCTGCAACCTACGGGTTATACGGTAAACCTACTGTGATCAATAATGTGAAGACCCTTTCCTATGTTCCGCATATACTGCGCAAAGGTGCGGACTGGTTTAGAAGCATAGGCACAGAGAACAGTCCCGGCACCGCTGTTTTTGCTTTGGCAGGAAAGGTTGTTGGTACTGGTTTAGTGGAAGTTCCCATGGGGACTACTATCAGAGAGTTGGTTTATGATGTGGGAAGCGGGATTAAGGATGACAAGATGTTCAAGGCAGTACAGATCGGCGGACCTTCTGGGGGATGTCTCCCGGAATCATCACTTGATCTGCCCATCGATTTCGATTCTCTGCAAGAGGCTGGGGCAATGATGGGGTCAGGGGGGCTGGTGGTCCTGGATGAAGATGATTGTATGGTGGAGATTGCCCGCTTTTTCCTCGATTTTACCCAAAAAGAGTCCTGCGGGAAGTGCACCTTCTGCCGATTGGGAACCAAGCAGATGCTGGATATCTTAACTGATATTACACAGGGTAAGGGCAGTACAGAGGATCTGGATATACTCAAGGATCTGGCTGAGGACATCAAAATGGGATCACTGTGCAGCCTGGGGAAAACTGCGCCAAACCCTGTGCTGACAACACTTAGCTATTTCAGGGATGAATATGAAGCACATATCAATGAGGGGCGCTGTCCGGCATTGATGTGTAAGGATCTGATATCTTTTGTAATCATCCCTGAAAAGTGCAGTAAGCTTTGTGATGTCTGTATCGGCAGCTGTCCTACTGAAGCTATCTACACAAGACCGGATATGCTTAAAGCTATTTATCTGGATAAATGTGTTAAGTGTAACAACTGTATGGTAGCCTGTCCGCCTCAGTACAAAGCGGTCATTAAAGTGTCGCCTCCTATTGTTGAAGAAAATGTGGAAGGGGGCAGAGCAGATGAGTAAGGTAAATATCACAATAGATGGGCAGCAGTACCAGGTGCCTGCAGGAGAAAAACTGCTCTGGGCAGCGCTGGATTGTGGGGTTTATATCCCTCATCTGTGTGCTAACAAGGATAAAGAGCGGCCAGATGCCAGCTGCAGGCTATGTTTTGTTGAAATAGAAGGATTCGATGCTCCGGTGACCTCCTGTACTCAGGAAGTGTTTGAGGGAATGGTGGTTAGCACACGCACACCTCGAGTGGACAGACTGGTGCAAACAGCTTTTGAACTGCTGTTGTCTAACCATAAGCTGCGCTGTGGCAAATGCCCCAAAAACCGTCAGTGTGAGCTGCAGAAGATAGCCAGGGAGCGGAAATTGAAATTGAAACTGACCCGGCTGCGGCAGCTGCTCACTGAGGAAAAACCGGTAGATGATTCAACAGATCTTTTTATTTATGATCCGAACAGGTGTGTACTTTGCGGACAGTGTATCTGGGTGGATCATAAAGTAGTGGAAGTAGGGGCTATCGGGTTCATTAATCGCGGATTTAAACGTAAAATGGGCACATTTGGTGATCTCCCCTTAGCTGAATCCCGCTGTACACAGTGTGGTGAGTGTGTAAAGGTATGTCCTGTGGGAGCACTGGTATTTAAAGAAAAAACAGAATAAAAGCCGGGGATTTATCCCCGGCAGGGTGCACCTGGTTTTAATAGCGAAACTGGTTACCTGTCTGGAGACTGCGTTCGGCTCTTTCAATGGCGAGTTTTACCAGGTTACCACAATCGCGGGAGGGAACGCTTCCCCAACCCTCTGACTGCACTAGATCCAGAACTCCCATTTCCTTAGCCAGTTCGTACTTCAGAGCTTCAGACATCAACCCTCTGTTTCGACGTCCCATAAAAACCTCCTTTGTGCACCCATTATTATTGTTCAATTGCCGGTGTATGATTATACATCTAATTTATGCTTTAAACTGTTGTTTTTGACTTGAAAGGCAAACTATAATATAATGAGTCAGTAAAATATTCATTAAATCAATAATCATGTACACTTTTCCGGTTTTTTCACAACCTAGAGGAGGGAAAGACTGCTTTGAAAGTATATGACTCTTCCCGCATACGAAATATTGCTGTAATTGGGCACGGAGGTGCGGGTAAAACATCTTTAGTTGAAGCTCTGCTTTTTAATGCTGGGCATACCAGCAGATTGGGCAAAGTAGATGACGGCACAGCCACCACAGATTTTTTCCCGGAGGAAATAAAACGCAAGATTTCTGTTAGCACCGCGCTGGCACCCTGTGAATGGAAGGACTGCAAGATCAATCTTTTAGACACACCGGGTTACGCGGACTTTTTCGGTGAAGTCAAGGGTGCTGTACGGGTGGTGGACACTGTACTGGTAACTGTATGTGCTGTTTCAGGTGTTGAAGTGCAGACCGAAATTGGCTGGAAAGAAACTGAAAAGAAAAATATTCCCAAAATAGTTTTTATTAATAAGATGGATCGGGAAAACGCCAATTTCGATCGTGTTGTACAGCAGCTGAAAGATTTTTCTAAAAAGAATATCATCCCTCTAGCGCTTCCTATCGGAAGTGAAGCAGATTTCAAAGGTGTTGTAGACATTTTAAAGATGAAGGCCTGTCTATATAACTCCAAGGATGGCAGTTATCAGGAGCAGGAGATCCCATCTGATTTAACCAGTGCTGCGGAATCTGCCCGAGAGGCTGTTGTTGAGGCAGCTGCTGAAGGTGATGATGAACTTCTAATGAAATACCTGGATGGGGAAGCTCTTTCTGATGAAGAAATAAGTATTGGGCTGAAAAAAGCATTTCAAGCTGACAGTTTTGTTCCAGTTCTATGCGGTACAGCACTGAACAATATGGGGATCAGACATCTACTTGATTTTATAGTGGATGTGGTTCCCTCTCCTGAAGCAAAAGCTGAAGAACCTTTGTCTGCGCTAGTTTTCAAAACACTGGCTGATCCCTATGTGGGTAAGCTGAATTTCTTCCGGGTCTATGGGGGAGAAATTAAAAGCGACAGTGTTGCCTATAATGCCAATAAAGAGAAAGAGGAAAAGATCGCACAGATCTTCACTATGCGTGGCAAGCATCAGGAACCCCTTTCCGCAGTTAAGGCCGGTGACCTGGCTGTTGTTGCCAAATTACAGGCAACAGAAACCGGTGATACACTCTGCAAAAAGGATAAACCTGTAGTACTTGAAGGGATAGATTTTCCAGAACCGATGCTCTCTATCGCCATTGAGCCCAAGAGCAAGGGTGATGAGGACAAACTGAGCGGTGCCATAGGAAAGCTGACTGAGGCTGATCCCACACTGCGTATTGAAAAGAACACAGAAACAAAGGAGACTATCCTGACCGGAACAGGGGAAACCCATTTAGATATTGTTCTTGAGCGGCTCCATCAAAAGTTTGGAGTGGAAGTTACCTCCAAGACACCAAAAATACCTTACAGGGAAGCCATTAGAGGAACAGTGCAGCAGGAAGGTAAATATAAAAAACAGACCGGTGGACGGGGTCAGTACGGCCATGTGTGGATAACCTTTGAACCCACTACGGAAGCAGATTTTGTTTTTGAAGAAAATGTTTTTGGTGGTGCAGTTCCCAGGCAGTACTTCCCGGCCGTAGAAAAAGGGCTCAGAGAAGCGATCAATGAAGGGGTTCTAGCAGGGTACCCGGTCATTGGAATTAAAGCCACTCTTTATGATGGTTCATACCACCCGGTGGACTCTTCGGAAATGGCCTTCAAGATTGCAGCTTCTATGGCTTTCAAAAAGGGTATGGAAAAGGCTGATCCTGTACTGCTGGAGCCGATCATGAATGTGGAGATCACAGTACCTGAGCAGTTCATGGGTGACATTATGGGTGATCTCAATGGAAAACGCGGCAGAATCATGGGGATGGAACCACAGGCCGATGGCACGCAGTTAATTAAAGCCCAGGTCCCCCTCGCCGAAATGCAGGATTATCCCATTGTTTTAAAATCAATCACCCAGGGACGGGGCTCCTTTAAGATGGAATTCTCCAGTTACGAAGAGGTTCCGGCTAAACTGGCAGAAGAGATTATCGAAAAACACAAGGCCGAACAGGAAGAATAAAAATATTTAAGGGCTGTCTCATGAGAGACAGCCT
>LFTQ01000073.1:0-11778 GCA_001513545.1 Clostridia bacterium DTU068 | reverse complement strand
AATAAAAAAAGCATCTTGTTATGGGATAAGAAAAAGATTTTGCTGCTGATACTGGCTCTGCCATTTTTACTGATCGGTGCTTTCTTTTTTATGAAACTGCCGGTTGTGAGCAATGCAATGGATGGACCAGGCTTTTGCGGACGTTGCCATGTTATGCAGCCCGCAATTGATACCTATTTAGCGTCATCTCACCGGGAGGCGGCAACCTGCGGTTCATGTCATGTGCCAGATGATGTTTTGTGGGGTGGAGTCTATAAATCTTATACAGGCACCAAGGATCTGTTGGCAGTTTTGACCGGTAGAGATGAAAATATCCGTATATCCTATCTCGGAAAGGGTGTGGTGCAGGAGAATTGTTTGCGCTGCCATAATACCCTGATGAGAGAAATAGGTGATACTGTGGAGAACTGCGGTAGTTACTGTTTTGATTGTCATCAGGGTGTTCCTCATATGAAATAAACAGGGGGAGGTACTATGAGGGATAAAAAAACGCTATTGATAGTTACAGCTGTTGTCATTGTATTTTTGATTGCTGTGGGGTCTGTTGTCTTTTATTATCAAAATAAGGAAGTGGCTGAGGAGTCTATTCTTCCTGTGATTGGGGCAGATGAAGCTGATCCTGCTGTCTGGGGCCAATACTACCCACGCCATTATGACAGTTACCAAAAAAATTTGATTGTGGATACAGTTGAGGAATACAGTAAATACGGAAAATACGGTGGGGCATTTGAAAAAGAGTCCCACCTGGATAGGTATCCATATATGAAAAAGCTTTTTGCCGGATATGGTTTCTCTGTAGAATACAATGAGGACCGGGGACACCTGTATACATTGGAGGATGTGCGAAACATTACCCAGGTCAGACAAAAAGCAGGGGCGGTATGCAATACCTGTAAATCAGCCCAGATCCGATCTTTGATAGATAAGTATGGAGAGGACTATTACTTAATGGGATTTGAAGAAATAAATGATCAATTAACGCACCCCATTGCCTGTTTGGACTGTCATGACCCCAAAACCATGGAACTGAGAATCTCCCGTCCGGCCTTACTGGAGGCTTTAAAGTCTATAGGGAAAGACCCGGACAAAGCAACAAGGCAGGAGATGCGCTCCCTGGTCTGTGCTCAGTGCCATGTGGAGTATTACATGCAACCCGAGACAAAAAAACTGACCTTCCCCTGGGCTAAGGGGCTGAAACCAGATGAAATACTTGAGTATTACGATAATCTAAATTTCAGCGATTGGCTTCACCCTGACAGTGGTGCCACACTTCTTAAAGCCCAGCATCCCGATTACGAATTTTTTGTAGGTAGTACACATTATGCAGCAGGTGTGAGCTGTGCTGATTGTCATATGCCATATGTAAAAGAAGGGAATGTAAAGATCACATCCCACTGGTGGACCAGTCCTCTTAAACACATGCAACAAAGCTGTTTGGTCTGCCACAGAGAAAGTGCTGAAAAATTAAGGGAACGGGTCTTTTATACTCAGGACCGTACTTATGAAATGAAGAACCTGGCTGGAAAAACAATAGAAAAAGCAATTCAAGAGATAGCAAAAAGTGCAAAAACGCCGGGGGTAAATGAAAAAATCCTTGATCAAGCCAGGACACTTCACCGGCAGGCTCAGTGGTACTGGGACTGGATGGCTGCTGAAAACTCCATGGGCTTTCATAACCCACAGGAAGGGTTGTATCTTCTTGGTAAAGCTGTTGACTGCGCTCACAAAGCTATAGAAAAAGCACAAGAGGCGAGAACAGCGGAGAGGTAATAAATGACAGATAAAAAGCGTGAAACAAATTACGGTACTGTTTTGGGTTGTGGCATCTTTTTATGGAGATTATTAACCTCCGTAAGGATTGCCCTCCTGCTTTTTACCATTCTCGCTGTAGTCTGCCTGCCGGGGATCTTCATCCCTCAAGGTGAAGATCCCTCATTTTATTATCACAATTACGGCGATCTGATGGGTTCTTTGATCACTGCGCTTGATTTTGATCAGGTTTTTAATTCTACATGGTTTTTTGTGTTGTGCTTGCTGCTTTTTATTAACCTGTTGGCCTGTACCATCAAAAGATGGCAGAACTATTATCGCTGTGTTATCAAAAAACCTTCACTTCCTGCCGGACTGCATTTCCTAGGGTCTCCTTTCATGCATACAGGTCTTTTACTTGTGTTATTGGGTGCCTTTATCGGAGCATTTTACAGCTTTGAACAATACTGTGAAATAGCTGTACCCGGGTCTCAAGGGATCACCATAGGGGAGCAGCGCTATGACTTGCAAGCGGTGGGTTTTGACATAGAGCACCACACAGATGGTTCTCCGAGCCAGTACTATACCGACTTGAAGTTGCTCAAAGATGGCGAAAATTTATCTGAAAAAACAATATCTGTTAATAACCCTCTTTCTTATCAAGGCCTTAAAGTCTATCAGTTCAACTATGGATGGCTCTTGGATCTCTCTCTGGAGAAGGATGGCAGTTCCCGAAACTTTCAAGTTAAAGATGGGGATCAGCTTGCTCTTAATGAAGAGGGCAGTGAAATCCTACAACTGAGGTTTTATCCGGACTGGGCAAGGGATGCAAAAGGGCGTCCGATTTCCCGTACACCTCAAGCAAACAACCCACAACTGGCTTTTCTTCGGACTTCAGGCGGTTTACCTGTTGACATCGTTATGCTCAAGCCCCAGGAATCAGCGGAGTTGGGTGATGGGTTAAAAATTACTTTTTCAGGCTACAGGAACTATACAGGACTTCATGTTAAAAAAGACCCCGGAGTTCCTATCGTTTTCACTGGCTTTGTTTTTCTTGGCTGTGGCATACTGCTGTATTACCTGATTTCCAGCAAGAGGGGAAGGAAAGGTGAGTGACCTTTGGAGGAGAATCTTGTTTTAATAACTTTTTGTTTTTATTTAATTGCTGCTCTGATTTGTCTCGCACTATTATGGTACAAAAAGCACACCCTGGAAAAGCTAGGTATATTGTGTACTATCATCGGTTTCATTCTCCTCAACATTGTATTGATTTACCGCTCTCTGCTGGCAGGGAGATTACCCGGTAGCAATCTTTATGAGTTTTTGCTCCTTTTCGCCTGGGGGATGAGCGCTACTTATCTGTTTATTATGATTAGGTATAAACTCCAAAACAGCGGAGTGTTTATCCTTCCCCTGATTATCGGTGTTTTGGGGTGTGCAGCACTGTTTTCCAGCAAGATACAACCGCTGATGCCCGCCCTGCAAAGTCCCTGGTTAAAGTTTCATGTGTCTGTTGCCATGATCGGTTACAGTGTTTTTGCTGTTTCTTTTGCTCTGGCCCTGATGTCTTTGTTAAAAGTGCCTGTGATGCTCAGCCATCACAAGAGTCTTGATGATCTTATTTACGGCTGTAATGCTCTCGGTTTCTCCTTCCTCACTCTGGTTATTATTACAGGGGCAATATGGGCAGAGCAGGCCTGGGGAACATGGTGGAGTTGGGATCCGAAAGAAACAGCATCCTTGATTACCTGGCTTGTCTATGGATTTTACTTGCATTTGAGGCATACCTCTCTTTGGAGTAGCAAAGCTGGAGCTATCCTTAGCTGTCTGGGGTTTTTCGCAGTTCTCTTTACTCTGATGGGAATTACCCTTATGGTCCCGGGCTTACACAGCTATATATGATAGCCGGTTCTTCTATATATCCCTGGTTTTCATCGGATTTAAAAAAGTTAAAAAAATTTTTTAAAATTTATTGACAGGTCGATCAATGTGGACTATAATAGTCCACATAGAGGATGGTGTTACCATGGAAATAATCAGACGCAAAACAGAATACGGTATCAGAGCACTTGTACATTTAGCACTCCATCCCGGTAAGGAAGTGACAGCTGCAGAGATTGCTGAGGAGCAGGATGTTCCTCTTGAATACCTGCAAAAGATTCTGCAGAAGCTGACTCGTGGCGGTTTTGTGGGTGCACACAGAGGAGCTTACGGTGGCTTTTATCTGGCCAAGAATCCCGAAGAGATCAATTTGCTTGAGGTTATTGAGCTTATGCAGGGTAAATTGGCTATGAACAAATGCTTTTTGGGAAAAGACGGATGCAACCGTGCTCCCAAGTGTGTGCTCAAATATAACTGGCTTCAGTTGGAACAGAGAATTTCAGGTTTTTTAAGTCAGATCACCCTGTTGGATTTAGTGGAACAGGTACGTGAAGGCGGCCTGCCGGGAGGTGGTGTAAAAGGATAATACACTTTTTGCCGCTAAAGTGGATGTATTTAGTCTTGTATAATTCGATGTTAAAATATGGAACAATTGTATTGTGTGGTTTTTCTAATCTAATTGGACAAAAATAATCTCAAATTGGGAGGGAGAAAAATGTTTTGTTATCAGTGTGAGCAGACCGCAAAAGGAACAGGATGCACTAAATCGGGTGTATGTGGGAAGGACCCGGATATTGCCGGCCTTCAGGACACACTTGTTATTGCTCTCAAGGGGATCGCAGCCTATGCCTACCATGCCCGGGAGCTTGGTGCTCATGATGAACAGGTAGATGCCTTTTTTGCAGAGGGACTTTTCTCCACACTGACCAATGTTAACTTTAATCTGGAGAGCCATATCAAACTGCTGCTTAAAGCCGGTGAAATTAACCTGCGGGCGATGGAGATGCTGGATAAGGCTCATATTGAGCGCTTTGGACAGATGGAGCCTACAGAGGTACAGGTAGGAACAAAGGAAGGCCCTGGTATCCTGGTGACCGGCCATGATATTTTGGACCTTTATGAACTGTTGAAGCAGTCAGAAGGCAAGGGAGTTAATGTTTATACCCATGGGGAGATGCTGCCGGCTCTGGCTTACCCCGAATTGAAGAAGTTCCCGCACCTGGTGGGGAACTACGGCACCGCTTGGCAGAATCAGAAGAAAGAGTTTGAAGAGTTTTCAGGTGCCATCCTGGGAACCACCAACTGTGTGCTGATACCCCGGGATTCTTACAGAGACCGAATGTTTACCTGTGGGATCGCTGATCTGCCGGGTGTTGTCCATATCGATAACCGTGATTTTACCCCAGTAATCGAGAAAGCTTTGTCCCTGCCTCCACTTCAGGAGAATATAGGGCCTACAACAATGACCGGTTTCCATCACCAAGCTGTTCTTCAGATAGCAGACAAAGTAATTGAAGCAGTTAAGTCAGGCAAGATCCGCCACTTCTTCCTTGTTGGCGGTTGTGATGGAACACGCTCCAGCAGGTCATACTACACAGAGTTCGTGCAGAAACTGCCGCAGGACTGTGTAATCCTGACTCTGGGGTGTGGGAAGTACCGCTTCAACTATCTGGACCTGGGCGAGATCGACGGCATTCCTCGTCTCTTGGATATGGGGCAGTGCAATAATGCTTACTCGGCCATTCAGGTGGCAGGAGCCTTGGCTGATGCCTTCAAGTGTGGGGTCAATGACCTGCCCTTGAGCCTTGTTCTCTCCTGGTTCGAACAGAAGGCGGTATCTATCCTTCTGACGCTGCTGCACCTGGGGATTAAAGACATCAGGCTTGGCCCGACTCTGCCGGCATTCCTGACACCGAATGTGCTTAAGGTACTGCAGGATAATTACAATATTCAGCCTATTACCACACCTGAGGAGGATATCAAGGCCATCCTGGGGTAATGTAAGATACATATTCCAAATGGATAGTATCCGCATCAATGAGCGATTTATCAAGACATCGGGGTTTTCCAAATCCCAAAAAAGAATGTACATAAGTGATTGAATTTCCTAATCAATTAAGTGAAAGAAGCTGGTTCTTTAAAAGGGACCAGCTTCTCTTGTTCTCAGGTTTATAGTAAGACAGTAGTTCTAATACTTTAAATAATTGTCAATACAGTTATCTCCGTTGCGGAGTGCGTATATTTTTAGGGGGTAATTTTCGCCTGAAATAACCGCAACTCTGTGCTTCAGGATCCCCTTTGCTCAATATCTCCCGCAATCCCTCTTCTCTTACCAACTTTAGGAGAACAAGCACATCTATTCTTTCCGGTGGTCTTGACCACAATTCTTTGTATTTTTCGATACAGCCCTGCCGCACCTCTTCCTTGCCCTGAATCAAAATATGATAGCGGCAGTCCCGGCATTTGTGTATTACTTTTTCCCGGAACTCCGGGAGGATCACCCGGTGGCCTTCCCAGAGTTTGTTATTGTTATAAATGCTCACTGTAACCAAACCCCCAAAATATTAATGTCTTGATTTCACTGCCCTCCGCGCTAATACACAGTTAGTGGTTGGGGTGGGCGATAAAGCAATAAAACAAGCACCTTAAAGGTAGCGCACATGTTCCAGGCATCCTTCTTTCAGTGAGACTGCCCGGAAAACAGCTGTTCTTCCGTAACGCTCCCGCACCTGATCACATGCCTTTTCTATCCCCCGGAGTTTTTCCCTGTTGCCGAATAATTCTGCCTGTTCCAGCTGGGAGGGGAAGAGGTTGGCCAGGGATACTCCCACCATACGCACAGGCCAGCGGGGGGACCAGTGCTTCTGCAACAGATCAAAGGCTGCCGCGGAAATATCTGCAGCAAGATCGGTGGGCCTCTTTAGGGTCTGCATCCGGGAAAGCCAGCAGAAGTTGGTGTCCTTGAGGGTGAGTGATACGGTCCTCCCCAGGTACCCTCCGGCCCGCACCCGGTGAGCCACCAGATCCGCAAGTTCCAGAATAACCACCTTGATTTCATTTCCCTTATAGTCTCGGGGGAGAGTAATCTGCTGGCCGATGCTTTTCACCCGGTTGAGGCTGTCGGGATCAACTGGGCTGGAATCGATGCCATTAGCGCTCAACCACAGTGTTTCACCGTAAAGGCCGAACTTTTTCTTGAGAATGGCTGCCGGGTATCCGGCCAGATCTCCGATTGTATGAATGTTCAGCTTATGAAGATGCTGCTCATAGCGGTGCCCCACACCGAAAAGCTCCCGGACCGGCAGTGGCCATAGGAGCCGAGGTATATTTTCACGGGTCATCACTGTCAAACCGTCCGGTTTTTGTAGACCAGCTGCCATTTTAGCTAATAATTTATTAGGGCCGACTCCGATACTGCAGGTGATCCCAATTTCCCGGCGGATCCGTTCTTTTAACTGTTTGGCGATCTCCACAGGAGAACCGAAGAGTTTCTGAGAGCCGGTAACATCCATAAAGGCCTCATCAATGGAAAAGGGTTCCACAAGTGGTGTGAAATCACCCATTATTTGCAGGACGCGGCTGGAGAAATCCACATAAAGGTGATACTGGGGCTTGATAAAAATCCCCTCAGGGCAGCGCTGCCTTGCCTCCCAGACCCCCATCCCTGTTCTGATGCCCCTTTTTTTGGCTTCAAAACTGGCGGTGAGAACTATTCCGTGGCGCTTTTCCGGATCCCCGGCAACAATAACCGGTTTGCCCTGCAGTTCTGGATCAAGCGCCTGATGCACACTGGCGAAAAAGGAGTTCATATCTGCAAGCAGGATAGCACGGTTCATTTTGATCTCCCCGAACATGTGTTTCCTTTTATTATAAGCCAAACAAATGTTCGTTGCAAGGGGGTTGATCAACTGCTAAATCTCTTTAGCAGGAAATCCTTTTCTTGCAGAAGAATGTAAGAAGAGAATCGAGGAGGTGTTTGTATGTCAGATGTATTATCTACCAAGTATTGTTTTTATAATGAGGTGCCGGTTCCGAAGCACATGGAGGATCTGCTGGCTCCACAGGAAACACCCCTTTTTGCGGTGAAAACCATCCGCGATGCTGCAGTTTTCACTGACAAGAGGATTTTAATCGCTGATAAACAGGGATTAACAGGCAAAAAGGTCGAATACTGCACAATCCCTTATAAGTCAATCGTTGCTTACTCAATCGAAACCGCTGGTACATTTGATTTGGATGCTGAAATCAAACTTGTCCTGTCTGGCGGGATATCGGTTGAATTGCAATTTTTTAAGAGTAAGCAGATGTCTGAGCTTCTTTTTAAGGTTTATGATACTATCACAAAATACATATTATCCTATTGATTAATCGGAACTTGAATCAGAGTGGGATGCCTGATAAGCTATGATAGCAATAGATTGAGGGGTTGCAATAAAAATGACACTTCGAAAGCAGCTGAAAAAGGGGAGAGGGGTTGAAGGATTAACCTAAATAATGATTTGTACATTTTGTAATAATAACACTGTACCACGTACTTTTACGATTATTGTCAAAACATCTATCCCAAATTTATATGAATTGAAGAAAATCAGGTGTGAAGTATGTACTGATTGTAATAATATATATTTAGTTGATAAGTTAGAAGATGAAAAAATAGTTGCGGTTTGCAGAGAAATGGATAGAATTATGAGCTATAGAGAAGAGTATTAGAGGTTGTGGATGGGATTTTAGATTTTCGGCTGTATAAAAAAAATGGCAGGGGTGGCAGGGCTCGAACCCGCAACCAACGGATTTGGAGTCCGCTACTCTACCAATTGAGCTACACCCCTGTATTCGCATTACTATTATAGCGAAAAACTGAATTTATGTAAAGAAGGTTAAAAAAAGTTTCAGGTATTTTATTAGTTGTTATAGAATAATAAAAATGTGGTACTAATTATAGCAAAGGAGTGAGCTCGGTGGCAAGTAAAAAACCGCGTAAAATTGCGGTATTGATGGGTGGGCGTTCCTCTGAACGAGAGATCTCACAAAAGACAGGAAGGCAAATATCACAAGCACTGATTGAAAAAGGTTATGAGATAAAGCAGATCGATCCTGCAGGTGATCTGATTGGTGAGTTGCAGGGATTCCTACCGGATGTTGTTTTTATAGCACTGCACGGCAGATACGGTGAAGATGGTACTGTACAGGGCTTATTGGAAATACTGGGATTTCCCTATACAGGTTCCGGTGTGTTTTCCAGTGCTTTGTGTATGGATAAGGTGATGTCTAAAAAGATCATGGAGTATGAAGGAATTTCTACTCCATCATATAAGTTCCTAACAGACCAATCTGACCGCAGCACAGTAGAAGGCTTAAAAAAAGAACTGGGATTGCCCTTGGTAGTAAAACCGTCACGTGAGGGTTCAACAATAGGGGTTACTATTGTCAGGGAAGAAGATGAGCTGGAAAAGGCTCTCCATGAGGCCTTCAAGTATGATCAATTAGTTTTAGTAGAGAAATACATTGATGGTATAGAACTCACAGCAGCTGTTCTGGGAACAAAGGAGCCGCGGGTGCTGCCCTTGATCGAGATCGTTTCTGAAACAGAGTTTTACGATTATACAGCAAAATACACTCCAGGGATGAGCCACCATATAATTCCCGCTCGCATTCCACCTGAGACAGCCGCAAAAGTGGAAGAGATGGCCTTGAAAACCTATAAAGCCATGAACTGCCGTCAGTATGCCCGTGTTGATTTAATGTTAAACAAAGAATACGAACCCTTTGTTCTGGAGACCAATACACTGCCAGGAATGACTGAAACCAGCCTTTTCCCCGATGCTGCCAGAGCAGCAGGCATTTCTTTTGCTGAACTTGTTTCTCTGCTTGTTGATGAAGCCTTTTTATTAGCTGCAGAACGGTAAGTGTAATAAAAAAAAGCCTGCAGATAGTATCAACTGTTGTGCAGCAGTTGTGTATATGATTTTTTTCAAAGAGGTGTGGGTTTTGCAGGACAGCAGGAATTTAAAAGAAAAGATCCACAGAATCAACAATAAAGGTTATAAAGCTTACCAGGATCTCAAAGGGGAGTATGATTTCGGACACTATCAATTGTTTATTGATCATGTCCAGGGAGACCCATTTGCATCACCTTCCAGTTTACGGGTTCAGGTAAAACAAAAGCGGGCAAAATTCCCAGCAGTTTTTTTCCAGGACAAGCCCCGCAAAATTGCTCTCTGTGACTACCTGGCCAGGTGTTTTGAACAGGCTGTAAAGAAATTTTGTGCAGGAAACAGGGGTACAGGGAAAAGCGGTTTGATCTTTATTGATGCAGGACAACAGCAAGTTTTGGAAAGAAGCGCTATTATGATCAACAGCGATTATGTAGAGGCGCGGTTTTTCTGCGGGCTGCCAGCTAGAGGGCGTACTGTACTGGGTAATGTTGCACAGGCAATGTTATTTCAGGAGCTTCCCAAAATAGTGGATCATAGTCTGCTATATGATTCTATCAAGCAGAAGGAACTGGCTGAACATGTTTACCTTGCAGAAGACCAGGAATTCATCAGAGAGTCGCTTCCGGAACAGGGATTGGTTGCCTTTGTAGCTGATGGTTCAGTTCTGCCCCGGCGCAGTGGTGTGAGTGACCTGCCCTTGACCAGGGGAGTGATACCATTCATGAGCCCACCATCTCTTATGGTTTCCTTTAAAACTCCCAACCATGGTCAGATCAAAGGGATGGGGATCCCTCAAGGGGTTACCCTCATCGTCGGTGGGGGATTCCACGGGAAATCAACACTGCTCCATGCGCTGGAACGGGGTGTATACAATCACCTTCCAGCTGATGGCAGGGAGTGGGTGATCACCATCAAGGAGGCAGTTAAGATCAGAGCAGAGGAGGGAAGAAGGGTTGAAAAGGTGGATATCAGTCCGTTTATCAACAATCTTCCCTTCGGGCAGGATACCCGGCGTTTTTCAACAGAGAATGCCAGTGGGAGCACATCTCAGGCCGCCAATATTATTGAAGCATTAGAGGTGGGCTGTAAACTGCTGCTGATCGATGAGGACACCAGTGCCACTAATTTTATGATTCGCGATGGCAGGATGCAGGCCCTGGTTTCTAAAGAAAAAGAGCCCATCACTCCTTTCCTGGATCAGGTGCGACCATTATATGAGGAGCAGGGTGTTTCCTCGATTTTGGTAATCGGGGGGTCCGGGGATTATCTGGATGTGGCTGATCAGGTTATTATGATGAATGAATATAAACCTGTAGATGTCAGCAGAGAGGCGAAGGAAATCTGTCAGAACTACCCTGCGCTCAGGACTCCTGAGAGGGGGAAGGGGTTTGGAAAGATGGAGGCTAGGGTGCCTTTTCCGGGGAGTTTTGACCCACAGCGAGGGAGAAAAACTAAGGTAGGGGCAAAGGGGTTGGATCTGGTTCAGTTCGGCCGCTACCAGATAGACCTGGATGATGTGGAGCAGTTAGTGGATCCCAGCCAGACCAGAGCTATTGCAGATATTATCTATTACGCCTGGAAAAAGTATTTTGATGGCAAGCGCTCATTGAGCGAGGCTATCAGCTGCATAGAAAATGACCTGGATCAGTACGGCCTGGATGTGATTTCCCCCTATAAAGAGAAAAATGGGGATTATGCAAGACCGCGCAGTTTTGAAATCGCCGCGGCAATAAATAGGTTACGCAGTTTAGATATTATCTGAAGGGGGAGGGGTTGTACCGGTGTTCAGAAAGAGGGTTGTGTGCCTGGGGGACAGCCTTACCTTTGGTTATCCATATAGCCCGGATGTTTCCTGGGTTGCATATGTTGAAGATCGCTGCCCGTTAAAAATGATCAATGCAGGTGTCAATGGCAATACAATGGAAGAGATGAACAAAAGGTATCGAAGGGATGTCCAGCAGCACTGTCCCGATTATTTAATAATTCTGGGTGGAACCAATGATGCCTACAACCCTGAGATTTCCTGTGCCGAAACGATTTATCAGCTGGAAGAGATAATCAAAAAAGCGCAGCAGGATGATATCTGCCCTGTGGTGGCTTTGCCTATGGCTGTCTTGGACGATTATGCAGCAGGTAAACTGGAGCGCATCAGGAGAGAGGAAAAGGAATTAGCTGATAGCTATGGTCTGTACTGCCTTGATTTTGCCAAGGC
>LFTQ01000169.1 GCA_001513545.1 Clostridia bacterium DTU068 | reverse complement strand
GTCCCAAATTTATGAATTTTTGACAGGATTTTTATCGGTCATTGGAGAATAAAGTAATTTTATTGGTGGGGTTAGGAGGAACACTGGAGACAATGGATAAGACACCGGAGCAAAATTTAGTTTTCAAGGTCAGATTTGAATATGAGATTCCAGTAAAAACCGGGGGATTATTCAGCAAGCGCAAGGATTTCAAACAAGAAGCTGAGGCAATCAGAGAAAAGAAGATAAACATTCTGGAAAAGGTACCTGTGAAGGGGATACGGATCCTGGAGATCGATCCCCATCACGAAATTTATATTAAAGATGAAGAGGGCGGGAAGACTGCCTGTGCCCCTGTTGAGATCCTTTTTGAGGCAGAAACTCTGGAGGATGCCATTCCATTTCTGCTGTCTAAGGATTTCTGCGGAGTGATACTCCAATATCCGGGCAGGATCAACCTCAGCCAGCATGAGTTCGAACGGGTAATTGAAAGGATAAGCAGGGAGCTGCAGAACCAAAAAGCCCCACTGAGAATCAGATACGGAATACCTGAACCATCCTACATGCTGCAGGATCTACCGGCAGAAGGGGTCCCCACAGAAGGCACAGCAGAAGATACTCCAGAAGAAACTGAAGGGGAAACAACAGTTGAAACCGGAGAAACAACTGAAGTAGTTGAGGTAGAGCAGCAGGATCAGGATGGCCTTCCCGAAGAGACTGAACTGCCGGACCAGGGCGGCCTTCCCNNAGGCGGATCTTCCGGCAGTTGCGGCATCAGTTAAAAAGGTTCTCCGTATCGAATGGGATCTGGAGATCATAGCTGTATTGTCGCTGATCCTGGCAGGGGTGATTGCCTTTGATGGTGAAGGATGGCTTCACTATGTGCGGATAGGGCTGGGGCTTCCTTTTGTTCTTTTCTTCCCCGGCTATGTTCTCATCGCAGCCCTCTTTCCCAAAAAGGATGACCTGGGTGGGATCGAAAGGCTGGCCTTAAGTTTTGGCCTTAGTATAGCTGTGGTACCATTGATCGGACTGGGGCTGAATTACACCCCCTGGGGGATTAGGTTGACCCCGATCCTTTTATCTTTGATCCTTTTTATCATAATAATGGGGTGTATCTCATTTTTCAGAAGGGATAAACTGCCCCCGGAAGACCGCTACTGCCCTACCTTCCAGTTTGAGCTTCCTGTATGGAAGGAACAGCCGCTGCTGGACCGGGTGCTTTCCATAGCTTTGATAGCAGCTATCCTTTTTGCAGTAGGGAGCATCTTTTATGTGGTGTCCATGCCTAAAGTAGGTGAACAGTTTACAGAGTTTTATATCCTGGGCATGAACGGCAAAGCTGAAGGGTACCCTAGGGAACTGGCAGTTGGGGAAGAGGGAGAAGTTATTGTTGGTGTGGTCAACCATGAGTACCAGCAAGAAAAGTATTTTGTTGAGGTCAAGATGGATGACCTGGTGCTGCCTAGAGAAGGACCGATTGTTCTGGAACATGAAGAAAAGTGGGAAAACCCCTTATCTTTTTACTATCCCGAGGAGTATGAAAATTTGAAGGTGGAGTTCCTTTTATACCGGGAAGGGGATGACCAACCATACCGCAGTTTGCATCTATGGGTGAACATACAGGGACAGAGGGATAATCATGGAGAGAATGCTGAGTATTGATGAGCAGAACTACCATTACAGCTCATCATCGCAAATAAATATAAGAAAAGCCGTGCCAAGATTTTTGCAGATTTATGCAGGAATCATCCCCTGGGTTTTTCTCCTGGGAATTATCGCAGCAGAACTGGCTGTCGGTTTCTGGAGTGTCAGCATCGGGATGGCTTTACATGTCATACTGCTGATAGCACTGCTGGCGATGGCTGTTATCTGCTGGTACTATTGGGATGAAAGCAGTGTTGAGAATAGCCACAGCAGAGCAGTCGGACAGCCTGTTGTTTCTGCAACAGATCAAAAGGAACAATCTGCTAATGCCCGTATGTGGGCTCTGTATAGCTATCGTTTATATCTTGGGCTGACCCTAGCTCCGCTGATCAGGATCCTGAGCCTTTCCATTCCTCTTGGGAATATTGATCCACAGTACTTTTTCCTTATTCCGGGCATTCCTTTGCTTGCCGCGGCTTTTACAGCTGCCAGGCTGGCGGGTTACCGGATGAGTGATATCTATCTTGCCGTAAGGAATCGTAAAAATGGGCACAACTGGAAAGTGCAGTTCGCTGTTTTGTTTTTGGGAATACCGCTGGGGTTTATGGAGTACGCTATTCTGCGCCCGGATCCCATTATTCCAGTGCTTACAGTAGGGTCAGTGGTGACAGCATCCTTTATCCTCATTATTTTTACAGGTTTAACAGAAGAAATGATCTTTCGCGGGATCCTGAAACGATCAGCTGATGATTTTTTGGGTGAGAGGGTATCGATAATATATGTATCACTGTTATTCGCTGCACTGCATATCACCCACCTATCAGCTCTTGATGTGCTCTTTGTTTTTGGGGTTGCCTTACTCTTTTCAGTGATTGTGCACAGGACAGAGTCCCTTTATGGTGTTGTAATAGCTCATGGTTTGACAAATATTAATCTGTTTATTCTGGGCCCCCATCTATTTGGTTGACATTTTTTCGTACTTTTTTCCCATTACAAGAAGGATTTTCTCGTTTAACAACGAAGACATATTTTATATATTAGAAAAAAGGAGGCCGTTATACAATGATCGCAACCGTTACAACTGTAACAACCACAACAACAACTGTTACAACAACGGCAAGCACCACTATTGTGGCTGGATTAGGTCTTCTAGCAACCCTAGTTCTTATAGCTCTGTTGGTTGCAAAAGAGTTAGCCGGTGCTGCGGTTGAATCTTCTGGTAGTGCTGGAACGGTTACTTTGTCCCGGGCTGTTGACCGTGTTCTTAATGTAGCTATTATTCCTCTACTGTTTGTTTTCGGTGCTATTGTAATATTCAAGGTATTAGAGGTTCTTCTATAGAATATCTCGGCAGGGCATTGGTTGACTTTTCCAGTCGGCCCGCCAGTACTTGCGGCGGGTATTATTGCCGCTTGATTTGGGTTGGCGGCATTTTGACCACCGTATATTTCGGTGGTTTTTTTGTCACAAATCAAATTGTCGAAAAATTAAGAAAAAGGAGCTGCAGTGGGTGGATTTTGATGTCATTGTAATCGGCGGAGGGCCTATAGGCTGTGCTGTGGCAAGAGATGTAGCTGCTGCTGGCTGCAGTGTGATGGTGGTTGAAGAGCATCCAAGAATCGGTGATCCCCTGCGGTGTTCTGGTCTGATTACTTCCAGGACACTGCAACTCTCCAGGGTATCAACAAATGTGGTTTTGCACAAGCTGACCGGTGCCCGGGTGCATGCCCCTGGAGGTGATGTTCTCGAGTTGTACGGAAACAGAGTGTATGCTCTGGCTGTTGATCGTGCGGCATTTGATCGGGATTTGGCAGCACAGGCTAAAGCAGCAGGTGCAGAGGTTATGTGCAGTATGCGGGCAGAAGACATTAACCTTGTTCCCGGTGGTGTCCAGGTTAAGCTGCGGCAGCGGGGCACCCGGGGTAAAATAGAAAAGATCACCTCGCTTTTGGTTATAGGAGCTGATGGATACAGGTCCTTTGTGGCTGGAAAATTTGGGATTTTGCCTAAAAGTAAAAAAGTACCCCTTTATGCGGCAGAGGTTGAGCTGCCGGGGAGTGAGGGGCAGATTGTTGACATTTTTCTTGGGAATCAGGTGGCACCCGGATGGTTTGGTTGGGTGATACCTACAGGGAGGGGTACAGCCCGGGTGGGCATCGGAGCAGACCGCTGTCCATATCAGTATTTTCAGCAATTAGTAAAAAACCACCCGGAAGTTTTCCAGATGATGCAAATAGTGAGGTGCACCAGCGGCTATGTGCCTGTGGGCTTTTATGACCGTACTTATGGTCCTCATGCTCTGTTAGTGGGTGATGCTGCCAGTCATGTGAAACCGATCTCAGGTGGTGGGCTTTACCTGGGGCTAATTGCTGCTGATATATGTGCTGCTGTGGCTGTGGAGGCCATCCAAGAAAAGGATTTTAGTGAAAGGTTTCTTTCCCGCTATCAGGAAAGATGGGAGAAGGCAATAGGGGATGAGATTTACTGTGGACTAAAGCACAGGGATGTATTTTTAAGTCTGACCGATAATGATATGGACAAAATAATCTCTTTTTTCAATAAACCTTACTGGCGGAAGCTGATTCTGAGATATGGTGATATCGATTTCCACTCAGCTTTGGCCGGCAGATTGTCCAGAATCCCTATTTGGGCAAAACACTTTATCGACAGCAGCAGAAA
>LFTQ01000115.1 GCA_001513545.1 Clostridia bacterium DTU068 | reverse complement strand
TCCGGCCATTTTTACATAACCGCCTAAAGGTAGAAGCCTCACTGAATATAGAGTAGTATCTTCCTTTTTTTGATAACCCAACAATTTGGGACCGAATCCTATACTGAATTCATCCACCTGGATACCTACTATTTTAGCAACCATAAAATGACCCAGTTCATGAACAAAAATTAAAAACCCTAATACCAGGATCGCTATAAGAATAACCACTTTTTACCTCCTGCCTTTAAGATTCATTTTCTTGAATCAATCGCCTGGCACAGACTCTAGCCCACCTGTCAGCCTCCAGGATCTCCTCCAGTTCCACTATTCCTGTGCTGGGATCGTGCAGACCCATCACCTCATGGACCATCTCAGCTATGGCTGTAAAAGATATCATACCTCTCAGAAAAGCATAGACAGCCATTTCATTAGCAGCATTTAGAACAGTGGTCATTGTCCCTCCGATTTTACCAGCTTCTCTGGCCAATCGCAAACAGGGAAACCGATCTGTATCAGGGGGCTCAAAGGTCAAGGCTCCTAGCTGAACTAAATCTATTATCTTTAAGCTGTTACTCTTCCTTTCCGGGTAAAAAAAAGCGTATTGAATGGGCAGCCGCATATCAGGATATCCCATCTGTGCAAGAACAGAACTATCCTTATAGGCGACCAGGCTGTGAATAATGCTCTGAGGATGAATCACAACATCGATCTGATCATAATCAATCCCAAACAACCACCTAGCTTCGATTATCTCTAACCCCTTATTCATCAAAGTAGCTGAATCAACTGTTATTTTTTCACCCATCTGCCAGGTAGGATGACGCAAAGCCATCTCCGGAGTAACCTTTTTCAAGTCTTCATACTGCATTTTCCGGAAAGGGCCACCAGAACCGGTAAGTATTAGTCGATCCACAGCTGTCATTTTCTCCAAACACTGAAAAATAGCGGAATGTTCACTGTCTACCGGTATAATCTGAACCCCTTTAGCATGCGCTGCTTCCATAACCAGTGCGCCGCCGGCAACCAGTGTTTCTTTATTGGCCAGAGCAATTTTTTTGTTATAAGAGATTGCCTCCAGAGTAGGAAGCAATCCAGCAAGACCATTCACAGCAACCAGAATTAAATCAGCATCAGGATGACGGACAAGTTCCAATAATCCTTCATCCCCTGACAGACATTGGGTTTGCTCACCCTTTAACCGCTGAGCAAATTGTTTGGCTGCTGCTGTATCCTGTACAGCTGCATAGGGAACACGAAAGGCCCTAACCTGTTTTTCTAGTAGATCGATATTGTTCCGCGCTGCAAGCCCCAACACATTAAAATAAGACCTGTGCCATTCTATAACTTCCAGGGCCTGCCTGCCAATGGACCCAGTAGATCCGAGTATTACTATATTTTTTTTCATAATTACACCCTTTAATCATTTTTTACAAATGCCTTATAAATAATTACAACCGCAGGACCAATAATAAATCCCCAAAAACCCAATAACCTGTAACCCAGATAAAGTGAAACCAATGTAGTCAAAGGGTGTAAGCCTATGTTTTCTCCTACCAGTTTGGGTTCCAAGATCTGTCTGACAACAACAATTATACCATATAAGATCAGGAGTCCGATCCCGAACTTCACATCACCGGTGATCAGCATTATGATCCCCCAGGGTACATAGACAGTGCCTGGCCCAACAACTGGAAGCAAATCCAATAGTGCAACAACCAGAGCCAGTACATAAGCATATCTTACACCAAAAACAGATAATCCGATCAGAGATAAAAACCCGGTGATAGAAATAAGAATTGCCATTGCCTTAATATAGCCGTGTAATGCACGCTGTAGTCCTCTGCTCACCCTGTGCAAACCATTGCTCCATTTTTCAGAACTCCATCTCTGAAAAAACAGAGAGACATTATTTTTTATCAAATCATAGTCGCGGGCAAAAAAGAAACTGATAATAAGGGTCAGCACCAGCAGAACAAAATACTGGGGCAGAGCAGCAACAAAATTAAAGAAATGAGTTAGAAATCCAGAAACTATACTCTTGATAACATCCAGGCTCTCCCATAACTCTTTCCCGGTTTCCTGAATAATATTGGTTGGTATATTCAGTTTTTCCATATAATAGCGCAGTTCCTCAAGACCCATGTGAATAGTCCACTGATTCAAATCACGGGAATAATTGGTCAAATATACGGATAGGTCTACCAACTCCTGAATCAGATTGGAGATGAGCACATAGACAAGCCCACCAATGAGAAACAAAAAAATGATCATTGAACATAGTGTGCCCAGGCTTCTGGGGAAACGCAATCTTTTCTCAAAAAATCTGATTAAGGGATTGAGGATTACAGCAATCAGATAAGCAATAAAAAAGGGGATCAGAATTTTAAAACCATTGGCCAGCATATCAGCCAGCAGGGGCCAGAAATTCCGCACAAAAAAATATATACCTGCACCCAGTAGGAGTACAGTTAATGTTTTCAAAAACAACATAACTACCTTTTCTAACGATGGTGACAAATTTCCACTTCCCCTTAAAACATAATCAGCTTAATGAAAAAGTATGCGGCCGGAGCGCTAAAAAGAATGCTGTCAAAGCGATCAAGAATCCCACCATGCCCTGGTATTAAAGAACCTGAATCCTTAACCCTGGCCATTCTTTTTATTGAAGACTCCACTAGGTCACCGAGTTGAACCACCAGTCCGATCGTAAAACCCAATAACAATATTACCTTCCCAGATAATATGGGAAAGAACAGATGAAATAAATAAGCCACAACAAGGCATGAGGCCAGTCCCCCCAAAGCGCCCTCAACGGTTTTTTGTGGGCTCACTGTAGGGCACAACGCTCTGCGTCCAAAGCGAGTGCCGATAAAATATGCTCCTATATCACAGACCCAGGTTAATATGAACACCAGCAAAAGTATTTGAAAACCATATGGTTCGATTTTTCTGATCAGTATAAGAAAAGAAAACAATACACTTATATAACAACTCCCCAGATAGGAGGCACCTAAATTGCCCAACCCATATTTAGGAAAAGACAGTACCAACAGCACCAGGTGCATCAGTGAATAAATTATCAACCCTGCAAAAAATAGACTCCCCTCATTTTCAGGTGGTGCAAAAAAAGCAATTATGGGAAATATTAAAGCACTCCCATACAACAACAGTGGATGTATATGGAGGTTCATCTTCTGCAGAAGTCGGGAGAGTTCAAATAATGCCAATAATGCTAAAATAATCACAAAAATAAGTAGAGGTATACCTCCAGTATACATTAAAAAAAGTAAAACAGGTATACCGATTAAAGCACTTAATACTCTATCTTTCAACAAATTCCTAGAGCCCTCCAAAACGACGTTTTCTATTCTGATATGCATCTAGAGCTTTTAAAAAATCTTCCTCCCCGAAATCCGGCCAATAAACATCAGTAAAGTAAAACTCAGTATAAGCGATCTGCCATAATAAAAAGTTGCTGATCCGCTTTTCTCCTGCAGGTCTGATCAACAGATCGGGATCCGGCATTTCACCTGTATATAAATATAGTTGCACTAGCTCTTCTGTTATCTCCTCAGGTTCAATTTTACCTTCAACAGCCAAGCTGGCGACCCTACGAGCAGCATCCACAATCTCAGCTCTTCCACCGTAATTCAAAGCAATATTAAAGATCAACTTGTTATTTTTAGCTGTCAACTCTTCTGCTCGCTTTATTTCCTGCTGAGCTCTGGCAGGTAGTTCATTAAGCCTGCCGATAACTCTGATCTGCACCTCTTCCCTATTCAATTCATCCAGTTCTTTCTTGATATACTCATATAACAAACCCATTAAAACACTGACTTCTTCCTGGGGCCTTTTCCAGTTTTCAGTAGAAAAAGCATAAACAGTGAGAATCTTAATACCCAATTGCGAACACAACTTAACCACCGTACGTAATGATTCCATACCTGTACGGTGTCCCACTGCCCTAGGAAGATTCCTTTCCTGAGCCCACCTCCCGTTCCCGTCCATAATAACTGCTACATGGTAAGGCAAGCGTGATTTATCCAACTTTTGATAATAAACTGAACGATTCATTATTTTTTTCACCATTATTGTCGCCCCTGTATTTGTTACTTAGAAAAAACCCCCTCCAAGAGGGGGAAAGAAATAATATATTATTCTTCAACAATTGCATCGTTCGGGCAAACATCCATACATGTCCCACATTCTTCACATTTTTCAGCATCGATGACATATGTACCATCAACTTCAGAAATAGCGTCATGTTCACATTCATCCATACAGGAACCGCAAGCCTCACAATCGTCAGCAATGATCTTGTAAGCCACAATTTTCACCTCCTTTTACTCCATGGCTGGGTCTTTGTAGTATTCATAGCTAATGGTTAATTCAATTTCACCATTACCTATCACTCTTTGACGCAGAACCCTGGCGCGATTACCTGTATGACTGCTGGTTGATTTAATGCGAACACTATAACCTGCTCTTTGCAGTATCTGTTCACCCTCATTAAGGGTAAACCCTACTACATTTACCATATCTTCTTTCTTATCCATCATATTTCCATTATTTCTTTTTCTTTTGCTTCTGCAACATTATCAATGTTTTTAATGTATTTATCTGTCAGATCCTGTATATCAGCTAAGTACCGCTTTGCTGAATCTTCAGAGATATCTCCTTTCTTTTCAGCTGTTTTGATCTGATCATTGGCTTCCCTTCTAAGGTTGCGGATCGCAATCCGTCCTTCTTCTGCCTTTTTATTTACGATCTTTACCAGGTCCTTCCGCTTTTCTTCGGTCAATGTGGGAATAGATAACCTGATCACATTACCATCACTTACAGGAGTAATTCCCAAATCCGATTTCAGAATAGCCTTTTCAATTTGAGGCAGCATATTGCGGTCCCAGGGTTGGATCACCAATAGACGAGGTTCAGGAGCAGATATGGTTGCCATCTGATTGATTGGAGTCGGTGTGCCATAATAATCAACCAATATTTTGTCAAGCAGAGCTGGTGTTGCCCGTCCTGCACGCAGAGTTGCATAATCCTTGATCAGGAGGTCAACAGTTTTTTTCATTTTGCTTTCAGCTTGATTTAATACCTGTTTCATTACCTACCCTCCCTACAATTGTACCGATCCTTTCTCCCATTACTGCTTTAAGGACATTACCCCTTTCTTTGATACCAAACACAATAATGGGAATTCGATTATCCATACATAAAGAAGCAGCGGTGGAATCCATTACCCCCAATCCATTTTTTAAGACATCAATATACTTCAGCTCAGTTAATTTTTGAGCTTCAGGGTTGATTTTGGGGTCAGAATCGTAGACCGCATCTACGTTTTTTGCCATTAAAATTACTTCAGCCTCTATTTCAGCAGCACGCAGTGCTGCTGTAGTGTCTGTTGAGAAAAATGGATTTCCGGTTCCACCTGCAAAAATAACCACACGACCCTTTTCAAGGTGGCGGATCGCCCTGCGTCTTATATAGGGTTCTGCAACCTCCCGCATCTCAATTGCTGTCTGCACCCTGGTAACAACACCGATATTTTCCAGTGCGTCCTGCAGTGCCAGGGCATTAATAACTGTTGCCAGCATACCCATATAATCAGCTGTCGCCCGGTCCATACCTCTGGTGCTTCCTGCTACACCTCTCCAGATATTGCCGCCTCCAACTACAATAGCAACTTCTACATTTCTGTCATTTAC
>LFTQ01000108.1 GCA_001513545.1 Clostridia bacterium DTU068 | reverse complement strand
AAGATACTACTCTATATTCAGTGAGGCTTCTACCTTTAGGCGGTTATGTAAAAATGGCCGGAGAAAATCCTGAGGATGAGGAGTCTGTAAACGGTTTTAATACTAAGCCGTTAAAACACCGCTTTGCTGTAATTTCTGCCGGTTCTATCATGAATTTTCTGGTGGCCATACTGCTTATTGTTATTACTTACGGAGTTATAGGGATACCTATCGCTTCCAATTCCAATGTAATTGGGGAAGTTGTACAGGGATCGCCAGCCATGGCGGCAGGTTTGGAAGGTGGGGATAGGATTATTTCTATTAATGATGTGGCAACAGAAAACTGGGAGGATGTGACTAGTAACATCAGGAAAAATGGAGGGCAAGAGCTTAAACTGGTTGTGGAGCGCAATAACCAGAGACATTCATTTCTTATTAAACCAAAGTATGACCCTGAATATGAAATATATCAGATCGGTATCACTCAGTCGATCATCTGGCAAAGACAGGGTTTCTTCCAAGCGATTCAGCTTGGATTGAACCAATCTGTTCAGTTTGCTAGATTGGTTTTTGAGAGTATAGGTGGATTGATAGCAGGTAAGTATTCTACAAATGATGTGGCTGGCCCCGTAGGGATTACAGTGGCGATTGGGGAAGCAGCTAAGGGTGGTATAGGGTACTTAATGATATTTGCTGCAGTATTAGGGATAAATTTGGCAATAATCAATTTGCTGCCTATTCCCGCCCTGGATGGAAGCAAACTGATATTTTTAACTATTGAAGGGCTGTGGGGAAAACCGGTTGATCCTGAAAAAGAGAATTTCATTCACCTGATCGGCTTTGCTCTGCTGATGGTGTTTTTTATTCTCATCACCTATAATGATATAGCTCGCATCATTAGTGGGGGTTAGCGTTAATGCCTAGTATAAGACGTAAGACAAGACAGGTAAAAGTGGGTAGTGTTGCTGTAGGTGGTGGAGCACCTATATCAGTACAAACAATGACCAAAACCGATACCCGGGATACTGCGGCAACAATCGGCCAGATCAAGGAACTGGAAAAATTGGGGTGTGATATTGTCAGGGTGGCTGTTCCCGATCTGGAGGCTGCCAAATCATTGAGAGAGATAAAAAAAAATATATCTATTCCCCTAGTAGCAGATATACACTTTGATTATCGATTGGCACTCATGGCATTAGAAAGTGGTGTGGATGCACTGCGCATCAACCCGGGCAATATAGGTGGGGCTGACCGAGTCCGCACTCTTACTAGAGCTGCTGCTGAAAGAGGTATTCCCATCAGGATCGGAGTGAATTTAGGCTCTCTTGATAAGGAGATTGCTGCTGAGTACGGCAGAACTGCCCGGGGTTTGGTGAACAGTGCTCTGCATCATGCTGCCCTTTTAGAGAAAGAGAATTTTTATAATATTGTTATTTCTGTTAAAGCAGCATCAGTTCCCATGACCATTGAGGCATATCGCATGCTGTCAGAAAAAGTGGATTACCCTTTACATCTGGGTGTGACCGAGGCCGGGGGAATCTGGGTAGGAACAATTAAATCAGCCATCGGTATTGGCAGTCTTCTGGTGGATGGAATCGGTGATACCATTCGGGTTTCTTTAACAGGGACTCCTCATGAAGAGGTTAAGGTGGGAAAACAGATCCTTAAGTCCTTGGGCCTCAGGTCCGGTGGAATAGATCTGATTTCATGCCCTACCTGTGGGCGGTGCCAGATCAATCTTTTTAAGATTTTAAATGAAGTGGAAAATAAATTACCAGTTGCTGATGAAGATCTGAAAGTTGCTGTTATGGGCTGTGTGGTTAATGGGCCCGGGGAGGCAAAGGATGCTGATGTGGGCATTGCTGGAGGCAAAGGATGTGGTATCCTCTTTAAAAAGGGTAAGCTTGTAGGAAAGGTTCCCGAAAGCGAACTTGTGGAAAGCCTTCTAGCGGAGATTTATCAAATACTGGAGGAAAGGAAGCAGAATAGATGCGGGTAACACAAATGTTTATCCCTACCCTGAGGGAGGTTCCGGCAGAAGCGGATGCAATCAGCCACCAACTGCTTTTGCGCTCAGGAATGGTTAGAAAAGTGGCAGCAGGTATTTACACTCTTCTGCCTTTAGGTAACAGGGTAGTACGCAAAATTGAAGAGATTGTCAGGGCAGAAATGGAGCGTGCGGGTGGAGTAGAGTTGCTGCTCCCCATCGTTCAACCTGCAGAACTGTGGCACCAAACTGGGAGATGGGATGTTTATGGTCCGGAGATGTTTCGTTTAAAAGACCGCCATGGTCGGGATTTCTGTCTCGGACCCACCCATGAGGAACTGATTACCCATTTATTCAGCCAGGAGGTAAAATCCTACCGCCAACTGCCGCTGCTTCTCTATCAGATCAATAATAAATATCGTGATGAAAGACGCCCGCGTTTTGGTTTGATGCGAGGGCGTGAATTTATTATGAAGGACCTGTACTCCTTTGATAAAGATGAAGATGGTTTGGCTGTGAGCTATCAGAAGATGTATGACGCGTACAGCAGGGTATTCAGCAGGTGTGGGCTGCGCTTCAGGGCGGTGGAAGCAGATGCAGGTGCTATCGGGGGAGATCATTCCCATGAGTTCATGGTGATTGCAGATACAGGTGAAGCAGAATTAACATACTGTCCGGTGTGTGATTATGCCTCAAATGTGGAGAAAACACCCTGTCATTATCATGGTTCAGAAGAAAAAGAAGAGGCGGGTGTTCTGCAGCTGGAGGCCACACCGAAAGCTCGGACAGTTGAGGATGTTGCATCTTATCTACAGCTTGACACTACTAAAGTATTGAAATCCCTCTTTTACAAGGTGGATGGGAAATTAGTTGTGGTCCTGGTGCGGGGAGACCGCCTGGTTAATGAGGTTAAGGTTCTCAATTATTTAAATGCCAATCATCTGGAAATAGCTGACGAGAGGGAAATGGATGATTTAGGGATACCCATGGGGTTTGCAGGGCCTGTTGGTCTGTGTGATCGGACAGCTGTCACAATTCTTGGGGATATGGAAACCCAGCATTTATATAATGCTGTTGCCGGCGCGAATAAAAAGGGATATCATTATATCAATGTGAACCCCGGCCGGGATTATCAGGTGGATTATTACGGCGACTTCAGGGTGGCTGTGGAGGGAGATCCATGTCCACACTGTGGAGCCGGGTTAAAAGTACAGCGCGGTATTGAAGTGGGGCATATCTTTAAATTGGGGACCAAATACAGTGAAGCCATGGGAGCCACAATTCTTGACGAACAGGGTAAAGAAAAACCTGTTATTATGGGCTGCTATGGGATCGGTATCACCAGAACCATGGCTGCGGCAGTGGAACAGAGTTATGATCAGGATGGTATTATTTGGCCGGTCAGCATTGCTCCTTTTGAAGTGGTCCTTATGGCTGTCAATCAGCGTGACCCTCAATTAGCGGGATATGCAGAGGAGTTATACAAGCGTTTTGTAGAAGCAGGGATTGATGTGCTGTTTGATGACCGGAATGAAAGACCTGGTGTGAAATTTAAAGACGCAGATTTGATAGGCTATCCGGCCAGGGTTGTCATCGGTAAAAAAATGCTTTCCGATGGATTAATTGAGATTAAATGGCGCTCTTCTGGAGAAATTACTTATAAAAAGATGGATGAAGCCGCAGCTTACCTCCAGGAAACGCTGTCTTCAATGAAAAGTTAACATTGTAGCT
>LFTQ01000047.1 GCA_001513545.1 Clostridia bacterium DTU068 | reverse complement strand
CCTCCTTGTACTATATAGTTAGTTTTTTTAGCTCCAAGCCAACAGACTTGATCCTTGACAACCACATAGGAATCCCGGGGCAACTTGGATAAATATTCTCGTAGAGGCAGGGGGCTTCGATCATCCTCCTTGGGAAGCTCAGCTGTCCCGATAAAAAGAGTGAAGCCCCACCCATACGAGATAACTCGAATGAGCACGTTGTGGATACAGCTTGCTGTATACCACGAGTCACGAGCAAGGTTGAGGCTCATATGGGTCGTGGGAACCCTGCCTGAATTCACTGAAAGAGAGTGATATTGTATGATTTATGGTGGCATTGATGTGGCTAAGTATCGTCATGAAGTATGCCTCGTTAATGATACCGGAGATGTTGTCCTGCAGATGTATATAGATAACAACCAGAGTGGAATGGATAAACTTCTGCAGACATTAGAAAGGCTGAGCATTGAGCCTAACGATATTAAGTTCTGCCTAGAGGCAACCGGACATTACTGGCTCCCTATCTACTGCCACCTCAGTGAGTTAGGGTTTCAGTTGCATGTTATCAACCCCATCCAGTCGGATGCTTTGCGTAATCTTTATGTGCGCAAAACCAAGACTGACAGGAAAGATGCCCTGCTTCTTGCCGATTTGCTGCGTCTGGGAAGAGCTCCTGAAACTAAGCTCCCCTCTGAAACAATTCTTAAGTTGCAGAATCTTTCCCGACTCCGTTTTGAGTTGGTTCGCCAGGTCGCCGGGCTTAAGAACAGGGTGCTCGGTACCCTTGACCGCATCTTCCCTGAATACCCCGGCTGTTTCTCTGATGTCTTTATTCGAACATCCAGAGAGTTGCTTAAATCCTACCCCGAACCGGAAGATTTGGTAAAAGTAGATCTATCAGAGTTATCCGCTTTCTTAAAACAACATTCCCGCGGCCGTTTCGGTGAGGAAAGAGCTAAAAAAATTCAGTCTTTAGCTAAATCTACCTTTGGCATTACCCTGGCTCTCGATGCTTTCTCTCTCCAACTCCGTTTGCTCATTGAGCAAATTGAGTTTATTGAGGAGCAAATAAAGGTTCTTGAGGAGGCAATCAACCAGGTTATGGAGGAGCTTCGCCCCAGCAAAGATACTCCATATCGCCACGTCATTGAAACCATACCCGGTATTGGCCCTGTCTTGGCTGCTGCAATTATCGGTGAAATAGGGGACATTTCTCGTTTTCCTAACGCTCGGGCTCTTGTGGCCTATGCCGGTTTAGACGCTTCTGTCAAGGCTTCAGGGCTGTTTGAAGGTACCCGTAACCGTATGTCTAAACGCGGTTCACCTGTGTTAAGAAATAGTCTATGGTTGGCTGCTGTTTCAGCCCGGCGTTTTAATCCCGAATTAAAAGCTTATTATGAGCTAAAACGCAGCCAGGGTAAACATTCAAGCGTTGCTACCGGGGCAGTTGCCAGAAGACTTGTTCATTTAATTTACTCTCTCTGGAAGAATAATCGTGCCTATGACCCGGATTATCAATGGTCACCACCTGGCGACAATGTTTGATCAGGATCCCTATGTGATTGTCAAAGATCTTTTTGCTTTAGTCTATTGACTTTTCATAGCACGTCTTTTT
>LFTQ01000022.1:8820-9650 GCA_001513545.1 Clostridia bacterium DTU068 | reverse complement strand
AAGAAGAAGCTTGAAGATGTGGTATTCCGCAGAGGATCGATTAACCCTGAAGTTGTCGGTCAACCTGCCCTGAAGATTGCTGAGATGGCGGGTATTAAGGTTCCGGTAGATACAAAGGTTCTTATTGTCAACCTCTCTGAAGTGGGTCCCAATGAACTCCTTTCCGGCGAAAAGCTCTGTCCGATCCTAGGATTCTATACTGTGGATAATTGGGTGGACGCCTGTGAGCTGTCTATTGCTCTCCTTCAGTATATGGGGATGGGTCACACTTTAGCAATACATTCACAAAATGAATCGGTTGTTATGGAGTTTGCTTTGAAAAAGCCGATTTCCCGAATAGTCTGGAACACTCCATCAACTCATGGGGCAGTGGGCATCACAACTGGGCTGGCACCTGCGTTAACTTTGAGTTGTGGCACGATGGGAGGCAGCAGTACTGCGGATAATGTAACTCCATACCATCTTCTTAACATAAAAAGACTTTGCCTGGGGATCAGGGAGCCTGAAGAGCTTGATTTCGGTGACACAGAAGCTGTACTGCAGCGCCAGGATGTAGAGAGAATTATCCGCCAGGTGCTGTGCCGCAGTCCGGAAAAGGATGCTAAGGAAATTGAATCTATTGTTTGGGAAACATTGAAGCGTTTACCTAAGGTTTCGATGAAGTGACCAAAATAAATTATTAATTTTTAAACAATGGAAGGAGTGTTAAGAGTGGTTTCTTTAATTGCGTTGGGGATGATCGAAACTAGAGGGATTGTGGCTGCTATTGAAGCTGCTGATGCCATGTGTAAAGCCGCTGATGTTACCCTCATCGGTCGTGACCTGTCCAG
>LFTQ01000022.1:1052-8795 GCA_001513545.1 Clostridia bacterium DTU068 | reverse complement strand
GATGCCGGTGCAGCAGCTGCTGAGAGAGTAGGAGAGTTGGTAGCTGTTCATGTAATTCCGCGCCCTCATGGTGAAGTAGAGTATATCCTCCCCCGTACCGGTTCTCAGAGTAAAACCAAAAAGTAAGGAGATGAGCAGTATTGGGTGTACTTACTGAAATAGAACTGCGTGACCGGGTGAAGCGAGAGGGGCAACTTGATACCATAAGTATTGATTCAGGTACTCTAATCACTCCGGCAGCTGCCCAGTATGCTCGGGAACAAGGTATCAAGATTATTTATGGAGATCAAAACAAAGGGATTTCCAGAGAACAGCTCAAAGGTCAGAAAAAACCGGAGCACTATACTCATCTCGATCATAAAAACCTTGTTCCGAAAACTCATCCACGCATCAAGCTCAGAGGGATGCTTGATTTACTTCAGGCCCTTATTATCAAGGCTCAAGTAACCGTAAAAATGGAAGGGATGCCGAAGCTGGTAGGTGATCTGGAGCAACTGCTGGCTTATACCCGCCAGTTACTGCGTAATGAGATGACTGGAGATGAAGTTCCGGACTTAAAACTCTTCGGCCTTTCCGAGGAGGAAATACACGAATATTCACACCATCCCTTTAAGAAAATCGGAGTCAACCACATAGTTCCCAGTCACCACATGGGACAGATAATTGCAGAACTCAACTACCTGCGCACAGTGGTACGCCAGGTGGAAATAGCTGCTTGTGATGTTTACGTGAATAACGATGGAACAGTGGAGAGAGAAGATATCATCAAGGCTCTGAACCGCCTTAGCAGTGCAGTCTATGTGATGGAATGTATGGTTGTGGCCGGGCATTATCACAGCTGTGCTGAAGACCAGGATTGAACTGAGCTGCAGAGGAAAGACAAAATTTTATAGAAAGCGGTGATACTCATTGATCGATATTGACCGCGTTAACCAATATGTCAGTGAATTTGCTGAATTTATTGAAAGCAAAACAGCGCTCAGGGGAGCAAAGCAGTACTTTGCCGGGGTCGATTTAGGAACATCATATATGGCTGTTGCAGTTGTTGATGAAGAAGGCAATCCTGCAGCTGGGGCGCTACGCTTTGCTGAAGTGGTCAGAGACGGGTTGGTGGTTGATTATGTCGGTGCTGTGCAAATCATAAAAGAACTGAAGAAGGAAATTGAAGAACTATTGGATACTGAATTGGAAGCAGCTGCAGTGGCTTACCCTCCCGGTAGTGGGGGGAAGAACAAGGATGCTTTTGGCTATGTTGCTGAAGGTGCCGGGTTTGAATGTATCCGGGATTTGGATGAACCGACAGCAGCCAACTTGGTTCTGCAAGTTGACGACGGTGCTATCGTCGATATCGGCGGAGGAACCACAGGGATGGCTGTTATAAAAGATGGGGAAGTTGTTTATACCGGCGACCAGCCTACGGGGGGAACACACTTCTCTTTAGTGATTGCAGGTGCTTACAAGATCCCATTTGAAGAGGCTGAGGAACGCAAAAAAGACCCTTCTTTACAGAGGGAACTGTTTCCTGTGGTTAAGCCGGTTATGGAAAAAATCTCACTCATCATAGAAAAAGAATGCCAAATGTCCGGTCATTCAGTTGAAGAGATATACCTCTGCGGCGGCACAAGTGCTTTCAACAGAATAGAAAAAGTAATTGCCGATAGAACAGGTTTGTCTGTTGTCAAGGCTGATTATCCGTGGTTGGTTACCCCAGCCGGTATCGCTTTGGCCTGTAGGGAGGCAATTTTAAATGGTTACCAGGGAAATGATTGAGGAAATAGTGAGCAGGGTTCTGGAGAAATTGAACAACCAACGAACTTTACTCTTGGTTTTAACTGCTGAGGGAGTAAAAAGATTGGACCCCCTTTTATTTGCCAAAACCCTGCAGGGACTTCAGTCATTTTATCAGCTTATCGTTTTACTTTCCGGGAGAGTTGAAGATAAAATCAGGCATATTCTCATGGATTTCGGTGTGGAGGTTATCGAGGAGACTGACTGTGAGTCCCTGGAGAGGGTTGTCAGTAGAGCGGAAGCTGTAATCCTTCCTGCAGCAGATCAAGACACCCTGGCGCGGATAGCATTGGGGTTGCTGGATCAGACTGTCTCTAAAGTGGTGTTTGAAACTCTCTATGAAGGGAAAAAGGTTATTCTCTGTCCTGATGGTCGGCTGTCAAAACCCGGTATTCCTCAAGGACTGCGCTGTTTTATCGAAGAGTATCTGCAAAAAGTGCGTAGTATGGGTTGTCTGATCTCACCGCTAGAAGAAGTAAAGATGGTTTTAACCAACATAACTGAGTCAGCGGATAGCGACAGCGATGCAGAAAAATGTGAAGAAGAAATTTATTGTAAAAAACTGCTGACCGCTGAGGATATAAAACAGATGCCGCAAAAAGTGAAACATCTGGTTTTGGGAAATGGAGTTTTAATAACACCACTTGCTCAGGATCAACTTCGCACTCGGGGCATTGAAGTGGTCTTTAGGAAAGGAGAGAAGCGTGGATAATGTTTTTAGCAAAAGTAGTGGGGAATATTTGGTCAACTAAAAAAAACGAGGACCTGGTTGGGTTAAAACTATTGATCGTTCAGCCCATTGATCACCGGGGATGTCCATATGGAAACCAGGTCATAGTCACTGATCAAGTTGGTGCCGGAGTAGGTGAGGAGGTCATTGTTACCCAGGGAAGTTCAGCTCGTAAAACCATACCGGGGAAAGAGACTCCTGTAGATGCATCGGTGGTGGGCATAGTGGATAGTATTGAGTTGGAGCGCTCCGGATTGTTTCGGGAGGGCAGTGACAAATCATGAGTATAACAGCTTCTCTTCTTGTGGAAAAAGTAAAGCTTGCAGGGGTTGTGGGTGCCGGTGGTGCAGGTTTCCCTACACATATCAAATACCAGGGGCAGGCAGATCATGTGATTATTAATGGTGCTGAGTGTGAGCCTCTGCTCTGGGCCGATAAAGAGATCATGCGCCTCAGGGCTGCTCAAGTGATCAGCGCTCTCCGTTCAGTAATGGAAGCTAAAGGTGCTAAACAAGGAGTAATTGTTATCAAAAGAAAGCACCAGGATATTGTTGATACTATGCAAAAGGCTTGTTCCAGGTTCCAAGTAAATCTCGAGCTTATTGATGATTATTACCCTGCAGGTGATGAACATGTGCTGATCCATGAGGTGACCGGAGAACCTCTCCCTGCAGGGGTGATACCAGCACACAGAAAAATTATCGTAAACAATGTTGAAACAATGCTCAATGTCAATAATGCTCTCCAGGGGGAGCCGGTAACCGAAAAGTGGGTAACAGTTACCGGAGCTGTTGCGAGGCCGTCTACCTTTATAGTGCCTTTAGGCACACCGATCAAACTGCTTATTGATGCGGCAGGTGGGGTTACCGAAACCGGTTATACAGTGATCAGCGGTGGACCTATGATGGGAAGTATCATAAACCCCGAATCTCCAGTGACAAAGATCATCAAAGGTATCCTGGTATTTCCCAGCAGGCTTCCGGTAAGTGTTCGCTGCAACACTTCACTCGCTGATATACTTCGCCTTTCGAAAAAATTCTGTGTTCAGTGCTCATACTGTACGCAAATGTGTCCTCGCTATTTGCTGGGCCATCCCTTAGAACCGCATCGCATCATGAGAGCGTTCGCCTACAGCAGTGATCTTACTCCGGCTGTTTTTCGACTGGCGCATCTCTGCTGTGAATGTGGAGTCTGTTCTGTGATTGCTTGTCCTATGGGTATTTCACCGATGCATGTGAACAAGTGGTTGAAAAAGGAGCTTTCACAGAGAGGGTTGCGTTACGAAAAGGGAAACGATCAGGGGAGGCCCCGTGCTGACAGAGGCATGAGGCTTATCTCCTCCAAGAACGTACTTCGCCGGCTGGGGATCGGCAGTTATGATCATTATGCTGGTTATAGAAAATTTGATAATTCTAAGGTGCAGGAAGTTCGCTTGCCTCTAAAACAGCATGTAGGCAATCCGGCTGTTCCTAAGGTCAAAACCGGCGATCAAGTAAAAAAAGGAGATCTGATTGCAGAGGTGGTCGAAGGGATTGGGGCTTCTCTTCATGCGTCTATCAGCGGTGTGGTGAAGGTTATAACCTCAGATATGATTGTGATTAGGGCTGAGAAGCATTCAGCTGCAAGGGGTGTATAAAAAATGATCACTGCTATTGGACTTGTAGAGTTTCAGAGTATAGCTAAAGGGATCGAAGGGGCAGACGCCATGGTTAAAGCTGGGCGGGTTGAATTGGTTTTGGCAAGACCTATCTGCCCAGGCAAATATATTGCTTTGGTAGAAGGTGATGTGGCTGCTGTTAAAGCTGCAGTGGATGCTGGAATTACCTATGGGGAAGATACTGTAGTGGACACTTTTGTCATACCCAACATCCATCCCCTTGTTTTGAGAGGAATATATGGCCAGGTTGAGTTCGATCAGGTAGATGCCTTGGGTATCATTGAGACCTTTAGTGTAGCCTCACTTATTGAGGCTGCAGATGCTGCGGTGAAAGCTGCTGAGGTGAGGCCATTGGAAGTTCGACTGGCTATGGGATTGGGTGGCAAGTCATATGTAGTGGTTACCGGAGATGTGGCAGCTTGTGAGTCTGCGGTGAGGGCTGGTGCAGATGTGGCAGCAGACCGAGGACTGCTGGTGAAAGATGTGGTCATTCCAGGCCCAGTTGCGGAAATTAAGCAGGGAGCTTTTTAGTTTACTATGAGTAAGGAGGTTTTGAGTTGGGAGTTCTTACTGAAGTAAGATTGCGGGACCTTCTCTCAAAGGGTTTAAAGGAGGTGTTATTAGAAAAAGGGACGATTATTACCCCTGCAGCACGTGATTTTGCTCGAGAAGCAGGTATTGAGTTGATTTTCGGTGAGAAACAAAAAGTAAAAGAAGTGAATGACAGTTTGCCGGAAAGCGGGCCTGATGAGTCTGAGTCTAATAGTTCCCAAGACTGCCAGTATGACCAGCTGATCGCTAAGGTTGCTGAAATAACAAAGCAGAAGCTTGGTGAAAACCCTATGGCAGATGAAGTGATCACAAAGGTTGTAGCTACCCTGATGAGGTGCCAACTGTTTTTCAGCCGCTTTGATTTGCTGGCAAGGTCATCGGGTGGGAAAGGAGTAGATGTGACTCTGCCTTCTGGGGGGCAATGCACCTTAGGCTTAGTTTCTCTGGCGCGAGGTGAATCATGGCAGCTGCAGCAAAAATCTCTGCTGCTTNNTGATTATCATTAAGAGAATAAAACTTGGGAGGGAGTACACTTGAACAGAGAACGAATTGCTTTAGGGATGATTGAGACACGAGGAGAAGTTCCGGCTATCGAGGCTGCAGACGCCATGGTAAAAGCTGCTGATGTCCATTTAATCGGAAAAGTGATTATCGGTGGAGGGCTTGTGTCAGTAATGGTAAGAGGAGATGTTGGTGCAGTGAAGGCAGCTGTTGATGCCGGCGCGGCTGCTGCTCAACGGGTAGGAGAGTTGATAGCTGTGCATGTTATTCCTCGTCCCCACCCTGATGTTGAAATGATTCTTCCTACTATTGAGGAATTTGAAGAGAAAAAGTAAGGGGCTTCTTCATAAGAGAATGTTTGGGAAACCCCAATCCGGATTGTGACCGGTGATCTTTGATGCCAGGGAAGGCCAATGAAGTCCTTCCTTATGCGCAAATTTTTAGGGATATTAACGTAATCTTTGGAAAAGAAGATATTACAAAAAGATTATAGAGGATTAGGGAGGAGATAGGAGAATTATTAATTAGGTATTGTTTATTAGGTGTTATTGTGGCCTAGATATAATTCTTAAATATATGTCAGAGCAACTATAATAGTATTAGGCAAAATTAGCTATTTTTTCACCATTCTCGATTACGCAAGGAAATATTTTGTAATACTTGTTGTTTGTAAGATACTGCCTGTAGGTCTGATGTATAATAAGCTGCTGGGAGAGGATTGACAGCATGGATCATACCCTATGTAATCTGGAGCGTATTTTACAGAAGGCTGTAGCAAAGTCTTTCACTCGTCAGGAGATTGAGTTTCTTTTAAAAATAGACAAGAGAGACCAGATTGAACTTCTTTTCGAAGCAGCCCGTGATCTCCGAGATAGATATTTCGGAAAAAAGATCTTCCTTTACGGTTTTGTTTACTTTTCTACCTTTTGCCGCAATGACTGTGCTTTTTGTTTTTACAGGAGATCGAACGATCGCAGTTACCGCTACCGCAAGAGCGCAGATGAGGTTATCGCTGCTGCTGAAAGACTTGCTGAGTCCGGTGTGCATTTGATCGATCTTACATCAGGGGAAGACCCGCTGATGTATCAAGATGACAATTATAATGTTTTTCTGATTGATCTGATTGAAGAGGTAAAAAAACAGACAGGTCTCAGTATCATGGTGTCCCCAGGAGTTGTTGCGGATGATGTTCTACAGGCTTTTGTATCAGCGGGAGCAGATTGGTATGCCTGCTACCAGGAGACCTATAACCGGAAGCTGTTCCGAAATCTACGTCTTCACCAGGATTATGACCTGCGTTACATTACCAAAAAGCAGGCAATAAACAAAGGCCTTCTGGTTGAGGAGGGAATCCTTTGTGGAGTAGGTGATACTATCAGTGACATTGCTTTCTCCTTTGAGATGATGAGGGAACTGGGAGCCCATCAGGTGCGGGTGATGAGTTTTGTTCCCCAGCAGGGAACTCCAATGGAGAGAAAGTCTACTCCCTCCCGCCTTAATGAATTAAAGATAATCGCAGTGCTGCGTCTCCTTTTTCCAGACAAATTAATCCCTGCTTCTCTTGATGTTGATGGAATTAACGGTTTGCGGTCAAGGATTGATGCAGGGGCCAATGTGGTCACATCAATTATTCCTCCTTCTTTGGGCTTGGCAGGGGTGGCTCAAAGCAAAAAGGATATTGATGCGGGATACCGAACAGTCCAGGGTGTTTTGCCGGAGTTGGACAGAATGGGACTCAGAGCTGCCGGCAGGGAGGATTATGCTGCCTGGGTGTTGGCAGAGCGAAGCAAATTAAGATACAGAGCAGGAAAAATTGCAGGGGTATGTCAATGAGGATATTGGTTGTCGGTGGAAAACTGCAGGGAATAGAGGCTGCATATCTGGCAAAAAAGGCCGGTATGGATGTCTATCTGGTAGATAGGAATGCCCAACCCCCTGCACTGGGGCTGTGCAGTTCCTTTTGGCAGCTGGATGTACTGAAAGAGCGGGATCTTATCTTGGAACTGTGCCGGGATGTGGATCTGATTCTTCCAGCTGTTGAGGATCTGCATGTTCTCAACGCGTTAGCTGATCTTTCCCAACAGGTTGGAGTTCCTCTGGCCTGGGACCAGCACGCCTATGAAATCAGCTCATCCAAGAAAAAAAGTGATGCTCTTTTTGCACAGCATGGAATCCCTGCTCCCCGTTACTGGCCGGAGTGTGGACTTCCTGTCATCGTCAAACCCGAGGATGCCAGCGGCAGCAAGGGTGTCTGCAAAATAACCACTGAAGAAGAATTGAGTGTTTTTTTGGAAAGGAGGGATGTTGCCGGGGGAGACTGTATTATCCAGGAGTTTTTGGGTGGTAGATCATGTTCAATTGAGATAATGGGGTGCCGCGGCAGTTATATCCCACTGCAGGTGACTGACCTGGAAATGGATGAAAAATACGACTGCAGGAGGGTGGTAGCTCCTTCAGATCTGGACACCCGGCTGGTTGAGCAATTCAGGGAAATATCAATTAAAATTGCCGGGTT
>LFTQ01000022.1:0-978 GCA_001513545.1 Clostridia bacterium DTU068 | reverse complement strand
CTGGAACTGTTGGCAGACATTTATCTGCGGGGAAAGCTGTCAGCACAGGATATCACTCCTCGTAAAGCTGTGATTTATGAACATATTTCAGTTGTTTCTGCCGAGATCCAGTTCCTTGGTGAACACATCATGGCCGGTGCTGGGGCTCTAGCGCACACAGCTGACTTTTTCGGTGCTGATGAGGCATTGACCAATTATATCCCTGGGAGAAAGAGTTGGGTGGCTACACTGATCATCACTGCTGATAGCAGCAATAATCTTTGGGAAAAACGAAACAGAGTGATTGCCAGGATCAAAGAGGAATGCTGTTCTGCTGATTGAGCGGGCAGAGTTGGCAAGAGGGAGGCGGAGAAGCTGAGCAAAGCTAAGAAAAGGTACTACAGAAAAAGGGTCGACTTTTACCTGCTGGTAAACAAGATTAAACTCTGGCCATCACGCAGTGGTATTCTGCACGGTATCAGGAGGATCAGCAAAAAAGGCGGCTATGCGGAGATTACCACCCACTGTGGGCACACTTTTTTGATCAAACTGTCAAAGAACAGCCGGGCGGCCAGGTGGCTGCGCAACAAATGGTTTTTCAAGAGCTGCCGTGCCTGCCGTATACCGTCCTGGAAGCTTGAGAAGTTTGCTTCCACACAGTTTGCACAGCACTACGGTTCCACACTGGAAGATGGCGAGAATCAATGTTTGTGAGCATTTCTTGTGGACAGCATACAACTACCAATGACAGTTTCAATGAGGATAGATGTTGGGGAGTTGGGTAGAAGAAAAAAACATAGTGTTTTTCAATAAAAAATGTCTAAAAGTTACAAATTAATGATAAAACAAGAGGATATTGTCGATTTTTATAGAATAAAAAAATAGCGAACTTGTACATTATTTGCGGATGTCTCAGCAGGGGATGAAATAATATCTGTAGAACCATACCAGCTTATTTCATTTGTGTTCAGTAGCGCTCTAATAGAGCTCAATAAAAAG
>LFTQ01000098.1 GCA_001513545.1 Clostridia bacterium DTU068 | reverse complement strand
ACGGATGCTGCCTGCTGCCGGGGCACACCGCACAAGCGCCCTCTGTGTTTCCCGGAAAACCTGCCACTTGAGGTCTGCATCATCAAAGAGCTTCATCAGATAAAACACTTCCAACAGGCGCCGCGGCTCCTCCTGAAAGCAAGAGTTAGGCTCCCCCGCCAGCCGGATCATCACTTCTCCCGAAGCGATCTGATCTGCCAGCTGCCAGGGATCGATCAAATGATCTTTCAGCGGGTCATAAGCCAGGGCATTGACTGTAAAATCTTGCTCCAGCAGATCAGAGATGGAGCCGGCAGCAGAAGGCTGTTCCCCAAATGAGAGCACATGGACGAAAGTTTCCCCCTCCTGCACCAACACCTTATCCTGCAGGCGGAAAGTTCTATTAAAAAAGGCTTCAACCACATCCAGCGGAGCACCGGTCGCCACCTTCAATTCCTGGGGTTCCAAACCTAGCAGGCAGTCCCGCACCCCCTCACCGACAGCATAGGCCTCATACCCCTCCTGGCTCAGTATGGATATAATTTTGATCAAAGGGGCCGGGATGGAAAGCCGCATTCCTTTTCTCTCCTTTAAAAAGCAGCATACAATTTAACTTATAACACCCCAAACTATTTCTGGCAAGAGCAGAAGTTTTAAAGAACAGAAGTTAAGCTTACTTCCACCACATATGTTATGATTATATTAACAATATTAAAAGAAGCAAAATTCATCCCTGATAACTGGCAACAACTGCAGCACACTGCAGGGGAGATAACAGTTGTCCAGAGAAGAAGAGTTTTTTCATTATCTTAAAGGCCTTTTCGTGGATCAGCGGCTCAAGGGGAAAACAGGGCTCATCAAAGCAAAGCAGTTCAGGTCGATCTATTATGAGAGGGGCCTGCCCCAGCTGAAAGAAGAGTTAAACCGGATCACGTCTAGCGCTCCGGAATACCGTGAAGAATTGTACCAGCAACTCCATTCCCTTTTCAGCAGCCTTTTGATGAACAGTTTAATCTGTCCTGACAATACAGCACCGACCCCCCCCAGTCAATATGCAACTGCAGACAGAGATATTCAGCTCTTTTGGCAAACCCACAGATTCTATTATGTAAAAACGGACAACATCATCGATGAACTGGAAGTAGAAGTGGATGGAACAAAGATTGTTTTTGATGTATCAGAAATAATAAAAAACAGAGACCACAAAAAGAGGCAGCTCAGCTACCGTCTGCTGGACAAAAAAGAGGAGGGCACACTGACTCTTGGAGTTTCAGCAGATAGAAAGAGAAAAAAGTCTGCTGAGCTGGTAAAGCAGCTCAAAGAGAATGGGGTGCAGATAAGCGCTGCTGCGGTAAAACAGGCGATATCGCTGTTTGAACAGCAAGGGGAAATGGATCTCTTCATATACAAGGATCCCCAGTACTTCCTGGAGGAACAGTGTTTTAAATGGATATACCAGCAGTTGTGGAAAGATTTCAACGGAGAACAGCTTAAAAAATACCAGCTCTTGCGGGAGGCAGCCCATAAAATCATCTCCTTTATCAGCCGTTTTGAAGAGGAACTGCTCCACATCTGGTTGAAGCCCAAATTTATCCTGAACTCCAATTATGTAATCACCTTGGACCGAATCGCAGACAGGGATTTTAAACTTTTTAAGCGCTTGCTCTCCCATCCGGGGATCAGACAGCAAACCGCGGAATGGAAAGAGTTGAGGCTTGTTGATGACAGCTTCCAAATAACAGAACTGATGGATGCTTATGAGGAAAGGCTCAGCAAGAGGTATGCCCACCTCCCCCTGGACAGCAGGTATTTTAAAGATTGTGAAGGGGAAATCCTCTCCCTTTTCGATCACTTGGACAAAGAACTGGATGGGTGGCTGATCAAAAGCGAAAACTACCAGGCCTTGAACACGATCCTTCCCAAGTTCAAAGAAAAAGTGCAGCTGATCTACATCGATCCCCCCTTCAACAGGGAGCAGGAACCGGGCTACAACTACTCAGTCAAATACAGGGATGCTGCCTGGATCTCCCTTTTGGAAAACAGGCTGCAGTTGGCTCACCACTGCCTGAACAAAAAGGGGGCCATCTTTGTGCGCTGTGATTATAACGGGAACATGTATGTGCGCCTTTTGCTGGATCAGATATTTGGGCCTGAATGCTTTAAAAATGAGATCATTATTAAAAGGTCCGGGATTCAAAAGGAGGCAAAAAATAAATTTTTGGTGGCCACAGATTCCCTTTTCTACTACATAAAAAGCAGTAAAGGGAAACCGAAGGTTCTCTATGAGCAAAGGGAAACTGACTGGCTCCCCTTTGT
>LFTQ01000041.1 GCA_001513545.1 Clostridia bacterium DTU068 | reverse complement strand
CCTGCAAACATCTCCGGGTAATTTACCCTGCTCCATGCTTCAAATATGAAGTAGCCCAGTCCATCAAATGTGGCAAAGGACTCAGCAAAAAAGAGAATGCTTATTGCAGTACCCAGGCTGATCCGTGCAGCAGTAAATATTTCCGGCAGACATCCCGGTATGATCACATGGCGATAGATCTGCTTAGGTGTTGCACCTAATGAAAGAACAGACAAAACTGAGTTGGCTGGAATATTTTGAGCCGCATCCCTTGTGGTCACTATAATCTGAAAAAATATGATCAGAACAATAAGTATTATTTTTGAAAGATCCCCAATCTTAAAGACAGCAAAGATCACCGGCAACAGGGCAATCTTGGGGATGGGATAGGTCAGATATAACTGTGGTGAGACCCACTTGTCCAGTTTTGGTTCCCTTCCCAAATAAAGTCCAAGGGGAACAGCGATGGCAAGCCCGATTAACAAACTGACCAAGACCCTATAGGTACTTATTAAAAAATGCTTCCAGAGGCTCTTGGGAAAGATATGAAAAAAAGCTATTAAAGCCGGAACCGGTCGCGGCAGAGCCGGGTTGTGTAGGATCAAGGCCAGTATGTCCCAAAGTATAAATAGAAATAGTGCTGCTGCAATATATGTGAGTGTTTTTTTCATATTGCTGTTCACTGGGAATATACCTCCAGTAAAGACCTAACCTCACTGCATTTTTCATGGTAAGATGTTTTTTTACGGTAGCCATCTGTTCCCTGTTCAGGATTATCTATCTGAGCACAGATCCTGCCAGGCCGCGCAGAAAGAATAACTATTTTTTGTCCTAAATACACTGCTTCTTCAATGCTGTGAGTGACTAATACACTTGTCATTTGATAACGCTTGATCAATTTTAAAATTACTTCCTGCAGGTTTTCTCTTGTTAAGGCATCCAAAGCTGATAGCGGCTCATCCATCAGCAAAAGCTTGGGTTTCAAGGATAAGGCCCTAGCCAGAGCAACCCTCTGCTTTTGACCACCGCTTAATTGTGCAGGATAGCGATCGATGCACTCGGTAAGCTCCAGTTCCTCAAACACACGCTCTAAGATATATTTAATATCCTTTTCATCTACTTGACGCAGTTTTAGACCCAATGCCGCATTTTCCCATACAGTTTTCCAAGGCAGCAATCCGTATTCCTGTAAGATCAGTGCCGTATCCCGGTGCGGTTTTAACAGCGGTTTCCCATTGAATAAGATTTCCCCTTTTGTGGGATGGAGCAGTCCCATCATGAGAAAAATAAGGGATGTTTTACCACATCCCGAAGGTCCTATGATGGCATAGCTCTTAGCCTGTTCAATTTGAAAATTAATATCCACCAGGGCATTGACTGATGCTCTGCCATTGGTATAAGCCAGGGAAACATTATTGAGAGTCAGCATTAATCATTACCCCTATTTAATCTATCATTTTGATCACTTCATCTGTAACAATATCAGTATAGGAATAATCCTCTGTTAACAAGTTATTGTCACGCAGCCAGTCGAGTACCCGCTGTGTATCCTTTTCAGCCGGCAATTCAAGAGGAGAAAAGGAGGGTATCGGGTAAGAACTCTGCAATTCAACCGGAATATTCACCTTTTCAATAAAAAGGTCCCTGTACTTCTCAGGATTTTCTGTTACCTCTTCAGCCCCTTCCCCAAAGGCCTGCAGAAACCTCCTGATAGCTGATTTTTTATTCTTAATAACATCATCCCTGAAAAAATAGACCGATTGGGATATATTATCTGAAAGCTTGGTATCATCAACCAATACTTTGGCCCCTTTTAGTTCTGCATGAACAGCTAAAGGATCCGGCAGTACTGCAGCGGTTACCTCACCCTGTAAGAGCATTTCCGCTCTCAAAGGCATCTTAGCAATATTGACCTTTTGTACCTCCTGCGGTTTTATTCCCTTAGCCAGCAGCATCTGGTCTGCCACATATTCAATAATCGTGTTTTTAGAAATAGCTATTTTCTTACCCTTTAGCTCATCAACACTTTCAATAGTGCCGGGAGCTGCCAGCATTGCAAAACGCCCTTCCTCAGGGGTTGTACCCATAGCCAGGGATACAGCTTTGACCGGTGTGCCTCCCTGCCGTATCAAAGCCACCGCCAGTAGGTCCCCCTCGACTCCATCCACAGCTCCTGCCTGTATAGCAGCATCTCTTTCAGCAGCACTTTGAAAATTGACTATCTCCACATCAATACCGTGTTTCTCAAAAAAGCCTTCTTCTTGGGCAACATAGACCGGTAAAACCTCTTCATTGGGAAGTATACCAATTTTGAGCACATCTGCATTACTAGCTTCTTGACCGCAACCTGACAGTAAATAAACAGCAAAGATGGAGATGATGAAGACTACATATAATAGCTTTCTTTTCATTTCCATCCCCCTTTGCCTTTATTACTCATTCTTATTCTGATTTGCTGAATCATAAGAAAGATTTATTGGTTTATTGGGCACTATTGTAGAAATTGCATGCTTATAAACCATTTGCTGCTTTCCTTCACTCTCTAAGATAACTGTGAAATTATCAAAGCCCCGTAAATTCCCTTTCAATTGAAAACCGTTAACCAGGAAGACAGTGATCGGAATTCCTTCTTTTCGTACTTGATTTAAGAAATAATCCTGTAGGTTAATTTGTACTTTTGACATCTTTTATTCCTCCGTTTTCTAATCTTTGCCAATGTATTCTACATTAAATATTGATACTCCTGCATATGTCAAGGGCAATTCTCTTTAACAAGTGCTGTTTCCCCTCTTCTGACAGTGAGAACCAGTGGATCCTGTCATCTCTGCGAAACCAGGTTAGCTGTCTTTTTGCATAGTTTCTGGTTGCTTTTTTTGTTGATGCTATAGCTTCAGCTTGATCACAATCACCCATTAGATACTCTACTACTTGTTTATAACCAAGGCTCTGCAGTGGCTTGATTTTTGGATCATATCCCATATCCAGAATAGACTTCACCTCCTCTACCAGGCCACCTGCAAACATCTTGTCCACTCGAGCCTCGATTCTATGATAAAGCTCTGTTCTTTTGCGTGTCAAACCGACCATCGCCAGATTATAAAAACTCTTTTTTCTTTTACTGATATAGCTGGATATGGTCTTTCCGGTCAGATAATAAACCTCCAAAGCTCTGGAAATCCGCCTGAAATCGTTGGGGTGAATTCTTTGGGCTGCATCGGGATCGATCTTCTGCAGCCTCTGGTAAAGTTCCTCCTTACCGCCTTGAGACCATATTTCTCGTAATTTTTTTCGTATTTCCTCATGGCCTGTTGTTTCAGGAAACTCAAAAGGGTCAATGACCGCCTGAATATATAGACCTGTTCCCCCTACCAAAAAAGGGAGTTTCCCTCGCTCATTTATCTCCTGGATTTTTTTGCGCGCTAATTTCTGATAATCGGCAACACTAAAAGGCTGATCCGGTTCCAGGATATCGAAAAGATGATGAGGGATGCCTTTTTGTTCTTCATTGGTTAATTTGGCAGCACCGATATTAAAGTATTTATATAACTGTACAGAGTCTGCAGATATGATCTCCCCATTGAACCTTAAAGCCAATTCTACAGCTATATCTGATTTACCTACTGCTGTCGGTCCTGCAATAACCACAAGGGGTAGGCTCATCGATGAAACCACCTATTCAGATCAAAGTCTGTTATTTTTATATAAGTCGGCCTCCCATGGGGGCAGTGATCAGGATGATCGGCAGCATCCAGTTGTACTAACAGCTGATGCATTTCCGCCTGAGTCAATCTATCTCCCGCCTTTATTGCACCTTTGCAGGCATACAGTTTTGCAGCAGCTTCTTTAATGTTGAAAGATGTGTCCGCTTCTTCTTTAGCCTGGCGGACCAGATCAAGGTGTTCTCTGAAAAACTGATCTATATTAGTATGCGGTTCATCAGGCACAGTTATCACAAAATATCTGTTAGCTGTTTCCCTTTCCAGAGTATAACCTACATTTTGAAAAAACTCCCGGTTTTCCAGGTAAAGCTGTTCTTCTTCAGGTGATAGCAGTATCCTGTGGGGGCAGATCTTTTGCGAAAACACCTTTTTATTCTGCCACTTAAGCTTTATTTTTTCGTAAAGAACCCGTTCATGAGCAGCATGCTGATCAATGATAAACAGGTTGCCCTCTCGTTCTGCGATAATATATGTTCCCAGAACCTGGCCGATCAGCTGCATCTCCTGAAAAAAGGAATTTTTACTCAGAGGTCTATCTTTTACAATATCATCCCTGACCTGAAGGTCTTCAGGAAATGTCCTATTAAAAACAGGTGCCATCCTGATCGGTAATTGTTCTGTCTGATACCTTACTTTTTCTCCGGTATTTTGAGTTGCCGGTTCCTGATGAGGACCAAATTGCTCTTCCTTTACTTGAAATCCGCGCTGTTTCTGTAAAAAAGAAGCAAGAGCAGAGTTGACACCTCGATACACCACCCGGGCCACCGTCTGGGAGTCGGAAAAACGAATATCGCTTTTAGTTGGGTGTACATTAACATCGATCATAGATGGGTCAATTTCTATAAAAAGTACAGCAGTAGGATAACGACCAGAAGTGATCATTCCCTGATAGGCATTTTCCAGAGTATGGCTCAACAAAAAGTTGCGAACCAACCGTTGATTAACAAAAAAGGACTGATAAAAACGGCTTGATCTGGTATACTCCGGTTCTGAAACAATGCCTTCTATTTTTATCCCATCCTCCTGGTAAGAAACAGTTAAGAACCGATCTCTTGATTCTTTGCCGTAAATTATTGTGGCCGTATCAATTATATCCCCCTGACCATATGTTGCAAGGCAGAGCCTTTTACCCGAATAATAGTTGAAAGAAATATGTGGATACCCCAAAGCAAAACGGGTAAGAACATCTGCTACAGCAGCTGCCTCAGAGCGGGGGCTTTTTAAAAACTTACGCCTTGGTTGGCTGTTAAAAAAGAGATTCTCAACAATTACCTGTGTACCGCAGGGACAGCCAACAGCTGATATATCTTTCAGCTCACCACCCTCTACAACAACCCTGGTGCCGGCAACAGCATCTGGAGGCCTGGTCATCAGGGTGAAACGGGAAACCGATGAAATGGCTGCTAAAGCCTCTCCGCGGAAACCCAGGGTATTCACCATGTTTAAATCATCAGCTATTCTGATTTTGCTGGTGGCATGCCTGGCAACAGCCATTTTGGCGTCATCTGGGGCCATACCACTCCCATTATCAATGACTTTGATCTCCTTTAAACCGGACTCTTTGATTTCCACAGTGATTCTGGTGGCACCGGCATCAAGGGAATTCTCTACCAGTTCCTTGACCACTGAAGCAGGTCTTTCCACAACTTCACCTGCTGCTATCTGGTTGATCACATTTTGGTCCAAAAGCACTATCTTACCCAATTACTAACACCCTGCCTGCTGTTTTTAGTCTAAAATTTCTATTTCTCCATCTGCTGAGAATTGATAATAACGGTCCTGGGGTTTGTCCTGAAGATAGACCACATCTAAACCTTCTCTTTCCCGTTTTCGCTCCTCATAATATCCTCTGGCTTCTTCCTGACAGGTCTTACAGGCCCTGTGGTGAATGGCAACAGCTTCGATTACCCTGCTCTTACCTGTGGAATACATTCCTCGCGATCTGATGATCTGGTAGCCAGGGCAATGATCACATAAGCGGACAGTTTCATTCTGCTGCTCTCTGATGCCGTCTGTGTCATAATAAATGTGTCTGTTGATCTCTTCAAACTTTTCTTTACGCTGATATCTTTGTTCTGCCAGCTGCTCTCGATCTTTCCAGATTCTCCACAAATAATCAGCCAGTTCTATGATGTAATCCATATTTTCTTTAGTTTCTTTAAAATTCTCTTCTTTGTAATCCGGTTCACGCACCCATGAATAATCAAGTCCGGCCATTGCCAGTATAATCCCTGTATTCACATAGGGAAGAGCACTTTCAATGGCATAACCGCCCTCCAAAACCGCTAGGTCCGGAGATAGTTTCTCATTTAACATGGCATAGCCCCTGGCTGTGAAGCGCATATTGGCCAGAGGGTCAGTGTAGTGGTTGTCCTGCCCTGCGCTATTGATGATCAACTCCGGTTTAAAATCATCCAAGATGGGCAGGACCAGGTTGTCCATAAGATAGAGGATTCCTTCATCTGTTGTATAGGGCTGCAAGGGGATATTGATGTTCATTCCAAAGGCAGCTGGGCCCCCTAATTCATCACAAAAGCCGGAACCTGGATAGAGGGTGCGCCCATCCTGGTGATAAGAGATAAACAACACATCAGGGTCATGATAATAAATATCCTGTGTTCCATCACCGTGATGAACATCTGTATCCACAATAGCGATCCTCTGCACACCGTATTTTTTCCGCAGATACTCGACCATAATCGCTTCATTATGAATGTTGCAAAAACCGCGATTTCCATGGACAACCCTCATGGCATGGTGCCCGGGCGGCCTCACCAGGGCAAAACCGTTATCTATCTCTTTGTTCATCAGAGCATCTGCTAAAACCAAAGCACCCCCAGCAGCATAAAGGTGTGCATCTGTGATCTGTGTCTCTATATCTGGTACACAGAAATGCGCTCTGGCAATATCTTTTTTTAGAGCCATCCTGGGTTTGTACTCTATCAGCTCTGGAAGGTCCATAATCCCCTCTTCGAAAAGCTGATCTCTTGTATAGAGCAGCCTTTCCTCCCGCTCAGGATGGGTGGGAGTGATAGCCCAATCAAAAGCCGGGAAAAAAACCAAACCTGTTGGCATCAGTGATCACCCTCTTCCTGCTGTTTTAATATTCCTGTGGGGAATTGGACACAAACATCGATCAATCGCCCACCGGTTCTCCAGCCCCGCACCATATTAAATACCTCGCTGTAGACCAATTCAGGCTTGTCATCAACGGCAATGCCTAATTTTTTCCCTTCTTCTATCAGCCTGTTCATAGCATAACTTTCTGCATCAGCAAGAGTTTTTACATCTGTGTTTTTCTCCTGTACACCGTTTTCTTCAATAAAAAAGAACTGCCTCTCTGTGTCAAAGTGGAATGTAAGGCGCAGGTTAACCTTAGCTAGTGCTGCACCGATCGCGTTGGCCACCTCAGCATCAGGTGGAATCAGGGCATTACATCCCATCTTTTTGCCTAACAGAGGAAGTAATACCGGTGAGGCAGCACCGATACCAACCAGGTTATGGGGTCGCACCTTCTTTTTCTGCCGCAGCTCCCAGATACGGTAAGCAGGTTCCTGTTCCCATGATAAAAACATTTTTTCTATTTCAGATATGATCCTTTCAGCTGTTTTATCCAGAATTAGCTCTGCTGTCTTGTAGGGATTCAGCTTAAGCCTCTCCCCCAATATCTCCATGGCCCTGATGGCTTTTTGTTCATCACCCAGTTCAGTAAGCCCGGCAACCCGCATGGCATCAGTGGGTGTGGGGCAGGGCCCTCCTAAACAGTAAGCAGGGCCTTTCCGGTAGGGCATAATTTTGAGAGCTCCATCCTCAACCTCTAAACAGCTGTCCCCTCCTACAGCAGCAGAACTGGTGGCAAAGGATCTGACCTGGGTGAGCCTGTCACCTACCCGTGCACCACGGGAAGCAAACAAGGGCCTTCCAGATAGGATCAAGGCCAGGTCCGTAGTGGTTCCACCGATATCCACCACAACAGATGTTTCCCCTTCTGGTGTCAAAGCCAACACACCCAGTGTGCTGGCCGCAGGTCCTGAAAATATGGTTTCCACCGGTTTTGCTGCTGAAAGCTCAAAGGAAAGTGTACCACCATCTGCTTTTAATATATAAAGGGGTGCAGTAATCCCTCTTTTTTTCAGGAGTTTTAATATTTCAGTGTAAAAACTGTTATAGTTTGCCTGTGTAGCCAGAGTGAGCAGTGTGGTGTGTACCCGCCGGGGAAAGTTCAAGCGCCCGGTCACCTGATGTCCCATCATCACACACAGGTTGGGAATGTGTTCTTTCAGATAAGAAGCCACTTCTTCTTCATGCTTTTTATTACGCTGTGAAAACTTTCCGACAACAGCAGCTTTTTTGATCCCCTTCTTTTTTATCTCTTCTGCACAGTTTTTTAAATTCTGTTGATCGAGGGGTTCGATTTCCCGGCCCCGGTAGTCAATGGCACCTGACAGTAAATAAGTATCAGGCACATGGTAATCATAAGTATTGGGATTAAGGCCAGGACCAGGAATGATCACCAGTGCTGCGGGTTCTATTCTTTTAGTCGCAATAAGATTGGTGATCAATGTTGTGCTTAAAACGATTCGCTCCAACTTTTCTCCCTGAGCTGCATCCAACAAAGGATCGAGAGTACTGACCAGTGTATCCAACAAGTGCTCATTATCTGTTGGTTTTTTTATTTTTTTGATCACCTGTTGACCATCAAGTAACACGGCATCTGTATAGGTGCCTCCCACATCTAGACCAATTAACATCAGCAAGTCACCCACCTAAATAATTATCTTTTTTGATGGCCCTTTGGTTTGGAGGATGTGTTTTCTTTCATCAGGCGCTGCTGCCATTCGGAAAGGATGTTCAGAGCTTCGAGAGGTGTTGTCTGAACCAGGTTGAGGCTGCGCAGTTCCTGTATAATCATACTCTTTTCATCAAAAAGCACCAATTGCACAGGTTGAGTAACTGCTGGTTTTTTCTTATCCTTGAATTCCTCTTTTGCTTCCAGTGAATCAGCCACCTCCCGTGCACGCTCCACCACTTCAGCAGGGAGATTGGCCAAACGTGCTACTTGAATACCATAGCTTTTATCTGTTCCACCTGGGACGATTTTATGCAGAAATACGATATCTGTACCCTCTTCTGCCACAGCCACAGAATAATTAACTACTCCACTGAACTTTTCAGCCAATTGGGTCAGCTGATGGTAATGGGTAGCAAAAATTACCCTGGGTTTAATGTAATCATGGAGGTATTCCACGATCGCCCAGGCTATTCCCAAACCATCAAAAGTGCCTGTGCCCCTTCCTACTTCATCCAGCACAATGAAGCTATCCTTTGTAGCATGCTGGAGTATATAGGAAACCTCATTCATCTCCATCATAAAGGTGCTCTGACCCTTTCCCAGATCATCCAGCGCTCCAGCGCGCACAAAAATGCGTTCTGCAATCCCTATTTCTGCCTCCTCCGCAGGGATAAGAGATCCGCACTGAGCCATTAGAATCAATGCAGCAATTTGGCGCATATATGTGGATTTTCCGGCCATATTTGGCCCTGTAAGAATATGAATCCTGTTGTTTTCCTCCCCAATCTGTATACTGTTGGGAACAAAAGAACCTTCAGGCATAAGCTGTTCTAAAACCGGGTGGCGACCATTTTTAATGGTTATAATTCCTGTATTGTTGATCTTGGGCCGAACATAATTATAGCGGGCAGCTGTCTCTGCAAAAGATGCCAGACAGTCAATTTGAGCCATCAGCTGTGCGTTTTTCCGCACTCTCTCTGCAACTGCTTGAGCCTGATCAAGGATTTCGAGGAATAGCTGGTATTCCAACTCCTGCAGACCTTCAGTAGCCCCTAAAAAGTTGGCCTCTTGTTCTTTTAATTCCTGTGTAAAGAAACGCTCACCCTGGGTGAGAGTCTGTTTTCTGATATAGTTGTCAGGAACGAGATGCAGGTTCGGTTTGGTAACCTCGATATAATACCCAAACACTTTATTAAATCCAATTTTTAAAGATTTGATTCCCGTGCGTTTCCGTTCCTCTAACTCCAATCTTTTGATCCAGTCTTCCCCTTGATCGATCATTTCTCTCAACCTGTCCACCTCGGAGTTGTAACCGCTTCTGATAACCCCACCATTTTTCGGGTTGACAGGAGGGTCGTCAATCAGTGCCTGGAAGATCAATTGCTTTAACTCAGATATAGGATCCAGCATATTTCCCAGCTTCTGAAGCAGATTGCTGTTTGCTTGTTTCAGGCTTTCTTTTAAATGGGGTATTACAGACAGCGAATTGGCCAGTGCAAGCAGATCACGGGGAGTGGCAGCCAACCAATCAATCCTGCTGATAATACGTTCCAGGTCATATACACTGTTTAACTGATCCCTCACATCCTTGCGCAAGAAATAATTCTCTGCCAGTTCCTGGACCGACTCCTGTCTCTTCTCTATTTCGGCCACATCCAACAGTGGCAATCCCAGCCAGCGCCTTAAAAGGCGGGTACCCATTCCTGTCAGTGTTCGATCCAGGGCCCATAACAGGCTGCCTTCTTTTTTCCCATCGCGAAGTGTAATAAACAGTTCGAGGTTTCTAATGGTCATGGCATCCAGGTACATATGGCTGCCTGGGGTATAAACCTCTATTTTGCGAAAGGGAAGTTTATCTGTTTTTTGCGTTCCCTGTAAATAGACAAGAAGGTTTGCTGCAGCCGCTAAACCCTCTTTCATGGCATTTTGGTTGAGGCCAACCATATTTTCTTGGCCAAACTGCTCAGTTAAATGATCTTCTGCTGCCTGGTCTACCTCAGTATAAAGCACCTTTTTATCCCAGCAGTCCCTCAACAGAGATTGAAAAACAGGTAACTGCCCGTTTGCGACAATACACTCCGTTGGTTGAAGACGGTTTACCAAATCCACCAAATATTCGGTACCTTCCGGATCGGAAAATTGGGCAATCTGAAACTCAGCTGTACTGATGTCACTCCAAGCACAACCGATATTATCTTTCTTCTGGTAGAGAGAAATAATGTAATTGTTATTTGACTGATCAAGATACTCCGGATTTAAAATAGTACCAGGGGTTGCCACCCTGACTACATCCCTTTTAACAATACCCCTCCCCGGTTTAGCTTCCTCTAACTGTTCACAGATGGCAACCTTATAACCCTTTTCTAACAGTCGATTGAGGTAATTTTCTGCAGCGTGATAGGGCACCCCACACATAGGTACTTTTGCATCTTTGCCAAGCCCACGGCTGGTAAGGACAATATCCAGTTCTTTAGCTGCCTTTACAGCATCCTCCCCAAACAGCTCATAAAAGTCTCCCAAACGAAAAAAGAGCAAACAATCTGGATACTTTTTTTTGATGGACTGGTACTGGTTCATCAAGGGAGTATTACTGCCCACTGCTGCCACCTCTTTTTTTAGCTACTTTTTTAACTGCAGCCTGAACAGCCGTCACAGCAATCAGGTGAACAGGTTTCCCCTCTTAAAACCTGGTTAATAACAGCGTTGACCTGCTGCAGTAATTGATTGAATTTCTGTTGTGCAGAAAAATAAGCCTGAATGTTTTTGTCTGCCTTTACTTTTTCCTGCAGTTGATTGAATTCATCAAATGCCTCATCATTGACCTCTTCCCCTGCCTCCTGGGCATTTTTGATCTGTTGAAACTTTTGTTGGTACTCATTGATCAACCGCAGTGATTCCGGGTTGCTGTCAAGATTCTTTTCCGCAGCATTCAGAATAGTTGCTTCCTCAGTTTCCAATAGCGCATACCCAAGTTCCTGTGCTTTTGCCATTAATGACAAAATAAGCACCTCCTCTTTTGTTTATAATTAATTTCTGGAAAAAGGGGCAGATCCCTCTTTTTGTTGAACTTTTTTTAATTTACCTGACAGGTTCCAAGTTTGGGCAGATATGATCTGAACATCTGCCAATTTGCCTGTCAGATCTGTGTCATCCAAAACCTCAAAATTGACGATCTTATTGGTCCTAGTGCGACCGCTCCAGCGTTCTGGATCCTTTTTACTTCTACCTTCCACAAGTACTTCTACAACCTGGTTTACCAAAGGAAGGTTTTGCTCCAGAGTTATCTTATTTTGCAGTTCTACCAACCTCTTAAAGCGGTCCTTTTTTACCTCTTCTGGTATTTGTTCTGACATCTCTGCTGCCGGTGTTCCTTCACGGGCAGAGAATAAAAATGTGTAGGCAGCATCAAACCTGACCCTCTCCACCAGATCCAGTGTGTCCAAAAAATCTTCCTCTGTTTCTCCTGGAAATCCAACAATAATATCAGTTGTAATACTGGCCTCTGGTATCCTTTCTCTGACCGAATCGGTCAGTTTTAAAAATCTTTCTCTGGAATAGCCTCTGTTCATAAGCTGTAAGATTTTGTTGCTCCCTGCCTGCAGAGGAAGATGAAAGTGCTCACAGACCTTTTGTGAGGCAGCAATAGTCTCAATTAACTCATCAGTAAAATCCCTAGGGTGAGAAGTCATATACCTTATCCTGGACAGGCCATCTATTCTATCGATTTTTTCTAGTAGTTTGGCAAAATTGATATTGCCGTTTAGATCTTTTCCATAGGAGTTGACATTCTGTCCGAGCAGCATCACCTCCTGATAGCCCCTTTCTGCCAGTTCCGCTACCTCCTGGTATACCTCCTCAAGAGGACGGCTTTTCTCCCTACCTCTTGTATAGGGAACAATACAGTAGGAACAATAATTATTGCAGCCGTACATAATGGTTACATATGCCTTTACCTTGCTGGTGCGGCAGGCAGGCAGCACTCCGGGTATATCTTCATCAACATCATCAGCGATCACACGACCGCTCTCCGCTTCCCGCAGAAATTCAGGTAAATAGTGATAGTTGCGGGTTCCGAAGATAATGTCCACAAAGGGAATTTTATTGATCAACAGATCCCGTACCTCTGGGTTATGGGTCATGCACCCTCCCACTGCAATTACTAGATCAGGATCCCTCTTTTTTCTGTGTTTCAAATTACCCAGCAAACCCAAAGCTCTCTGTTCAGCGCTTTTTCTCACAGAACAGGTATTGAGAATAACAATATCCGCCTCCTCGGGGTCTGATGTCCACAGGTATCCCTCCTGCTCCAGCAGAGCACGCATTATTTCGGTATCATGTTCATTCATCTGACAGCCTGAAGTCCATATATTGAATCTGCGTTTTGACTCCATTGCCCCACCTACTTCAATTAACTATTTCTCAAAATCCATAAGGACAAGACCTTTTTATAGTATATCAAATCGGTTTTTCATTGAAAGCCTTACTTAACAATATTTTTTATTTGGGGGAGCAGTAAACAGGACCAGTTCTCCAAATTCGGCCGGTAATCATCCAATTGGGAGATCGGTATTAATGCTCCCTGTATTTTGTTCTTTTCCCTGACAGTAATCTCATCTGATAGACAGGAGATTAAAAACACCAAACCTAAATGGTGCTGTCCCACTTCAGTTTGTTCATCATTAAGAAACCCCAGGAAACCATAAGAGTAGTACCCTGGGAAAACAACCTCTTCTTTCAATTCCCTGTTCAGGTTGGAAATGATCAGCTTTCTGAAACTCCTGGCAGAAACCGGGTTGATGTGGCCGCCCAAACCGAAGGAATACTGATCAAGCAGCCTTTTTTCACCTGTTGCCTTAATTCGCTGGTAAACAAAGATCCTGTCCCTGTATCTGAGCACCAGATAAACAATCAACTGCTTATAGCTGGGGTCCTGCTCCATTTGGTTCCGCTCCCTAAAAACCCCGTTCTCAGCGAACAGGTTCCAAAGGACATGATCTGTACCAGCCTTAAAGCCTTGAAAACAAACATTGTTTGCCTGTAAAAGATCTTTAGAAACAACCAGTATTTTTTCCGACAAAGTAACAGCCCTTTCTAAGGTTTTCTGTTACCTTCTATTATTTTGATAAAATTCCTGCCCGTTATCAAAAACCCCTCCCAATTGGGAGGGGTGAGATCCTTTGCAAAATTTTCTTATACAGCTCTGCGGTGAGGGATGCTGTTGTTTTTATCAATGGCCTTTTTATAGAGATTAACATATTCCTTTGCTGATCTCTCCCAGGAAAAATCGCTTTTCATCCCTTTTACCACCAGACTCTTCCACAGATCCGGTTTGTTCCGGTAGATATCAACAGCACGCTCAATGCTGTGCAGCAGTTCCTGGGATCGGTAGGGTTTAAAGGAAAAACCATTGCCCTTACCTGATTGTTCATTATAATCCTCAATAGTATCAGAAAGTCCGCCCACTGAACGCACTACAGGGATTGTGCCATACCTGAGACTGATCATTTGGCTGAGGCCACAGGGTTCAAAGCGAGATGGCATCAGAAAGATATCGGAAGCTGCATATATCTTCTGGGCCAGTTCAATATTGAATCCAATGTTGACTGCGGCCTGCTGAGGGTATCTCATTTTGAATTCGGTAAACTGCCTTTGCAAATGGTCATCCCCACTCCCTAGCAGTACAAATTGAACTCCCAGTTTCATTATTTTATCGAATATCTCTATAATCAAACTGAGTCCTTTCTGATCCACCAGCCTGGTGATTATACCCAATAGCGGTGTATCGCTCTTGGGCAGCCCTAATTCCCGTTGTAGAGCATATTTGTTCTCCTTCTTTAAGTTGATGTCTTCTACTGAATAATTCTGATAAATATATTTATCAGTTGCAGGATTTAGCTCTTCATAATCAATCCCATTCACGATCCCATATAGATCCTGTGCTCTCTTGCGCAGCAGTCCGTCCAAACGCTCACCATATTCTTGGGTCTGTATTTCCATGGCATATTTTTTACTCACAGTATTGATCACATCTGCGTAGATCAAGCCGGCTTTCATGAAATTAACCATACCGTAAAACTCCAATTGCTCAGGATTAAAATACTCATCCCCTAACCCAACAAGTCTTAGAACATTTTTGGGAAAAGTGCCCTGATGCTGAAGATTGTGTACGGTGAAAGTGGATGCTATTTTTTGGTAATACGGATCCTCTGCATATTTAGTTCTCAAAGCTAAAGGTATTAATCCTGTATGCCAGTCATTACAGTGTATGATATCTGGGTGGAAGTCAATTTGCGGCAGCATATTAAGCACTGCTTTACAGAAAAAGTTGTACCGCTCAGCTTCATCACCATAACCATAAATCCCATCACGGTAAAAATACTTATAATTGTCAATTAAATACACCGGAACTTCTACTTTTTTTCCCTTTAAAGTTGTTTTTCTGATAATACCTGTTTCTAAATGATGATCCATTTCTACAGGATAATCCAGCAGATATTCTCCCTCTTGTATCTGTTTGTATTTAGGAATAGCAATACGCACATCATGCCCTAAATGTTTTAAGGCTTTGGGTAAAGATCCTGCTACATCTGCCAGACCTCCCACCTTAGCCAAAGGGGTAAGCTCTGCTGAAACAAAAAGGATTTTTAGTGAATCTGCTGCCATACTAACTCCTCCTTTGCTCTGTTGTTTTGAACAGATGTCTCTCTTAGGTATTTTGCTGCTGATTCAGGTGGGGTTGGGTTAATGATTATTCCTGTACCCCATTCAAACCCGGCCACAATAGTCAAGCGGGGGAGAACTTCCAAATGCCAGTGGTAGTAAGGAGCATCATCTTCACCTGAAGGAGCACTGTGGAGAACCATGTTATAAGGTGGGTTATTCAATGAACCTGTGATTTTTTGCATGGTTTCCTGAACAATCTCAGTCAAGCTTTGCAACTGTCCGCTATCCAGTGAGCCAAAACTCGCTTGGTGTCTTTTAGGCATAATCCATGTTTCAAAGGGAAAACGGGACGCATAAGGACAAAATGAGATAAAATCTTGTTTTTCCGCTACAACACGCTCTCCTTCCTCTATTTCATGAGCGATCATATCACAATAAATACAATGTCCCTGTTCTGTGTGATACTCTTTTGCTCCTTTTAATTCTTCAGCAATAAAAGGAGGGACTAAAGGTGTAGCGATTAACTGGCTGTGGGGGTGTTCCAGTGATGCACCAGCGATAGAACCCTCATTTTTAAAAATTTGGACATATTTGATATCTTCCTGCTCCATCACCGCCCTGTAACGGTCGACCCACATCTGAAATATATCTCTTGCCTGATCAAGAGAGTGTTCTTCTAATGTAGAGTTGTGATCAGGTGATTCAATCAAAACCTCATGAGCACCTAACCCTGGCCTGGTTACATAAAAGTTTTGATTCTGCGGCCCTTCTTCCCCCGATTTTAACGCGGGGAACAGATTGGGTACAACTCGAACCCACCAACCCGGACTATCTGTTTGTGTTCCTTCTTTCCGATAGGCGGTGATCTCGGGTGGTGTTTTACTTTCATTACCTACACAAAAAGGGCAAGACCCCCCTTTTCTTTTCTCAGGCCGAACTGGGAAGTCTGACGGCCTTTTGCTGCGTTCTGTTGCTATGATAACCCATTTTTTTGTGATTGGCTCCTGCCTCAGTTCAGGCATTTGAGCTTCCCTCCCTAGTTTTTGTCTTTCTTTAAACATTCTTCTCCCTTCGATTTGGTTTTATGCATTGCTATTGATGTTGATTATTTTTTATTAAACTCTTGCTGATTAATACTTACATATTAAGTATAAAAAATTAAATTATGGGCATTTTATAAAACAGGAAGGCCGCTTACCTCCTGTTAAGCAAGTGGTTCTTGCTTAAATAGCTTAACCGGCAAAGAGAGGAAAGCGGCCTTCTTATAATTTATAAAGATCACTTTTTATTAATGCGGTTTGCAGTGCTCGGTAAATTGATCGACAGGTTAATCCTCATCGGGGTTGTCATCTTCATCACAAGAGGGATATTTCAAAAGCCCCAGTCGACAGAGAATCGGAGAACTATATAACGCTAAAAAAATGCAGACAACACTGATTAAAACCAAGAAATACATACCAACACCCACAGCCATACCCAAACCTGCTGTAACCCAAAGATTTGCTGCCGTGGTCAAACCCCTTATATTACCACCTTGTTTCCAGATTACACCTGCGCCAAGAAAACCAATGCCTGTAACGATCTGGGCAGCAACACGAAAGGGATCAACACGATAACCGTAAAAATCATAAGCTAAATCAGGAAGACCATAAACACTGACCATCATAAAAAGGGTTGCTCCAATGCATACCAGGGAATAGGTGCGGATGCCGGCCGGTTTCTGATTACGGGACCTTTCATAGCCGATGATCAGACCGATAAGAAGTGCGATCACCATTCTTATCAGCATTTCGCTTTGAGACAGCATTCCCTCATCCCCTCCCCTTTAAATTACTATATTAACCGTAACAAATAACTGAAGTAATGTCAATCAATGGTTAATTTTGCTATAGAATGGCTTCTGTTACCTCTTCCAATTGTTTTAAATTTCGGCACTCAAAAACCTGTCTGCAGTAAGGAGTATAAATACCGATAATGCTGTCCTCAGTATTCCATTCATTTCCTGGCTGAGGGTTAAACCATAAGATTCTTCTGACATGCTCCCCTATTCGCTGCAAAGAATCCCTCTCATCATGGCGATAGTTATTGCGGGCATCACCCAGAATAATTAATGTTGATTGAGGTGAAAAAGTTGGCAGATATTGCTTCTCAAACAGTCGAAACACCCTGCCGTAATCGGAAAACGGACTCATAGCATACCTGGCTTTGGCAAAAGCCTTTTCCAAGGCTTCCTCAATATTGTTATTATTAAAATACTCTGTAACCTCATCAACTGTGTTAACAAAGAGAAAAGATCTTATATGGCTGAATCTGTTCTGAATTGTATAAACAAGCTGCAGCATAAATTCACTGAAAATAGCTACTGATCCGGAAACATCACACAGCAGAATTAGCTCAGGTTTACTGATCACCCGTTTTCTGTATTTCAAGCGGACTGGGGTTCCACCGTTGATCATGGCATTCTTTATAGTTCTCCGCAGGTCAATTTCCCCATGCTTTGCTCTGCGGTAGCGCCGGGCATATCTAGAAGCCAGTTTGCGTGCCATTTTAGTGATATGTTTGCGGATCTCCTGAACTTCTAGCTGATTCAACCGGTAAAACTCCTTTTCTCTAATGTTGGCAGCAAGAGCTATTTCCTCTAATGCTTCAGGACCGAACTTTCTTACCAGTAAATCCTCTACCAGAGATTCCATATATTTTTCAATAAAGGAAAGGCACTCCAGCCATTTGGAATACCTGATTTCACTTACCTTTTCCTGAACACGGATTTTTTCCAGTGTATTGACTGCTTGATACCAGCCGATAGCCACTTTTGCCTGATCAACAAGTTTATCGATCTCAGTGACTGCCCCTTGTTCCAGTTCACCGAGACTCTCTATTCCCATTTTTCCAAGTCTGCGCAGCAAAGGATAGTTCGTTTCCCTGACCGCCTTTACTAAAAGGAGATAAGGTGATGCACCTGCACCTCTTCCCGTTCCTGTACCCTCAATACTGTCAACCAGTTGCATGACAGCAGTTAACTGATCAGTCTCCTGTTCATCATGATTGATATGTTTCTGTAATACACCCGGTTCCAGGGAAAAAAAATACAACCGAAATAGTTTGTCAAACAGCGGTTGATCTATCTGATCTACGATTAATGTAGAAAGAAGGGCTGTATAAAAATCTTTCTGTGCCAGTCCTACTGCTGCAACAGACTGGACTGCTGTAGCGATCTGGGTAACCGAAACATTAACTCCCCCTTTTCGCAGGAGCCTGGCAAATTCTAAAATTTTTTCCTCCAGCAAAAAGCACCCCCTCCTATCATCAAGGAATAGAGAGGAAAGATGGGAACACCCGGTCCTTTTCAGTTGTATTATACACTAATCATCTGGAAGTAGAGAGGAAACCCTGGGAAGAATCTTATCGATATCTGACTGATATTTTAAGAGAATGCTCAAGGTGCTTTGAACAATATCTGCATCAATTCGTGAAACACAGAGGGTAATAAGGGACCTGGCCCAATCGATGGTTTCTGCGATACTTGGTGGTTTTTTAATATTTTGTTTGCGCAAAAGCTGAACAAAGCTCACCAATTGTTGAGACAGAAGCTGATCAATTCCAGGCACCTTTAATTTGATAATCTCTAACTCCCGTTCAAATGTTGGGTAGTCAAGGTAAAGGTGAACACATCTCCTTTTCAGGGCATCACCAAAATCGCGAAAATTATTGCTGGTTAGCACAGTCAAAGGCACACTCTTCGCTTTAACAGTTCCCAACTCCGGAATAGTGATCTGGTAATCTGAAAGGATTTCCAGCAGGAAACTTTCAAATTCTTCATCAGATTTATCAACCTCATCAATAAGCAGTACCACCGGCTCTATAGACTCCAATGCGTCCAGGAGAGGACGGCGGAGGAGAAATTCCTGGGTAAAGATGTCATCTTTGGCTTCATGCCATGATTTGCTCTGGTTTTGCTTTAAATGCAGGCAGAGCAGCTGTTTTTGGTAGTTCCACTCATAGAGGGCTTTGGCCTCATCCAAACCTTCATAGCACTGAAGACGGATCAACCTGCTGTTGGTCACTGCTGCAAGGGCTTTGGCCAATTCTGTTTTACCGACCCCTGCAGGTCCCTCAACCAAGAGGGGCTTTTGCAGTTTCACAGCCAAATAAACAACTGTAGCAGCATTCCTGTCAATAAGGTAATGATATTCAGCCAGTTTTTTCTCCAGTTCCTCTCGAGATTGAAACATAACCATCCTCTTTCCAGGTCACATCCTGATAAGTTTTCCGTTAACTCGCCCTTTGTGGGGGTCGTGATTAATAGCTGTAGTTGGGGGCTTCCTTGGTGATGTCCACACTGTGCGGGTGGTTCTCCCGTAAACCTGCATTAGTTATTCTGATGAACTTAGTTTTGTTCTGCAGTTCTTCGATGTTTTTCACACCGCAGTAGCCCATTCCGGCACGCAGCCCTCCAACCAACTGAAAGATAATCTCAGATACCTGACCCCGATAAGGAACCCGTCCTTCCACACCTTCAGGCACTAATTTATCTGTATTATCTTCCTGGAAATAGCGGTCAGCACTACCTGAGCGCATCGCCCCCAGTGATCCCATCCCCCGGTAAACCTTATACTTTCTACCTTGATAGATTTCCAAATCCCCAGGGCTTTCCTCTGTGCCGGCTAAAAGATTGCCCAGCATCACCGTACTGGCTCCAGCTGCCAGTGCTTTTGTAATATCCCCTGAGTATTTGACACCGCCATCAGCGATAATAGGCTTTCCGTATTTTTTCGCTTCCTGGGAGCACTCATGGATTGCGGTTATTTGAGGCACACCGATCCCTGCTACTACCCGTGTTGTACAAATGGAGCCGGGGCCGATCCCCACCTTAACAGCATCTGCACCAGCCTCAATCAAATCCCTTGTAGCTTCTGCTGTTGCTACATTACCCGCGATCAACTGCAGATCAGGATAAAGGGTTTTGATGTTTTCCACTGCCCTCAGTACCCCTTCAGAGTGGCCATGAGCAGTATCCACAACAATTATATCAACCCCTGCCTCTACTAAAGCACTTAATCGCTCTTTATAATCAGGTCCCACACCGATGGCAGCACCTGCCCTTAATCGCCCTTTGGAATCTTTTGCTGAGTTGGGATACTGACGGGCTTTTTCGATGTCCTTAATAGTAATTAAACCACGCAAATTATAATTTCCATCAACAATAGGCAGTTTTTCAATTTTATGCTGCCTTAATATCTTTCTGGCCTCCTGCAGTGTGGTTCCTACAGGTGCTGTGATGAGATTATCCTTGGTCATTACCTCGCTGATGGGACGCAGCATATTGTCCTCAAAACGAATATCTCTATTGGTTATTATTCCTACCAGCTTTCCTTCAACTGTGATAGGAACACCGGAGATATGGTAATGCTCCATCAGTTCCAGCGCGTCTTTCACCAGATGTTGGGGGCTTAGAAATATCGGGTCGGTGATTATCCCGTGCTCTGATCGTTTTACCCGGTCAACCTCTGAAGCCTGTTGTTCGATACTCATGTTTTTATGAATGATCCCAATTCCGCCTTCTCTGGCTATAGCAATGGCCATCCTGCTCTCGGTCACAGTATCCATCCCTGCGCTGAGGATCGGTGTGTTCAATTTGATCTCATTTGTTAAAAAAGAAGAAACATCTACATCGCGCGGTAAAACAGAAGATTTCCCAGGCACCAGCAGAACATCATCGAAAGTTAGTCCAACTTTTCCATATCTATCCTCATTCACAGCAATAACTCCTTTCAACCCGCTTATTGGCTTCATTTTAGCATTTTATCATCACGCAAACAATAATATCTGTTATTCGGAAAACCGCCCTGTAGCGCTGTTATTGATTGTTCAGGTGATTGGTATCATTGAGCAGTGAAAGAACGATAAATCCCTGGTTATATTGGATGATATTAAGTGCGGTATTATCCTGTTGTATCCTGAAAGCATGATTCAAATCGATATCCAAAAGCCCACAGATAATGGCTCTGATGGTGCCGCCATGGGCTACCACAATAATGGTTCCCGGATCATTCTCTTTAAGAAGCTTCAAAACAGCATTATAGGCTCTTTCTTTCAGTTCAACAAAGGTTTCTCCTTTTGGTATCCGCACCGTTGCCGGGGACTGATACCACTTCTCCGCAAGTTCTTTGTATTTCTCACTGATCTCTTTATAGGTCAGACCCTCCCAAACACCGAAGTTTATTTCTCTAAGCTCTTCAGCCATCTGCACCCTAAGTTGATGAGGTGCTGCCAAAATAGAAGCGGTTTCATAAGCTCTTTTTAGATCACTGGAATACACAGCTGTTATTTTCTCGGTGCTCAATCTATCTGCCAAAAGCCTGGCTTGTTCCCGCCCGGTATCACTGAGTTCGACATCTGTATGGCCCTGGTAACGGGATACATGGTTCCAAATGGTTTCACCGTGGCGTACAAGCAGAAGTTTCGTCAACACAAATACCTCCTGTTAAATGTGTTAATAATATCAACGTACCAGAAGAAACCCGGTTAAAAGAACAGAGATTTCTATCAGCTCACAGGAAGCCCCATAGGTGTCTCCGGTGAGCCCCCCCAATAGATGTGATAACCAACTTGCCAGGATAAACAAAATAATACTACAGATAAAAAAGATATAAAGCCCGTTTATTTGAGCAAGAAAAAAGAGAATCGCGATAGTTATTCCTGTGGTTACACCAAAAAGAGGAACATTGCCGTAAATATTAAAGAGCATGCCTAGACCCTGTTTGCGGGCATAAGGGTAAAAAATTTGCACCCACACCATTGCCTGCCTTCCCATCACAGATGCCGCGATCAGAATAACAAGCATATCCGAACTTAACTGGGTGTAAATACTGTACTTAATCAGTAGAAGCACAACAGCACCCAAGACACCAAAAGCACCTGGGTGAGTGTCTTTCATAATCTCCAGTCTGTGTTCTCTGCTTCTGCCGCCATATATCCCATCAACTGTATCTATAAAACCATCGAGATGCAGTCCACCTGTCAGCAAAACATAAATAAACAATAGCAGTGCAGCAGCTATTGTCTGGGGAAACAGTTTTGCTAATAGATAATAACTGCCTGCCAAAATCCCGCCGATAATCAGTCCAACAACAGGGAAAAAATAGATGCTCTTTTTAAAGGTGTCCGGTTGATCAATACCTTTTACCAAAATTGGTATTCGTGTTAAAAAGGATAAGGCACATAAGAAACAACTCATCACTGTTCCCTCTATCTTATAAAACTTCTGGATCTGCTTTAAGTGCTTTAATATCTAATGGCATGCCTGAAATTAAAAAATATGCTTTATCTGCCTCTTCTGTCATGATCTGATTAGCCCAACCGGTCAGATCTCGAAAAACACGCCCATCCGGGTAATCCGGTACAACCCCTAAGCCCACCTCATTGGATACAATCAGAACATCTGACCTGCATTCTTTGGCAACTTTTGCTAAACGTTTTATTTCAGATAATACCTGTTTTGAACATATATCGCTCTCTTGTTCAGATGATTGTTTATAATAAAGGTTGGTCAAAAGCAGTGTTAAACAATCAATAAGTATTACCCCCTCCTCCTGACCGACCTCTTCCAATACCTCTGCAACCCTGTATGGTTCTTCAATGGTCTTCCAAGTAGCAGGCCTCCTTTTTTGGTGCTCTTTGATGCGGGCAACCATTTCCTCATCAAGTGCTTCTGCTGTGGCAATATAGGTTACTCTGCCTCCTAAGCTTGATGCCAGTTTCTCAGCAAAGGTGCTTTTACCACTCCTTGCTCCGCCGAAAATAAAGTAAAATTTGCCGCGTTTCATATTAATACCTCATTTCTTTGTTACAGTTTTTGTGCAATATAAACCAGGCGGGGAGCACTTTCATTGGGTGGTGAAAATGTGAAAGCCTGATATGTTCCCATCACCGTAAACCCCTGCCTGATCAAGAGTCTCCAAACATCAGAAGTATCATAGACTTTTTCATGATGAGTTTCACAGAAGTGGTGGTCCTTTTCCCCCTTAATAATACCGGAAACAATGACCTCCCATAGTTTATCTTTTTCATCATACCTAATACTCCAGCTTAGGGAATACCCTTCTTCATCTGTGCTGTAGTTATTAACATTTTGCGGCAGTAGTTGTGGCAAGTAATTTAGATCAAAAATGAAAAACCCTTCTGGATGAAGGTTGTGATAGACAGAGCGAAAAGCGGCAGCCAAATCATCCTCATTCAGGATATAGTTGAAACCATCCTGGAAACATACAGCCAGGTCAACCTGCTGAGGCAGCACCATTGATCGCAGGTCCTGTTTGAGAAAGGTGATCTTCTGCCCCTTTTTATGCGCTTTCTGCTGAGCAATTTTCAGCATTTCGGCTGATAGATCAACACCAAAGGTGCGGTAGCCTCGTACAGACCAGGGAATGGTTGAGTTTCCCGTACCGCAAGCCAAATCAACCACACTTTTAATATTTCCTTGAAAATTGGCCACTATTTTTTCCACATAGCTGACCCAAGCTTGATAATCGATTCCCTGCATCAGCTGATCATAAAAAAGGGCCAGTTTATCATAACTGGTTTCCACAGCTCAATCCCGCCGATCTCTTAGTGAAGGAACTGTTTTCTAACGATTTTTTCTAAGTGAGCAAGGGTATAGCATTCGTACATCTGGCTATAGCGCTTAAATTTCATAACAGATGGTAGATCCTGCCATTCCTCCTGAGGAAGGGTGTTAAGCCAGAGAATATCTTTGACCTTCCTCTTAAGCTTATTAAGTTCCTCCTCTGCTCGCTCAAGTTCCAGAGATTTTGTATCACTGACAATGATCACAACTGTATTTGAAGTCAGCATCAATGGATACTGCTCCCGTAGAGTATGTAGGGCAGCTCCTAAATTTGTTCCCTTTCCCCAGATGCGGCTTTTTCCAATAAGGCGCACCATTGTATCTTCAAAAGGCTCTCTGTTTGCAAAAAAAGGAGTGACATATTCCAGTTCTTCTGCAAAAATAAAACTTTCGATTTTTTTGATCACTGCACTCAAACCATAGATGAATTGAATAACAAAAGATGCATAGCGGGACATGGACCCTGAAACATCACAAATCAGCAGGATTTTCGGTTTTTGAATCCTTTTTTGTTTGTAATGCAGTTTAAAAATAACACCGCCGTAGCGCACATTAGCTTTGATGCTCCGTCTTAGGTCAAGTTTAACAACCTTTTTGCTTATCCGATAGCGCCGGGAGATCTTTGTGGCAAGTCTACGGGATAGTTTTTTCAGCATAATAGTAACTTTGGGAAGATCCTGCTTACCAATCCTTCTCATATCCTCATAGAGGATACTGCTGTCCTCACCCAACTCATTAATAATAGATGCCATTACCGGATCATCTATCTGGTTGTCAAAAAGCTGCGGGGAATAGTCATCTGTTTCCCCCAATCGCTGTTTCCAATAGCGCAGCGAACCGCGTATCTGGTTCTCCAGGGTTGGTTTAAACCTGCTGTAGCGGTCGTCAGGCAGGTTGCTTGCAGCAAGGTATTCCTTTATTTTTCTTTTCTCTTCCTCAGGCAGTTTTGCATAAAAGAGTTTTTCCTGTTCAGTGAGATCCAGGCTCTCCCCTTTGTAAGCTAGATCCGATTCCGCTTCATCCAGCAGGCGAATGGTCTCAGCCTGTTTCTCAACCCAGGCCTTTTCCTGAAGCTGTTTGATCTCAGGTGGTGCAAAATAAGTATCAAATGCCTGATCAAATATCTCTCTCTGATCAGGATTTTTGATCATAGTGGCAGCCATGGCCATTTTTACATGATTCCGGTTCAGAATATTTACATAGGTTAAAGCCCTAATAGCTGTCAGAGTTTCTAAAATACTGATATTAATGCCCAGGTGTCTCAAAATATGCACAAAGCGAGCAAAATTATTTTCAAAATAGTTCTGCAATTGTTTGCCCTCTTCCCCTATCTTTTTCTGATATTTTCGAGCAAACCCTCAGGTCCTAACTCTTCGAAAAATAGGTCGATGTCTTCTTTATCTTTGAGCAACAGATTAATGGTTCTTTTGATGTGCTCAGCCTCCAGCATTTCTGCACCCAAAATATGCAAAGCATTGGCCAGATCCAGTGTTTCAGAAATAGATGGTTTCTTTTTTAAATCCAGTTGATGTCTTAAATAGTTTATAGCAAGAGCTATCTCCTCTACCAGGCGCTCTCCTACCTGTGGGACCTTTACTCTGATAATCTTCATTTCTTTTTCAATGGAGGGAAAATCGATATACAGGTACACACACCTTCGTTTCAGTCCATCAGAAAGCTCCCGTTCCCCATTGTTGGTCAATACAACAATCGGTATATGTTTGGCTTTGATTGTTCCCAACTCCGGTATGGAAACCTGAAAATCAGATAGTACCTCAAAAAGAAATGCTTCAAACTCCTCATCTGTTTTATCAATTTCATCAATTAAGAGGACAGTTTTGTTAGATGCTTGAATTGCTTTCAATAAAGGCCTCTCCAGTAAATAGCTATGGGAAAAAAGGTTTTGCTCTGTAAGCTCACTGCTGCTTTCTTTAATTAACTGAATTTTGATCAATTGTTTCTGGTAATTCCATTCGTAAAGGGCTTTGTTTTCGTCAAGCCCTTCATAACACTGAAGTCTGATCAGTTCTGTTTTAAATACCGAGGCCAGGACTTTCGCGATCTCGGTTTTACCAACACCAGGGGCACCTGTGATCAATATTGGCTTTTCCAGACGAAGTGCCAGATATACTGGTACAATTATATCGTCTTCAGCTATATAGCCGTATTCTTCAAAATCATGACGGAGTTTTTCAATAGTTATCTGTGCAAGTTTACTGTACTCCATAACATTTCCTTTCATAAAATATTTTAATAGCGGTTAGCACCGATATAGCGCTCCTTATACCACTGTTGGTTCAAAGAAGTAAATATAACTCCCTGTTTTCTATTTGCGTGTATAAAAGTATTATTCCCTGCGTAAATCCCCACATGTACAACAGAGCCATTTTCCGCAAAGAAGACCAGATCTCCCACTGCAGGGGAATCCACTCTGGTTCCTGTTTTAGCTTGATCGGCTGCTACACGGGGCAGTTTAATTCCGTGAAGACCATACACATACTGGACAAAACCGGAACAATCAAAACCACTGGGACTGCTTCCTCCGTATTTATAAGGAACACCTTGAAATTGTTTAGCTGTTTCCAGTATATTTGCTTTTGGTTGAGGTGGATTAACCTGATTCTCCTTTTGCTTGGGTTTTGTGCTATTTTCTTTTTTGGGCTGAGGTGCCGGGTTGGAGTTAGAACCGCTCTGCTGCCGGCTGGGTGAACTGCTCTTTCCGGAAACCCGCAGTGTCATCCCAGGGTGAATTTGATCTCCTGTCAAACCATTTAACTCTTTAATAGTCTCAACTGATGTCTGGAATTTTAAAGCAATAGACCACAAACTGTCACCATATTGAACCACATAATTGACAGTATTTACCTGGCTCCTGGATGGGGCTGTGCTCCTGTTCTCTGCAGTTGAAGGCACAGTTGTTCCGGGTTCCGGGATCAACAATTCCTGACCAGGTATCAAAATTTCGCTGCTGAGATTGTTGACATACATAATGGCTTCTACAGAAGTATTAAACCTGGTTGCAATCAGCCAGAGATTGTCTCCATCTTGAACGGTATATTTCTGCTCACTATTTTGCTCTTGCTCACTTTCTTCCTCTAGCTCACCTGGTATAGCCTCGGTATTTTTTTCTTCGGTTTTCTCTTCGTTTTTTTCTTCTTCAGTTTTTTTCTCCTCGATATCCTGTTTATCAACAGCCTGACCTTTATTATCACTATTTAGAGCATTGTATGCGCTGGAAACAGCAGGCAACACAATGCAGGCTACGGCTATCACCGTAATCAGCAGCCAAAAGGTCTTCCGGTTCATCTCATGCCCCCTCCAAGTTTCAATAATATCTTATGTTTTCGTCATTAAAGACGGGATTCCTTCCCTATATTCACATCAAGCTAATAAGCTGTAAAGAAATTTCAAGTTTTCGACAGATTTTTGATCAACTCCCACTTCACCCACCATTGGGTATCCGGTATCTGGCCCATGGTGATCTGTGCCTCCGGTCATAACCAGTGCGTACTTTCGGCAGAACCACATATATTTTTCTGTCAACTCCTGATCATGGAGTGGATAAAAAACCTCTATTCCCATGAGTCCCTTTTTCACCAAAGCCGGTATCAGGTTATCCCGTTCCATTAAACCGGGATGGGCAAGAACCGGTATCCCATTGGCTTTCTCAATTACAGAAATGGCTGTAAAGGGATCCATTTTTGTTCTGGGCACATATCCGGGTTTTCCCCGTTCCAAATAACCTTCAAATGCATCTTTAATACTGTTTACATATCCGCATTCAACCATTGCCCTAGCTACGTGCGGCCTGCCTACTGGGGCTCTTCCAGCAATTTTTTTCACACGCTCATAATCGATGGAAATCCCTAGTTCTTTCAACTTTTCTATCATCTTAGCTGCTCTCAAATCTCTGGCTTGTCGCATCTCATGGAGAATCTGCTGGAGTTGCTGGGAGTGATAATCGATATAATAACCGAGAATATGTACTTCTGTGTCCTCCCAATCAGTATTAATTTCCACTCCGGGAATCACTTCTAAATTTGTTCCCCTGGCACTGTTCAGTGCACGTACTATACCGTCTGTTGTATCATGATCGGTTAGGCTGATAACAGAAAGATTTTTTTTCAGAGCAAGTTCTACAATTTCTTCCGGCATAAGTGTACCATCAGAAGCGGTGCTGTGGATATGCAGGTCTGCATACATAAGTAAACCTCCTTATAAAATTTGTTGCAGTATGCGCAGGCAGTTACCCCAGCAGATTTTTCGAATAGTACTTTCTTTGTAATTCCTTTTTTCTAATTCCGCAATGATCTCAGGATATATTGTAACATCCCTGATACCTGAAATCAGATTATCTGTTCCATCAAAATCAGAGCCAAAGGCCAAATAATCATCACCTACCAGGTCAAATATGTGATCAATATGCTCCAGTAGTTTCTTCATTCCAGAATCAGGAGCGCCGATAAATTCTGATACAAAATTAAGCCCTACCAATCCCTTTTTCTGAGCGATACCTTTAATCTGCTCATCTGTCAGGTTGCGGGGGTGATCCCATACCGCTCTGGAGTTGGAATGGGAGGCTATCACCGGAGCATCACTCAATTCGAGAACATCCCAGAATCCCTTTTCAGCAATATGTGAAATATCAATGATCATTCCCAGTTTATTCATCTCTTTAACAACTTCTCTGCCGAAATCAGTTAAACCCCTAGCATCCCCTTCAGCTACACCATCTGCTATCTCATTCCGGTTGTTCCAGGTGAGGCATAAGCTGCGCACTCCCATCCGATAAAGAATCCTTAATATGCGAAGTTCTCCTTCTAAAACTTCTCCACCCTCAACTGTCAACAATGCCCCTAGCTTGTCGGATTCCATTGCTTCCACAAGATCACTGCTGGATGTAAGCAGTTTAATCTTTTCCAGGTTATGTTCATACTGTTCCCAAAAGAAATCCCCTAATATCAGTATCTGTTTCAAAGGACTTAAAGAGGAGGATATGCCAGGAAACAGTGCGAAGAATTGGATCTTAACACCGGATTCCTGCAAACGGGGGAGATCAAGATGTCCTGATGAAGATCTTGCAGTTATCAGCCTATCGGTGAGATAAGCCTGGAGGACTGTATCACAATGGCAGTCAATAATCATTTCATATCTCCTTCCAGCGAACAATAAAAGCCTGTTTATTTACAGAGAAATAAACAGGCATAAAAGAGTATAAATAATAATTATAATTTCTTTTCATCTGGGTTCTACAATCAGTTTAATCGCCGTTCTTTCTTCACCATCGATCACAATGTCAGTAAACGCCGGAATACATATCAGGTCAATACCGCTAGGAGCCACAAAACCTCTTGCAATTGCTACCGCTTTAACAGCCTGGTTGAGAGCACCCGCACCGATTGCCTGTAGTTCTGCACAGCCCTTTTCTCTTAAAACGCCAGCAAGTGCACCAGCAACCGAATTAGGGCTTGATTTTGCTGACACCTTCAAAACTTCCACAAACCCAACCTCCCCTTTTTCCCATCCTGTAAAATCTAAAACGAATTTTATCCATTTTATCATTAATGGAAAAATTTCGCAAGGTTTAATTTTTGGCAACCTGTATCCTTTTTATTGTTGTTGTAATACCTTTTTCATGGTCTATTTCCAGATAAACGGCATTGAGCTGTACAGATCCTGATGCCACTTCAAAACGAACAGGTCTTTGTGTTAGGAATTTTTGTATTACAGGTTCTACCTTAACCCCTAAAATTGAGTTCTGGGGTCCTGTCATACCCGCGTCTGTGATATATCCTGTTCCTCCAGGGAGGATCCTTTCATCTGCTGTTTGAATATGTGTATGGGTACCGATCACCGCACTAACCCGCCCATCTGCATACCAGGCAAGGGCCATTTTCTCTGAAGTAGCTTCAGCATGGAAATCAACAATAGTTATTTTTGTTTGCTTGTTTATAATAGGAAGAATTTCATCCAGCATCCGAAAAGGGCAGTCAAGTGCAGGTAAATAAACTCGGCCTGACAAATTAATGATTCCTACTTTGTTGTTATCCCTGGAATAGGTAATCATATAACCCCGGCCGGGAGTGTCAGGAGGGTAGTTAGCCGGTCGGACTATACGGTCCTCCCTATCAATGAAGTCATAGACCTCCTTTTGATCCCAGACATGATTACCCATGGTTAGTATATCAACACCACTGAGAAAAATTTCATCTGCTGTTTTTCTTGTGATACCATTCCCCCCTGCTGCATTTTCTCCATTGGCAATTACCAGATGGGGATCATACTTTTCATAGAGTGATGGAAGCAGTTCTTTCACTGCCCTGCGACCAGGTCGTCCCACAATATCTCCAAGAAACAAAACTCGCAAATAAATACCTCCACCATGTCCACATTAAAAATTTATTTGTTGTACACCACTACTTTTCCTTCATCACGCAGGGCTATTAACTCGATATTTGCTCTGGACATTTTTGCATTCTCCAGCATATAGCTGATTAATTCCTCATGCAGAGTTTGGTTATCAACATTCAGATCCTCATCTTCATCTGAGATAAGAGATGCTCCAAATTGCTCCTTGAGCAGCGCAATCACCAAAGAAATTTCCTTCTGGGAAAGGGAATTGATATCCCTCTGGAACTCCATAATAGTGAAATGATCAAGCTGTTCAAAGGTAAATGCATTTAACTCTGATGTAATATCTTCTAAATAATAATATGCCTGCAGGGCTTGCTGCATGTATTTTTCAATTTCTCCTAATTCTAGAGTTATATTTTTCAGATAAAAGCTGAATTTAATTACCCGGTCCTTGGGATCCAGATTAATGGTTGCTATCTCCGGGTAATGGATAAGAATAGATGTAAGCAAATTAGCAATATGTGGTACACTGCTGTTTTTTTGATAAGGAATTGACACTCTATTACCCTCTCCTACTGTTCTGTTTTTTTCCCCTGTCTCGCTGTAAGTATTTCGTCAGGAAAAAAAGAATTCCTGCAATAAAAAGCTTCCTTTTCCTTGTATTAAAAAGAAAAAAGACCTGCACTGGGCAGGTCAGCAATTTTAAAATATATTGCAATTATTTTGCGTATTCTACATGTCTTGTTTCTCGTATCACAATCACCTTTATCTGACCGGGGTACTCTAATTTCTCCTCGATTTTTTTCCCTATTTCCCTGCTCAAGTGAGCTGCCTGGATGTCATCAATTACATCCGGTTTTACCATAATCCTGATTTCTCTTCCCGCTTGAATCGCGTATGATTTTTCGATACCCTCGAAAGAATCCGCAATCTCTTCGAGCTTTTCCAGTCTCTTTAAATATGTTTCCAAGGTCTCTCTTCTTGCTCCAGGACGGGCAGCAGATATGGCATCTGCAGCCTGAACAAGCACTGCTTCAACTGTTTCCGCTTCCTGATCCCCATGGTGAGCCATAATACAGTGGATCACCTCAGGGTTCTCCTTGTATTTGCGCGCGATGTCAGCTCCAATGGTGACATGGGGTCCCTCTATCTCATGATCAAGAGCTTTACCAATATCATGGAGCAATCCGGCACGCTTAGCTAACTCAGCATCAGCTCCCAATTCAGCTGCCATTGTCCCTGCCAAATAGGCAACCTCAAGGGAGTGTTTTAATACATTCTGACCATAACTTGTCCGAAATTTGAGCCTTCCTAAAAGCTTTATCAATTCAGGATGTAAATTGGGTACGCCAGCCTCAAAAGCTGCTTGTTCTCCCTCTTCCCGAATCTGCTGCTCAATTTCTTTTTGGGCTTTTTCCACCATTTCCTCGATGCGAGCTGGGTGGATGCGCCCATCATTAATCAGTTTTTCCAGGGCGATCCGCGCTGTTTCACGCCTGATGGGATCGAAACCGGACAGGATTACAGCTTCAGGTGTATCATCAATTATCAAGTCAACCCCTGTCAGAGTTTCCAGTGCTCTGATATTCCTTCCCTCTCTCCCAATTATTCTTCCTTTCATTTCATCATTGGGCAGAGGAACTACAGAAACAGTAGTTTCAGCCACAATATCCACAGCACCTTTTTGGATAGCCAGAGCTACAATTTCACGCGCTTTCTTTTCAGCTTCCTCCTTAGCCCGTGCCTCTTCTTCTTTAATAATCTGGGCAGTTTCACGTTTTACCTCTTCCCTGACATTATCAAGAATCATGGTACGAGCCTCTTCAGTTGTCAGACCGGAAATGCGTTCCAGTTCAGCGGTTTGATTCTGTAGAAGTTCATCAAGCTGTCTATTTTTATTGGACAGTTCCTGTTCCTTTTTGGCTAAGGCTTCTTCTTTCTTCTCCAGACTTTCCATTTTCCGATCCAGCGATTCTTCCTTCTGCAGATAACGGCGTTCCAAACGCTGAATCTCATTACGCCTTTCCCGGTTTTCACGATCTGCTTCAGTGCGCATGATATGGATCTGCTCTTTGGCTTCCAAAATCGCTTCTCTTTTTCTTGCTTCTGTTTCTTTTTCTGCTTCTTCTAGAATACGTTTAGCTGCCTCTTCTGCTGAAGTTATCTTGGCCTCAGCCAGATACTTGCGGAGGAGGTAGCCAAACAGTACCCCTAACAGGAGTGCTATAACTGCTAAAATAGTGTAAACTAATGGCACCTGATTAATACCTTTCACCTCCCTCCATTATCATACCCTCATCTAAAAACAAAACCGAGTAGAAACTCGGCCATTCATAGAAACTTCCCCACACCATGGTATTCAGTTTTATATATTATTCTCATAAGCAACCATTTTATGTAAAGAACTTGTGGAAGAAGTTCTATTAAACTGTTTCTGCATTTAAATTTTATTATCGTTTCCGGATCATGTCAAGAATTATCATCAATAGAGCCGTTTACTGATGGCTGCTTAGCCTCTGAAGTGTTTACATTCAACTTGACATTCGCCATCTCCCGTATTTTATCTTCAATCTCCTGGGTGATTTCCGGATGTTCCTTTAAAAATGTTTTAGCATTCTCCCTACCCTGTCCTAACCGCTCTTCACCATAAGCAAACCATGATCCGGATTTGGTGACTATATTGTAATCTATGCCAAGGTCCAATAAATCTCCCTCACGGGAAAAGCCCTTACCATACATAAGATCACACTCGATCTGTTTGAAGGGTGGTGCAACCTTGTTTTTGACAACCTTGATTCTGGTACGGCTTCCTACCACTTCAGTCCCCTGTTTGATTAGGTCCACTTTCTTCACTTCCAGCCTGATGGAAGAATAAAATTTCAGTGCTTTACCACCTGTTGTGACCTCAGGGTTCCCAAACATCACACCGACCTTTTCCCTGATCTGGTTGATAAATATAGCAGTAGTCTTTGATTTACTGACAATACCTGTTAGTTTTCTTAAAGCTTGTGACATTAACCTAGCCTGTAGTCCCACATGGGTATCCCCCATTTCACCTTCCAGTTCTGCCCGGGGTACCAGTGCAGCCACAGAATCGATGACAACCACATCCAGTGCACCACTGCGCACCAGGGTTTCTGTGATTTCTAATGCCTGCTCCCCTGTGTCAGGTTGAGATACATAGAGATTATCTATATCTACACCTAAATTCTGGGCATAAACCGGGTCCAGGGCATGTTCAGCATCAACAAATGCTGCCATTCCTCCTCTTTTTTGAGCTTCAGCAACAATATGGAGGGCTACTGTTGTTTTACCTGATGCCTCAGGCCCATAAATCTCAATTACCCTTCCTCTGGGAATTCCCCCAACCCCTAAGGCTAGATCCAGTGCCAGTATTCCGGATGGAATCACCTCAATATTGAGCTGTGTGGGTGCATCCCCCAAACGCATAATAGACCCTTTGCCAAAGGATTTTTCAATTTGACTAACAGCCAACTCCAAGGCCTTGAACTTTTCGTTCATTTCTCCCCATCCCTTCAAAACAGATGTTCGAAACTGTAATAATTATATTGTAAATGGAAAAGGTTGTCAACCAATAAAAAATTCATGATTCTTCACTAAAAGGTATGGCAGCCAGCGGTGAGTATATAGGCCCATGGGGAGTCAATTTACTGGCCATCATATGAATTTTATTAACCAATATTTTATTATCAGGAAAAGGTCCAGCATTTTTTGTAATCACTGCCCAGTTCCCTCTACTGCGAAATCTTCCCAGTGTGATATGAGGATAAAATTTATTTCTCTTCTCTTTAGGAAACCCTGCAGAAGCGAGGGTATTTTCAATTCTCTGCCATAATAACTGCAGTCTATCCACCTCTCCTTTTAAGGAAAGGCAAATAACCCTGGGGTGTGAGCTACGGGGTAAAGCTGTGAGTTCCCCACACTGCAGATAAAAAGGTTTTTCCTGTTCTGCTATTATCTTCAGTTGGGTCACTGCTTTTTGTATATCCCCTCTGCTCAACGGACCAAAAAATTTCAGTGTAAAATGAAAGTTGTTTTTTTCTACCCATTTAACATCCAGTGGCAATTTGTATAAAGACCCAGCACAGTCACTGATGCGCTGCTGCAGTTCAGGCTGCAGTAGAACAGCGGTGAAAGCACGTATCTGTTCACTCAAAGGGAATCAACTCCATCAGGATTTATCAGATAACGCCGCAGAAAATCCAATGCCCTTTTAGCAGCGATGGTTTTCAAAGTGAGCCTCCCAACACCAGGATAAAAAACTTTCTGGGCTAGTTCAGCATCAGGTGTGGACAACCCCAGATAAACAGTTCCCACCGGAATACCGGACTCCCCTTCTGGCCCCGCTAATCCGGTAGTTGCCAGGCCAAATGTGGAATCAAAAACCATGCGCGCTCCTCTGGCCATTTCCCTGGCGGTTTCCGGGCTTATAGCTCCATATTGTTCTAAGGTTTCGCGGTTTACTCCCAGCACCTTTTCTTTTATTTCATTGCTATAGGCAACAATTCCTCCCTGCACATAACGGGAACTCCCGGATACATCGGTAAGATAACTGGCAACCATACCACCTGTACATGACTCAGCAACACCCACTGTAAAACCCCGGTTTACAAGGAGTTCCCCAACCTTCCCTGACAGTGTTTCATCATCAGACCCGTAAAGGTCATCACCCAAAATATTTATAATCTCATTTTCTGATTGTTGAAAAAGATCATCCTGCTTATTAGATAAACCATCCCACTTAAATATCAACCAAACTTCACCTGGCCCAGGCAAAAAGGAGCATGTTATTCCGGAATTCTGTAGGATGGCAACTAAATCCTTTAATTTTTCATAAACAATTGTTTCTCCAATACCGACGATCTTAAAAATTCGCTCCTTGATATTTCTGGGCGGGGGATAATGCTCCAATAGATAGGGTTTTACTTCTTTGATAAACATATCTCTGGCTTCCTGGGGCGGTCCAGGAAGAACAATGATGGTCTGGTTATCACTATATGGGACCAATATCCCCGGTGCTGTCCCCAGAGAATTATGGAGAGGAAGGGCACCACATGGCAAATAAGCCTGTTTCATGTTTACAGGGGGTACAGCGCTGTTCTTGTTAATAAAAAACTGCTGAATCTCCTCCCACAGATCATCGCGAAATTCCATGGGCATCTTCAGGGCATCAGCCACAGCCTCCCTAGTCAGATCATCAGGTGTTGAGCCCAACCCTCCGGTCAAAAAAATAAGATTAGCACGGCGCAGTGCCTCATACACTGCGCCTGTAATCTCTTCCAACTGGTCATCAATTGTGCTGAGCTTTTTAATTGTATATCCCAAAGCTGTTAACTGATCAACAAGAAAAGAAGTAGTGGTATTTTTTGTTTCTTCACTCAATAACTCACTGCCTATGGCTATGATCTCAACCTTGACAGTCATGTTACACCAACCCTTTAATGAATTACTCTGCGTTGTTCTATCATATCCCGCAGTTCGTCTCCGCTGATGTACTCCTGCTCCATCAGCAGTTCGGCTATCTCTTTAAGTGTTTCAAAGCTGCTGTGCAGAATCTGGTGGACTTTCTCCTCCTGCTCTTTGATAATCTTTTGCAGTTCCTGATGATAGCGTTCCTTGGGGATAATCTCTTCACAAATCACACCCAGAGATGAAAGACCCGCTGTAATGATCTGACGCGCTAACTTAACTGCTTGTTGAAAATCATTGTTTGCCCCGGTGCTCTGAGAATCCAAAACAACACTTTCCGCTGCTGCACCGGCCAGACAGATCTGGATCTGTTCCTCCAGGTACTCCTTAGTATATAAATACAGATCATCCTCAGGAACGGAGCGCACATATCCCAGAGCCCTTCCTCTGGTTGTCACAGTTAAATGAGATACAGACCCTTTTCTCAAAAATTCACTGATCAAAGCATGGCCGGTTTCATGGACAGCAATGCGATAGCGTTCCTCATCATTGGGCCTTCGATCGATTTTCTCACCCATCATTACCTTGTCAACAGCTTCCTTGAGATGGGATTGATGTATCACCGGAGATTTTTCTCTTAATGCCAGAATAGCTGCTTCATTGGCCAAGCTCTCTAGATGTGCACCGGAAAAGCCAAAAGATTCTCTGGCGATATCCTCCAATGACACATCATCTGCTAGCGGCTTGTTCCGGCAGTGTATTTCCAGAATGCTCTTTCTCGCAGCCTTATCAGGCAGGTCCACACGAACAATCCGGTCAAAGCGGCCTGGTCTGGTTAATGCGGGATCCAGCATATCCTCCCTGTTGGTGGCTCCCACCACAAGAATACGCACCTTATCATCATGTTTTAATCCGTCCATTTCCACAAGGAGTTGGTTCAAAGTCTGATCATACTCAAGATGTCCTGTGTTGCTGCCTCTTTTGCTCCCTAAAACATCGATCTCATCAACAAATATGATAGCACCATCTTTTTTTTCTTTTTGTGCACGTTCCCTGGCTGTTTTGAACAACTGGCGCACTCGCTGAGCACCGACACCAGCGTACACCTCAATAAATTCACTTCCTGAGGTAGCCAGAAAAGCTGAGTGGGTATATGATGCTGCTGCTTTAGCTAATAGTGTTTTCCCAGTCCCCGGAGGTCCTGTCAAAAGAATCCCTTTCAGAGGCCGGATTCCCATTTCTTTTATTTTTCCTGCATGAAGGACAAAATCAAGAGCTTCCTTTAGTTCTTGTTTGGCAGGTGCCTGTCCTCCTATATCATCAAAGGAAAAGTTAACCTGCTGTGTATATCCTGCAAAATTGGCACTGCCGGTCAACCCCTTCCGATCGATCAGCATATAAAGCATAAAGCCCAGACCAGCCAACAACAGCAAAGGGATCACATTTTGTCCCATCATAGTCAAAAAGATCAACAAAGCAATAGATGCACCCAAGCAAAATTCCCTAATCAATCATATCACCACCCAGTTTCTCCCACTCATCTACCTGATTTATGCGAGGGATGACTTCATAAAGATATCCCTGTTCATCCTTTAACACCAAATAAATATTGGATGAATCCATGGTCAGATCACATTGGACACCTTCCTGAGCGGCTAAATTCAGTACCTGTGTCCTCATATCTTGAAATTTACCTGTAGCAATGCCTTCATGAATAATAAAACTGCATTCTTCATAGAGCATGCTCAGGTTTTCTGTTTGCTTATCTAGAAAAACAATATCAGCTTCAGAGCCTAACCTCTGGTAAACCAGTTTGGCTGTTTTCTGATAAACACTCTGGAAATTTTCTATCTCTGGTGAGCGTATCGATACTGTTGATGAATTGTCCTGTTTTTCAATGTTTATCTCTTGGGCTGTTACCAACTGGCTGATCTGCTCTCGCAGTCCATCCCTGATATAATATCTATCATAAAGGTAATAACCACCGAAAAGGACGCAAAGAGTGAGTATCAACGCACAGATTACTGTCATTAATCTGATCTGGTTCAAGATGCTCCTCCTCTCCCGGTATATCCAAGATTATAACATAGACACACCCCTTTTCTCTCTAGTAATGAATGGAACTCATCATTCTATCTGAAAATCACAAACTCCGATCAAATCAAAAGCAGCCGCTTTGGTGATCCGTACCTTAACTATATCTCCGGGAGTTAACCCTTGACCTCTGACAATTACCCGGGGATCAATATCAGGAACATCTCGGTAGCTGCGCCCATAAAAAACACCATCTCCCAGATTTTGTTCGATAAGAACATCAAGGCTCCTTCCCACCTGTCCCTGGTTTTTACGCCGGGAAATATTGCGCTGCAGGCCCATAATCTCTCTAGCCCTTCTGCGCTTTTCTATATAGGAAACTGTATCAGGATATTTTCTTGATCTGGCTCCCTCTTCATGGTAATAGGGGAAAACCCCTAGCCTGTCGAATTCCGCCTGTAAAACAAACTCCTTTAATTCCTGAAAACCCTTTTTATCTTCACCGGGAAAACCCACCATAAGGGTAGTCCGGAGAGTAAGCCCAGGCAAACTGTCCCTCAGCTCTTTCAGCAGCCGGAGATAACTGATAGAATCTCCTTTTCTCCCCATTCTCCTGAGTATCTTGCGGCTGCTGTGCTGAAAGGGAAGATCCAGATAGCGGCAGATTTTGGGTTCCTCCTGCATTGTTTTCACTAATTCAGGTGTCAGGAAATGGGGGTTATGATAAAGAAACCTGATCCAGTGAAGCCCATGGATCTCACAGAGCCTTTTCAATAGCCCGGCCAGCGTAGGTTTACCGGGGAGATCACGACCGTAAACCCCTGTATCCTGAGCGACCAAAATAACCTCTTTAACTCCAGTTGCCGCCAATTGAACTGCCTCATCATAAATAGACTCAGGTGGCCTGCTGCGCAAGGGCCCACGTATGTGTGGTATCAGACAAAAGGAGCAGCCGTGAGAACAGCCTTCGGCAATTTTCAGATAGGCTGTGTGTTTGGGTGTGGTCAAGAGCCTGGGATAATCCTTTTCCTCACTTTTAATAGGGAGAGGCTCTTTTTCACCAGCAAGGATCCTCTCAACATAGTGCAGAATAAAAGGAGCTGTATCAACCCCCAGCCATCCATCAACCTCCGGAAACAGCTGAGATAACCTCTTTTCTCCATACCGTGCAACTAAACAGCCAAAAACGATCAGTGTGCGGCATGACCCCTTTTTCTTCAAATCCAGACATTTTAATATGGTTGACACAGCTTCATCAACTGCTGGTTGGATAAAGCCGCAGGTGTTGATTAAAACAATCTCGGCATCTTCAGGTGATGGTGTTACAATATAACCTGCACCTGTCAAAATGCCGAGAACCGTTTCACTGTCAACAAGATTTTTTGTGCATCCAAGACTGATCATGCTAATGATTTCCATAGATTAGATACCTTTCTTCGATCATTGTTTTCTATCTCTATCAACTACTCAGTTCTCTTGTATTCCTTATTCACCACTTCCCCGGCTTTGCCTGGAGGAGGCTCTTTTTTACCATTATATATCAAATCAACTCCACCGGCATTTCCCAATCTCAACTGTATGGAATCCTCTGCTTCGAAACTCTTGGTATCTCCAGGGTAAATATGGCCACTGAATTGTACATCCCCATCAACCCTTACCTCTGTCCAGCACTGCTGTCTGCCCACTATTTCCAGTGTTATGGTTTCCGGCTGGGGTGGGGATTCAGGTTGTTCTGGTTCTTTCTGCTCTTCCTCTGCTACAGGTGGATTTTGCTCTTGTATAGGAGAATTTTCCCCATTTAAACTACTAAAATAAAGAAATGCAGCGGTAAAAATAATAATTGCAATTAATGCAAAGCCCAGTTTTGTTCTGCTGCTATAAGATTCTGATTTTGGTTCCACAGTTTTTGTTGTTTGTTCAAATAGAGGGTGCAGTGAATCTGGCTCTTTGCTCTCATATTGTTCTCTATATTGATTTATGATCGGTTCAGGATCAAGATCGAGAAAGCGAGCATAATTGCGCAAAAAACCTATACGATAAGCCTCACCCGGTATTTCCTCAAAATTCTCCTCTTCCAAAGCCTGCAGATATTTTGATCTGATCTTTGTTTTCTCTTCCACATCAAATAAAGACAGCCCTTTATTCTCACGTTCTGCTCGCAACAGATCTCCTATATTCATAATAAACCCCCTCAAGCTTATTAACTTTTTCCCATAGCACGGCGTGTAGCCTGACGGAATCCGTAACCGGCTGCCAGTCCTCCCGCAATCCCAGTCGCAATACCCATCACGGTTCCTGTTCCTTTGAGGGGGGAAGCGGGAAGAAAAAGGGTTTCCTTTTTGGTAGATAGCACTACTCCCTGCTGTGGAAAGACAACCACCAATGCAGCGAGCCCATGATCAGCTATTTTTTGACAAACAGGAAAGGATGTCTCCGGCAGTCCTAATTGAAAACCTCCTGCAAAATTGTATAACTCGTTCTCATCGCATACCAAAAAAACTTGTGGTAATCTAGTAAACCCCTTCTCTATAGACCAATTAAGTGAAGCACCAATGATAGATGTAAACAAATTATATTCTTTTATTTGCTCAAACAGTCCCTCAATTAATTGTTCAAAAGAGCTGTCGATCAGGAGAACTTTCGCTGAATGTAAAAGATCATCCCAATTCTTTTTTTCATCTTCGCTAAAATTATATACATTTGCTGCTGCTATTTGATATAGTTCGCTAGCCCCATTCCTCACGATTAATCGCTTATGAGTGGAATAACTGTGTGAGCGGATAATATGCTGAACATTAACCCCATTTTCCTGGAGCTGTTGGTAAATATGATCCCCCACATCATCCTTACCCAGCACAGTAAATAAGGTCGGTTTCAACTGGTGCTTGGCCAATTCCGTAGCCATAAGAAAACCTATACCACCACAGGAAAGATCAATAGTAGAGTCCTCTACCTGAGCACTTATCTCTAACCAGGCTTTACCTGCGATAAGAATCCCTGATCTTTCATCAAGAATATAACCCCTACCTAATATAAATCCTTTGCGCATGAGATTGGAAATATGTACAGCTGCAGCAGATCGTGTAATTTGCAGCTTTTTCGCCAGTTCCTCCTGGGAAATGGTAGGGTCCTTTTTCAGGTGGGCAAGTATTTCTTTTTCCCTTTTGGTCAAATAGGCCATTTGGCAACTCCTTATATCTTAACAAAAGCTGTAGTTTATTTTAATATTGTTTGTTTATATCATAACTAATTCTATTATTAGATTTCAATTCCTTTTATTTCTCAAAATATCTGTAAAACTGCTCAGCTGTCATTAACACTTCTCTGGGTTTTGATCCTTCAAATGGTCCGACTATACCTTTCGCTTCCAGTATGTCAATTAAGCGGGCCGCTCTAGCATAACCGATGCGCAAACGCCTCTGCAGTAGAGATGAAGAGGCCTGTCCCATTTCAATAACCAGTTTTGCTGCATCAAAAAACAGTTCATCCCCATAATCATCCTCTTTTTGCACTTCTTCCTGCTCTACAGGAAATTCAGGAACATATGTAGGAGTCCCTTCATTGATAAGATGTTTCACAATTTCTTCCACTTCAGCCTCTGTAACCAGAGCACCCTGTATGCGTATCGGTTTAATGGCACTTACCGGCATAAAGAGCATGTCCCCTCTTCCCAATAGCTTTTCCGCCCCATTCATATCTAAAATGGTTCTTGAATCGATCTGGGAGGATACCGCAAAAGCAATCCGTGAAGGAATGTTTGCTTTGATCACACCGGTAATCACATCCACAGAAGGACGCTGTGTTGCGATGACCAAATGAATACCTGCAGCCCTAGCCATCTGAGCCAGTCTACAGATGGCATCCTCCACATCGACCGGTGAAATCATCATCAGGTCAGATAACTCATCAATCACCACAACAATATAAGGCAGAGGTTGCTCCTGAGAGTTTTGGAGCATTATTTGGGCATTGTATTTGGTTATATCCCGTACACCCAGAGATGAAAAGAGTTCATAGCGTGTTTCCATCTCAGTGACCACCCATCTAAGAGCTCCAGCGGCCTTTTTCGGTTCTGTTACCACCGGTGCTAAGAGGTGTGGGATCCCGTTATAGGTTATCAATTCTACCATCTTTGGATCGATGAGCAGCAGTTTCACTTCACTGGGGTTGGCTTTGTAAAGTATGCTGCAGATTATGGTATTGAGACAGACACTCTTCCCTGAACCTGTTGCTCCAGCAATCAAGAGATGGGGCATTTTTGTCAGGTCAGCTACAATAGGATTGCCGGCAATATCCTTACCCAATGCAATACTGAGTTTGGATGCCGCATCTTGGAACTCAGTGGTTTCCAAAATCTCACGCAGGCAAACAGTTGCTATTTCCCTATTTGGCACCTCAATACCCATAGCTGCTTTTCCCGGAATTGGAGCCTCAATGCGCACAGCAGGAGCAGCTAAACTAAGAGCAATATCATCTGCCAGTCTCATGATTCTACTCACCTTTACCCCCGGAGCCGGCTGTATTTCATACCTTGTAATAGCTGGCCCTTTATGCACCTCACTGACACAAACTTTGATCCCGAAGTTGTTCAGTGTTTCTTCGAGAATACGCACATTTTCAATCAACTCTTTGTTCAAACGACTGCTCTTGAGCTTAATAGGCTTTTTTAATATTGAAAGAGGAGGTGCAGCAAAACTGCTGGAAGAAGTCACTTTTTCCTCTCTTTGAGAATGAGGTATTTCGGGTTCTTCTGTAATATTTTCCTTTTCAGCTACATCTTCTGATTCCTGTTGTGTATTATAGTCTACAATCACAGGTTCTTCTTTTTTCTTTTCCACTGGCTCCTGTGGTTTTTTAACAGTTTTTTCGGGAGAATCCTCTTCAACAAATAGAATGCGCTCCAAGAAAGTTTTCAGAACAGATCCTGCTCTAACAAAAAACTCAGCTGATTTTTTCAAAAACTGGCTGAAGGGAACACCGGTCAGCATAACCAGACTGATGATGCACAGAGCAGCGGTGAGAATAATAGTACCTGGTCGTCCCAATAGGTAGATAGAGGCTATACTCAGTAAAGCTCCTAAAAAGCCGCCTCCTCTTCCCTCCAGCCCAGCCTGGTAAAGGATAGGAATGGCATCACTTCGGGAAACTCCAGCCGGGAGCAGAAGTTGGTGAAGAATAATCAGAACAGCAGTAAATAACAGCACAACTCCTATATTCCGGGATCCTTCCATAAACGGACGCCGCAGCCAACAGTTAATACAGGCAAAATAAATGAGCATAAATGCAAATAGCAAACAGCCTATTTTACCTGTGCAGAATGTAAGCAGGCTGATCAATAAATTACCGATAATACCTGTTGATTTAAAAAAACTGACAATAATGAGAATAGCCAGAGCAAAAAGTGCTACCCCTAATACTTCATATTTTAAGCCGTCGTGATTATTGCTTCTCTTCTTGATCTTCCTTCGCATATAATTCACTTCCCCTCTCCCTGATCATCCCAAATTATAACACTTCACAGCGACCCGGAAAACTGCATTATTTATCTGCGATGGTTCATAATAAAAATAAACAATTAATGAAGGGGGCTGTACATGCAGGGCAAACATGAACCAACACCACCACCCAAACCAAGAAAACAAACGCAAGGAGTAAAGAAAATCGATACCATTAAAGAATTCGGCCAAACGGATGTACCTACAGTTAAAACAAATATACACTGTCTGCCAATAATCGGACAGATAGAGGGGCATTTAATCCTGCCGCCTCAAAATAAAACAACAAAATATGAACACATCATCCCACAGTTGGTTGCTATTGAACAGAATCCGGAGATCGAAGGACTCCTTATCATTTTAAATACTGTGGGAGGAGATGTCGAGGCAGGTCTTGCCATTGCTGAGATTATTGTCAGCATGACAAAACCAACCGTTTCCCTTGTTCTCGGTGGAGGACACTCTATCGGTGTCCCTGTTGCTGTGAGCGCCCGTTATTCATTGATAGCCGAAACAGCTACAATGACCATTCATCCCATCAGGTTATCAGGTCTGGTGATCGGTGTTCCTCAAACATATGAATATATGGATAAAATGCAGGACAGGGTCATTCGCTTTGTTGAAAAGCACTCCCGCATTTCAGACTCGAAATTCCGTGAACTGATGTTTCAGACCGGAGAACTGGCTAGAGACATCGGGACCGTTCTTGTGGGAAGAGATGCTGTGGAGGTTGGTTTAATCGATGATGTGGGAGGGATCAGCAAAGCCATCAAGAAACTTCAGGAATTTATTAAAGAAGAAAAAAATAAGAAGGGAGATTATCTGCATTGATATTATATACACCTCTCCCCTTGGAACTGGTTCTGATGTCTGACGACAACAGTTCACCCTATCAGGAAGTTGAATATAATGGAGTGACACTGGTAGTTCAACCGATGGGTATCGGCTTAGGAAAAATTGTTCAGGTGAAAAGCACCGATCCCAGTGTTTATCTGCGGCCTGAACTGCAGCCTGGACAGCAGATCTCTCTCTCACCAAAACATTAATATAAGTCTCTATCTTATATTAACAGATGTTGAGTTTAAACAAACAATAGCTCAACCGNNAAAAAAACAGCCCCGATCATTTAATTTAAGGGCTGTTTTTGGTATTCATTTATACCTCCATGATGATCGGCAGGATCATTGGCCTTCTGCCTGTCTTTTCAAAGAGGTATTTGCCAACTGTTTCCCTGACAATGGATTTAATAGCTGCCCATTCTGTGATCTGTTGGTGTTCACACTCATTGAGAATTGAGCGGACTCTTTCTTTGGCTTCCTCGATCAATTCCTCCGATTCTCTGACATAAACAAATCCCCTGGATATAATATCCGGCCCAGCGATCATCTCACCATTCTCCTGGTTCATGGTCATCACAATAATAACCAACCCATCCTGGGAAAGCTGCTTTCTATCCCTGAGAACAATGTTCCCCACATCTCCTACACCGAAACCATCTACCAATACTCTACCTGAGGTCACCCTTCCTCCAACAGTTCCGTGCTCTCGGGTGAACTCCAAAACCCGTCCGTTTTCTACTACAAAAATGTTGCTGGCTGGAATCCCTACATCCTGTGCCAGTTGAGCATGTTTAATCAACTGCCGGTATTCACCATGAACCGGTATGAAAAACTTGGGTTTCACAAGATTCAGCATCAGTTTCAGTTCTTCCTGGCTGCCATGACCAGAGGTGTGAATACCGGAAAAAGGTTCATAAATCACCTCTGCTCCTTGCCGGAAAAGATGATCAATGGTCCTGTGCACCATTTTTTCATTACCGGGAATAGGACTTGCTGATATAATCACTGTATCACCCGGAACGATCTCAATTCTCTTATGATCACACATAGCCATTCTGGTCAGGGCAGACATGGGTTCACCCTGACTTCCGGTGGTCAGAATGACCACCCTGTTCTTGGCCAGCAGTGGAACCTCCTCAAGTTCGATCAGGGTATCTGGTGGAACTTCGAGATAACCCAGTTCTTTTGCAATATTCACCACATTCACCATACTTCGTCCCGCCACTGCAACCTTTCTTTTATATTTGGCTGCTGTAGATATGGCCAGCTGTATACGGTGAATATTGGAGGCAAAACTGGCGATGATAATCCTTTCCCTTGCGTTCCGAAAGGTATAATCAAAGGTTTCAGCTACCACCCGCTCAGATAAAGTAAACCCCTGTCTTTCTGCATTGGTGCTGTCTGACATCAAGACCAGGACTCCCTCTTTGCCTAATTCAGCAAACTTATGATAGTCAGTTCCCTGATTATTGACTGGGGTCTGATCAAATTTAAAATCACCTGTATGGACTACTAATCCCACAGGTGTGCTGATCCCAAGGGCAACAGCATCCGGAATACTGTGGCTGACCCGAATGAACTCGACTTTAAAGACTCCGAGCTTGATAACATCACCCACCGAAACACAATGGGTTTCAACATGATCAACAAAACTGCTTTCTTTCAGCTTGGCCTCCAATAACCCCAGAGTCAGTTTTGTGCCGTAAACAGGTGCAGTAATTTTCTGCAGAATATATGGCATTGCACCAATATGATCCTCATGTCCATGGGTTAAAACAATTCCCCTGATCTTGTCCTTATTCTCAACAAGATATGTTATATCAGGGATTACCAGGTCGATACCCAGCATATCATCATCGGGGAACATCAGCCCACCGTCAATAACTAAGATATCATCCTTAAACCTGAGCACAGTGATGTTTTTGCCGATCTCACCAAGACCACCCAATGGTATAATTTTTAAACAATTCCCCTTCATAAATTCACCTCCTTCTCTTGGAATTCACAAAGAAAAAACCTACCTTCAATATCCCTCGAAAGGCAGGTTTAAACGCATCCGTTCCCTTTCATTATTCTATTATAGCCTTATTTACAATGAAACACAAGAAACTAAGCAATGATGTTCAAATCCTCCATAACTTTTCTTACGGCATCTATCTCTTGAACAGTTGCCTTCACCAGAGGCAGGCGGGGAGGACCTGCTTTAATACCGATCAGCTCTACGGCAGCCTTTATTGGAACGGGGTTAGTGGTAATAAAGATAACTTTAAAAAGTGGGAATAGCTTTAAATGAAGTTCTCTTGCAGTTTCAACATCCCCGGCCACATAGGCTTCTATCATTCTTTTGATCATCTTCCCTGCCACATGGGAGGCAACACTGATTATACCGTGCCCGCCAACAGAAAGCATAGGCAGAGTCAGCGAATCATCCCCACTGTAGATCAAGAAATCTGGTGGTGTTTTTCTTCTGATCTCTGCTACTTGATCCAAATTTCCACTGGCTTCCTTAACTGCTACGATATTTTCAATCTCTGCTAATCTAGCAACTGTGTCAGGCATCAGGTTGCAGGATGTACGACCCGGAACATTATATAATATAACCGGAAGCTTGGTTTCTGAAGCAATGGCTTTAAAATGCTGGTAGAGGCCCTCCTGGCTGGGCTTATTATAATAAGGTGTTACCAGCATAATCCCATCACAGCCTAACTCTTCTGCCTTTTTTGTCAGCTCTATAGATGCAGCTGTATTATTGGAACCTGTTCCTGCAATAACCGCTGCCCTGCCTGCTGCCGCTTCCTTAACGGTTGCAAACAACCGGCACTTTTCCTCAACGCTCAGAACAGGAGATTCCCCGGTGGTCCCGGCAACAACAATTCCATCGGAGCCGTTATTCACCAGATGACAGGCGCAACGATGTGCTTCATCATAATTTACCTCACCGTTCTCAGTCATTGGTGTAATCATCGCAGTTAAAACACGCCCAAAACCCTTCATCTTTTTCACTCCTTATTCTCAAAAAATATCTACTTACAACAGGCTTCTTCTATGAAGAATTTCGGCAATCTGAACAGCATTGGTAGCAGCACCTTTTCGCAGTTGATCTGAAACAACCCAGAGATTAAGTGCATTTTTTTGTGAATAGTCTTTTCTTATTCTTCCCACAAAAACTTCATCCCGATATGATGTAAATAAGGGCATAGGGTACTCCATGTTCTTAGGTTCATCCTGTACAACTACTCCTGGAGCATTATTTAAAATATTTCTCGCCTCTTCTGCTGTAAGCTCCTTTTCAGTTTCTATATTAACCGATTCAGAATGACTGCGCAGCACAGGTACCCGTACAGTGGTGGCTGTGATCTGTATCTCCGGGTCATGTAAAATCTTCCGGGTTTCATTGAGCAGCTTCATTTCTTCTCTGGAATAGTTATTATCACCAAACACATCTATATGTGGAATAAGATTAAAGGCAATCTGATGTTGAAAGACCTTTGGTTGCTGAACATCTTCTCCTGCCAGCACCTGTTTTGTCTGTAGCAACAGTTCATCTATCGCTTCTTTTCCTGCCCCAGATACGGCTTGCATAGTAGTGACCACCGCCCTTTTCACTCGGGCTGCATCATGGAGCGGCTTAAGGGGTACAACAAATATGGTTGTCGAGCAATTGGGGTTTGCTATAATACCCCGGTGTTTCTCCACATCATCAGGGTTTACTTCCGGCACCACTAAAGGTACATCGGGATCAAGCCGAAAGGCACTGCTGTTGTCGATTGCTACCGCACCCTCTTTAACCGCTTCAGGTACAAGTTCTTTGCTGACAGGTCCACCAGCAAAAAAAGCTATATCCACATTTTTAAAAGAAGAGGGTTTTGCCTCAGTAACTGTTAGCTCCTCACCACAGAAGGTAATTTTCTTCCCCTCTGATCTGGCACTGGCCAGCAGTTTCAACTCAGCAACGGGGAAGCTCCTTTCCTGTAGGACTGTCAAGAGTTCCTGGCCGACAGCACCTGTTGCACCAACAATAGCTACTCTGTGTCCATTTATCATCATCAATAACCTCCTGCATTCTCTGGCTCATATAAGATCAGAATTAGACACTCAATAATAAAATCCTCCTGACACTGATTTAATTTTCACTGTATTCAATTAACACAGGCTGGATCTGTTTTCTTTCCAAGGCATAAATAATGGTATCAATTATTTTATCCATTTTCGCAACCAAAGAATTCGGCTTTGCCAGAGGTTTATCCTGTCCAAAAGGTACCATGTAAATATTCTTTGTGTTGAGCAGCAAAGCAATATTTTTTGCATTAAATCCAAGGCCATCATTAGTTGAAACAGCAATAACAACCGGCAGCCCGTTGCGCAGATGTGCTTTGATTGCCATCAGAGCAGGTGAATCAGTGATACCATTAGCAAGCTTTGCCAGTGTGTTACCTGTACAGGGTGCCACAACCAGAATATCGAACAACTTACCGGGGCCAATGGGTTCTGCTTCAACAATTGTTTTAATCAAAGGCTTCTTGGTCATCTCCTGGAGTTTACTGCACCAATCAGCCGATTTACCAAACCTGGTATCAGTAGAACTAACAGAATAAGATAAAACAGGAAACACTTCGGCTCCCTCATCAATAACCTTCTCTATTTCTTTATAAATCTGATCAAGAGTGCAGTGGGAGCCTGTTAATACAAATCCCACTTTTAGACCCTGCAGACGCATCCCAGGCACCTCCCTTTACTTATTCTCTAAAAATATCATGAGGTACTTCCCTGAGAATAAGTTGGGGAATAACCTGGGCTAGGATCTTGCCACTGCTTTTTGGTGCCACCAATCCGGGTAAACTGGGAGCCAGAGTTGCCTGAATCCCCATTTTTTTAGCCGCAGTAAAATCAGTTCCCCCAGGGCTGGAGGCCAAGTCAATGATCACGGTATTTTTGTTCATCAGTGATAACAGTTTATGATCCAGGATTAATGCCGGTATGGTATTAAATATTACATCCGCTTCACAAATAAACTGATGCAGTTCACTCAGGTGAATAGGACGATAGCCCATTTCCAATACCCGGGCTAGAGTAGGGCGTTTCCTGGCAACAACAGTTGTCCGGGCACCAATTCCATGGAGCATCCGGGCAAGGGTTTTCCCCAGCCGCCCAAAACCGAGCACAAAGGAATTGCTGCCATGGATAGTAATGGGGAGCCTTTCCATAGCCATCTGTATGGCACCTTCAGCCGAAGGAACTGAGTTAAGGATCGCCACCAGATCCATTTCAGCAATTTCGATCATCTTCCACTTGTATTTGCTTGCCCATTCCTTAACAAAGTCCCTAGCAAAACCGATAATCAGAATTACCCCTTCAGGTATGGTAGCCGCAATTTCAGGAGAGAACCTGAGAGTGATATCTGGGTCTAAAGTTTTTATATTTCCTTCTAAATCTGTACCCCCCATTGGCAGAATCAAAACCTGAGCCTTTGAGATGGCTGCTTCCAGTTTATCCACCAAATGAACCTGATCCAGTTCAGGACAAGGATGAAAACCGACCGCAGTCACACTTGCCCCCAGTTTGACCAGATCCTGCATCAAATAGATATCTCGTTTATCTCCTCCGATGATCGAGATTTTGATTCCCCTTAAATCCAAGCCCATTATTAATTCCCCTCCTTTCCCTCATATTAGGCTGTAACATTATATGATCACAGAAAGAAGGGGGTGATTAGCAGTCTAATCCATGATATTCTCCAGCCCTATTACCACACCCTGAAGACCGAGCACCTTGCGTATAGCTAGGATTACACCCGGCATAAAGGATTCACGATGCAGAGAATCATGCCTGATGGTCAAGGTCTGACCTGCTCCTCCGAATATCACTTCCTGATGAGCGATCAAACCCGGCAACCGCACACTGTGGATCCTGATTCCCTCCCAATCACCGCCTCTGGCCCCGGTGATTTTTTCATATTCATCAGGGTGTCCCTGTTTAAAAGAACCTCTTACCTCCTGAATCCCCTGTGCAGTTTTAAGGGCGGTACCTGAAGGAGCATCGAGCTTTTGATTATGATGCAGTTCAATGATCTCAACATCTTTGAAATAGTGTGCTGCACGCCTGGCAAAATCCATCATCAGCACAGCTCCAATAGCAAAATTCGGTACTATTAAGACACCTTTACCTGACCTTTTAGCTAACTTTTCCAACTCATCTATCGCTACACTGTCCAGCCCGGTTGTACCAATTACCGGTGCCACACCATATTCCAGAGCAGTCCTGGCATTATGCAAAACAGCCTGGGGGTTAGTAAAATCAACCAAAACATCTGCTGATGTAGATGATAAAACTGAACTCAGCTCATCACTGATTTTAAAATCACATTTTACTCCGATCAGATCCCCTAAATCTAGACCTGCTTTACGTGGATCCACCGCACCTACAAGCTGCATCTCCGGTGCCTCTTTAATAACCGCTTTTGCTGTTTCCATTCCCATCTTTCCAGCAACTCCGGTAATAACTACCCGTAATTGGTTTTTATTCATGCTATCTGCCCCATTTCTAGTACATTTTTGCCTTTATTCTCATATATCTGATGCTTTCTGTCAACATTGGATAACTAGAACCTATAGACAAGTCTAAAAATAATCTACCATTAAAAAAACCCGGTTTCCCGGGTTTTTATCTAAAGATATTTTTTATATAAAGAATAGCTTTCATCCAAATCCACAACAATCACTTCACTACCGATCTTTTTCACAGATGACCAGGGTATCTTGATCTCCTGTTTATCCAGCCAAAAATTCAACAGGCCTGATCGATGTGGGAGCAGAATTGAAATTATCTCTCCACTTTCAGGGTCGATGATCATGTCTGAATCTCCAATAGTGCCTAGACGCACTCCATCAAAGATATTTATAATCTCCTTGCCGGCCAAATCACTGATCCGCACTACCCCTCCCCCCTTTTACTTCCTGTTTAAAAATTTATGATCCAGGCAATAGAATTATGTTCGGCAAAGAACAGAGGGGTGTTTGATCTGTCCTTCTGACATAGGGCCTAATACTGTTACAGTTACATTCTCCGGAGCAAAGAGTTCCCTTGTCAAAGCCTGTATATCAGCTGCATTAACTTCAGCTATTCTTTCCAACACTTCCTCAATAGTAATAAACCTCTGGTGGACCAGTTCGGATCTTCCTAAACGGTGCATACGCTGGAGAACACTTTCCTGTGCTATAAGAAGGCTCCCTTTAACCTGTGTTTTTGCTCTGCTGAGTTCCTTTTCTGTTACCCCTGATTTCATGATCTTATTGATCTCTTCCCAAGATAAATCCAATACTTGCTGGCAGTTAGCGGGATTAGTACCACCGTAGATGGTGAATAAACCGCTGTCCAGAAAAGCTAGGTAATAGCTATAGATGGCATAAACAAGAGCACGCTCTTCCCGAATCTGCTGAAACAGCCTGGAGCTTGCCCCACCACCCAAAATGTTGTTTAAGATCTGCAGTGCATAAATTTTATCATTATACAGTGATAAAGCCGGTACCCCCATACAGATCTGCACCTGTTCCAGGTCGCGGTAAAAGCTTTTCAAACCGGACCTTGCCTGTGGGGCTGTAATTTTGGTCTCTATACTCCCCGGCCGCAAGGAGGAAAGGGCCACCCCAATTAAATCTACTGCCTCTTGATACTGAAAATTTCCAGCAAGGGCTACTACAAGATTGGAGGGGCAGTAGTGGCGCTGGTAATAGGATAACACTTTTTCTCTATCGATTCTGGAAAGGGATTCATTAGTTCCGATCACCGGCCGGCCCAGGGGATGTCCGTCCCAAATGGTCTTCGAGAAGTAGTCATGAATGATTTCGTCCGGAGTGTCCTCATACATGCTGATCTCTTCTAAGACAACATTTTTCTCCCGGACCAGATCCTCCTCCCTGAACAAAGAATTGTACAGCATATCGGTGAGTACATCCACTGCTAAGGGAAGATGTTCTGCCAAGACTCTAACATAGTAACAGGTATATTCCTTACCGGTAAAGGCATTGAGCTGACCACCCACCTCTTCGATGGCCTCAGCTATCTCTTTTGCGCTTCTTTTTTTAGTTCCCTTAAAAAGCAGGTGCTCAATCAAATGAGAGATACCGGCTTCATCCTCTTCTTCTAATCGCGATCCGGTTTTAACCCAATAACCGATGGCTATCGAATGGACAGCAGGCACTTCTTCACAAACTATGGTCACTCCATTATCCAGTACATCTTTATGGTACATTTTTTTGCCTCCAAGATCTATAAATTATATTATAGCTTAATACCATATTCTTAATTCCACCAAAAAACCCTTTTCACATCCTCTAAAGCCATCAATTCTATAGAGCAAAGCAGCTGATTGCCAAGCATAACCTCCATCTTTCCCACTCTGTCACCCTTAGAACAAGGAGCTTTGACATAAGGTTTCAGATAAACCTTTCGTTCCAACAGCGGCATTTGACCAGGTGAAACCATTAAAGAAACATCCCTACAGGGGCCTACCGCCAGTGATGAAGCACTGCCCCTCCAAACAGGTACCTGAAAAATGGGGGTTCCTTTTTTTAGATCAATACAGCAGCAGTTATCGCGACCGTATTCAAAGAGCTTAAGTGTATCGTCATAACGGGCAGAGCTCCCGAGAACCACACTGATTAATAGACTGCTTTTATATTTAGCAGCAGCTACCAGGCATTCACCTGCCTCATCTGTGGTCCCGGTTTTAACACCGATTATTTCCAGGCCATCCTTCTTATAACCCAGCAGCCTGTTTGTGTTATAGAGAGGGAAGAGCTCACCTTCAGAAAGATCCCTTACACTGCCACTCCTGGTCCCTACAATGCGCCTAAAATCTTTATTTTGCATAGCATAACGGGTGATGACCGCCAGATCATAGGCGCTGATAGCATGTCCCTCCTGCGGAAGTCCATGGGGGTTATAAAACCTGCTCCGAGAGCCGCAGCCGATGGTTCGGGCTTTAAAGGTCATTAAATCCCCAAAAAGCTGTTCACTTCCAGCTATATGTACAGCTATAGCTGATGCTGCATCATTTCCGGAATTAATCAAGGCACCTTTGGTTAGATCATAAAGAGTGAGGATTTGTCCTGCTTTCAGGTAAAGGCTTGTCCCCTCCATCATAGCTGAATACTCATCGATAACTACCCTTTCTTCTCCATCACCAATCTCTAAGCTGAGAAGCCCAGTCATTATTTTAGTAGTGCTGGCAGGGGGAAGAGGTTTGGTGGCATTGTGGCTGTATAAAACCGACCCTGTACTGTAATCCATTAGAACTGCAGAATTAGCTGTTAGGTTTAATTGTTCATCTGCCCAGGCAGTACCACAGTGCAGATGATTTGTCAGCAGAACCACAGTCAAAAATACAGTTAACTGCAAAAAACACCTATGTTCTCTCATCTACACAAATTCCCCCCCCATCGATAAGAATTAATCAGCTATTAGTTTTTCCAAGGGCACAATTTGATAACCCTGCTGCGGCAGCCCTGTAAGCATCTCAGGCAAGGCCTCAAGGGTTGGTTCGGTGGGATGCATCAGAATAATTGCGCCATTGTGAACACGGCTTAAGACCCGTGAATTAATTTCATCTGCCGGTGGTTTTTGCCAGTCCACTGTATCAACGGTCCAGAGTATGATCTGATGCTTTGTTTTTGCTGCAGCTTCTAATACACTGTCATTGTATTCTCCATATGGTGGCGCGAAATAACGGGTTTTCCTCTGGGCTGCCTGCTCAATCACCTTTGAGGTTTCCTGGATTTCTTTCATGTTTTCCTCAACTGAGAGGTCATTGACATGTGGGTGTGAAAAACCATGGTTGCCTATTTCATGACCTGATTCTGCAATCTTCCGTACAAGTTGTTGATGCTCACTAGCCCATCTTCCGCTGATAAAAAAAGTTGCCTTCACCCGGTTTTTCTGAAATAAATCCAGCATCTGGGGAATGTGTTCTTCACCCCAGTCCACATTCACAGTAATGGCAACCTGTTTTTTTTCAGGATTACCTTGATAAATGGGTTTCCTGCGACTGAAAACCTGTTCTGCTGAAAATGCAGCAGCATAGACACAAACTACCAACACCGCTGCAATACATAAGATAAACCATTTTTTTCTCCAGAAAAAAACAAACACTTCCGCACCTCCTAAATAACATTATATTCCGGAGGCGGGGAAGATATTTGCTTTCCCAGATGACTTATTTTTCCGTTTTGCGGCGCAGGGCCTTAATTGCTTCTTTGCGAGAAAGGTTGATCCGACCCTGTCTATCAATCTCAGTTACCTTGACAATGATCTCATCACCTTCTTTGACAACATCTCTGACCCGATTAACTCTCTGTTCATCCAACTGGGAGATATGAACCAGGCCTTCCTTACCGGCACTGCCCAGGACTCCGGGGATTATCTCTACAAAGGCACCGAAGTCCATCAGTCGAACAACCTTGCCCAAATATATTTTCCCCACTTCCACGTCCTGAGTTAGCCGCTCTATGATGCTTACAGCATTTTTCCCCGCTTCTTCATCAACTGCAGCTATGAAGACCCGGCCATCATCCTCTATATCGATCTCTGTTCCAGTCTCTTCAATGATCTTTCTGATGGTTTTACCCTGAGGGCCGATAACATCCCTGATTTTTTCAGGGTCGATGGTCATGGTGATAATTCTCGGGGCATGTGGTGATAATTCTGGACGCGGTTCCTTGATGGCTTCAGCCATCTTGCTGAGGATAAACAGTCTTCCCTCTTTCGCCTGAGCAAGAGCTTGCCGCAACACATCAGTAGTAATACCCTGTACTTTAATATCCAACTGCAAAGCTGTCACACCTTCAGCACTGCCAGCAACCTTGAAATCCATATCACCCAGGGCATCCTCCATCCCCTGGATATCACTTAAAACCGCAAAACCGTTTTCACCGGTAACCAAACCCATAGCGATGCCCGCTACAGGAGCAGAGATAGGCACTCCTGCATCCATCAATGCCAAAGTGCTTCCACAAACACTGGCCATTGATGTTGAACCATTGGATTCCAGCACCTCTGATACAAGCCTGATTGTATATGGGAACTCATCTTCATCAGGGAGCACAGGAAGCAAGGCCTTCTCAGCTAAAGCACCGTGTCCGATCTCCCTACGGCCGGGACCCCTCATCGGCCTTGTCTCCCCTACACTGTAAGGGGGGAAATTATAGTGATGGAGGTAGCGTTTGGACTCCTCAAGCCCGAGATCATCCAGAATCTGTTCTTCTCTGATAGTACCCAGTGTGGCTACAGTCAATACCTGGGTCTGCCCTCTGGTAAACAAACCGCTCCCATGGGTACGGGGCAGGATTCCCACATCAGTGGTAATAGGCCTGATCTCGTCAAGCTTCCTACCGTCAGGGCGTATACTGTCTTCAAGGATCATTTTTCTGACAATCTCTTTCAGTGTCTTTAAGAAAACCTCCTGAACATCTTTCTCCTGTTCTGGATAAATCTCAGCAAAATGCTCAACTGTCTCCTTCTCCAATTCATCCAGAGCATTTTGTCTGGCAAGTTTATCAGGGTTTTTAACAGCCTCAGCAATTTTGTCGTAGGCATATGCTTTTACATCTTCTACAATTTGAGGGTCCGGTTCGAAGGTAGGAACGTCAAGTTTCTCTTTGCCAATTTTTTGTACAATCTCCTGCTGAAACTGCACAATCTCCTTAATTACCTGATGCCCAAATTCGATACCAGCAATGATCACTTCTTCACTCACCTGATTGGCAGCAGCTTCTACCATTAAAACAGCTTGATCGGTTCCAGCTACAACCAGATGGATATCACTCTCTTTTTCCTGTTCTACAGTAGGATTGATCACATATTCACCTTTGATCCGACCAACGATTACACCTGCTATCGGTCCAGAAAAGGGAATATCAGATACAGAAAGTGCGGCCGAAGCGCCGATCATTGCAGTTATACTGGGATCACAATCCTGGTCTACAGACATGATTGTGGCTACTACCTGGACATCATTGCGGAAACCCTGGGGAAAAAGGGGTCTGATAGGCCTATCGATCAGCCTTGCAGATAATATAGCCTTTTCTGTGGGTCTACCTTCTCTCTTAATAAAACCACCGGGAATTTTCCCAACAGCATATAACCGCTCTTCATAATCAACTAAGAGCGGAAAAAAATCAATTCCCTCCCGCGGTTCCTTGGAAATAGTTGCTGTCACTAAGACTACCGTATCCCCGTAATGTATTAAAACAGCGCCATTAGCCTGCTTGGCCACCTTATCAAATTCCATTAGCAAAGGCCGGCCGCCAAGCATCATTTGAAACGTCTCTGGCATAATTAACCTCCTAAAAAGTTGAATAATAATCAGAAAGAGCGGCTTACCGCTCCCCCCCGAATGTCTAAATACATTTTAGCGACGAAGACCTAGTTTTTCTATAATGACCCGGTATCGTGCAGGATCTTTCTCTCGCAGATAATTAAGGAAACCGCGCCTTTGACCGACCATCTTCAGTAAACCCCTCCGTGAATGGTGATCTTTTTTGTGTACCTTAAGGTGTTCAGTCAAATAATTGATCCTCTCTGTCAGAAGGGCTATCTGTACCTCTGGAGAACCGGTGTCACGTTCATGTATTTGGTATTTTTCAATAACCTCTTTTTTCTCCGCTGAACTGAATGACAATGTAAAACCTCCTCACCTTTCTTTGAATATTATTTACCGATAATTGTGATAATAAGCCTTCCTGCAGGAATGTCCTTGACAAGAATCGATCATTCTACCCGATTTGGCAAGGACCCTGACTGCACTTGGGACAACTTTACTACCCTTTGCAAATCGTGGTGATATCATGAATCACCAGAAGTCCCAAGTATACTCATCCTCTTTTCCGGCATTTTCATTTTATGATCTTACCATAGTTTATCCTAATTGTAAATCTTTCGGATTAACCCTGAACTTTCCCTTTGAAGCTGTTTTTGTCCTATTTCCTCGTGAATCTTCCCGGCCAGTTCAATATCTTTATTGATTTGATCAATTAACTCATCTGCATTATTGTATTTTTTTTCTTCCCGCAGCATCTTATACAGACTTATCTCCAATTGCTTTCCATAAAGATCACCATCAAACTTCAGTAAATGTGCTTCAATGGTTTGTTTACTGCTTAATCCAAAAGTAGGATGCCTTCCAATGTTAAGCACAGCCAAATAGGGTTTCCCATCTACCACAGCTTCACCTGCATAAACCCCGTTCCGGGGAATCAAAAGCTCTTCAGGCACAGCCAGGTTTGCTGTAGGAAAACCTATCCTGCGCCCCCGCTGATCCCCTTTAATCACTTCACCCTGCAAAACAGGCCAATATCCAAGCAGTTCTCTAGCCCTAACAATATCACCATTGTTTAAAGCAGAACGAATTAAAGTACTGCTGACGGGAACTCCATGCATGACTACAGGTGGGATAACCTCTACATAGATCCCCTTTTCCACACCAATTTTTTTAAGATATTCAGGCCTCCCAGCACCGCACTTACCAAATTGATAATTATAACCCACAAAAACTCCACTCACATTGAGCTTTTTGATCAGAATTTCTTCAACAAACTCCTCTGGTTCCTGGGAAGCAAAATTTAAATCAAAAGGTATTAAATAAAAAACCTTAACTCCCAGGTCATTCATTACTTTCATTTTTCTTTCATTACTCATAATAAGCCTGGGAGCAGTCGCCGGATTTAAAACCTGTTGAGGATGGGGTTGAAACAGCAAAACCGATGGTATGCCTCCCTTTTTGTGGGCATAGGAGACCATTTTTTTCAAGAGCTTACGGTGTCCCAAATGGACTCCATCAAAATTTCCAAGAGCAATAATCAATGTGCTGCCATCAGTTCTTTGTTCCAGACTTCGTAGAACCTCCATGGATCTTACCTCTCATTGTTAATATTATGAACTGAATACTTTTTTCAATTTATAGTGCCATTCTCCATCACAGGTTGTACAAAGATTTGCCAGAGCTAATAATTTCCCTACTGGTGAATAAAGACGTACGAAACCGGGTAACTCCCTTCCCACCCCCCCTAATATACCGGAGGGCGCAAGGGGCAAACCATTTAAAATATGGCGCACTGCTTTTTCTTTAACAGTTAAAGCAGGTAAGTGGTCGAGAGCATAGTCAATGGGCAGTAAAAAGGAAAGATCCCTCTCTTCCCACATTTCCTTAATCTCCTCCAGGGTAAAGGATTCTTTCAGCAAAAAAGGGCCGCTTTTTGTCCGCACCAAAAAAGACAAGTGTGCACCACACCCCAATCTTTCACCCAACTGCTCACAAATACTGCGCACATAAGTCCCTTTGGAGCACTCAAGATCAATATAAAGGCGCGGATAAGGCAGATCTCCTTGAAAACGAATTATTTTGATTTGGTAGATCCGCACCCTTCTTGCTTTTCGTTCAACTACTTTGCCCTGGCGCGCCAACTGGTACAGTCGTTTACCCTTATAGTGTACAGCTGATATCATAGGAGGAACTTGTTTTATTTCACCCTTAAACTCCTCTAATGCATCAATTACATCAGTCAGTTCAAGCCTGACCCCTCTATTTCTCTCAAGAATTTCTCCCCCAGCATCAAAAGTATCTGTTCTAATTCCAAAAGTTATTTCCGCTCGGTACTTTTTCGGCTTATTGATCAGGTACTCAGCAACCCTGGTTCCCTGCCCTACACAAACAGGAATTACTCCTGCTGCCCCTGGATCCAGGGTTCCTGTATGACCTATTTTCTTTATTTTAAATAAGTGCCGAAGATAAACTATAACATCATGGGAAGAAATCCCCGGTGGTTTTAAAACATTAATTAGACCGTTCATTCTGCAGCCCTCCGCTTAGCCAGATATTCCTCTGTTTTTCGAATAACAAGCTGTTCCACTTCCTTTAGATTGCCTTTGATAGAACACCCAGCTGCTCGCTCATGGCCGCCTCCTCCGAAATGAGCTGCCAGTTGATTGACATCAACAAAGCTTTTTGAGCGAAAACTAACCTTAATCTCACCTGAATCCATCTCTTTAAATAAAATTCCCACCTCAACACCCTTCAAGGATTTAGCATAATCTATCAGACCATCACTATTATCTGCCTCTGTGATTATATCTCTGGTAATGGTCATCCAGGCGATCATACCGTTTTCATTTATTGAAAGGGTCTGTAGCACCTTGACCATAAATCGCAGGCTTTGAAGGGACCTTTGCTCATAAAGATTATGCTGTATAAAGTTGTGAGCTGCACCACATTCCAGCAGATAAGCACACGTTCTGAAACAGTTGGCTGTAGTGTTCTGGTGACGGAAAGACCCAGTGTCAGTTATTATGGCTGTATAAAGATTAGTCGCAATATCCGGAGTGATAATAAAGCCCCCTTTGACCAGCAGAGCACAAACCATTTCCCCTGTAGCAGCGGCTTCGGTTTCCACCATATTGATCTGACCAAAATACTCATTGCTGATATGGTGATCAATATTGATAACACAATCAGCTTTTTGCAGTATGTGTGCAGCATCTCCTGCCCGGGATAGGTTGGTACAGTCCAAAGCAATACCGACCTCAAAACTCTCTTTTAGATCTTGTACCATTTTTACCTGCTCAGCACCAGGCAAAAACCGATAGCTTTCAGGAACCGGCTCAGAGTGTATCATAACAGCATTTTTACCGTTATTTATTAGGGCTAAACCAAGTGCCAGCAGGGACCCCAGAGCATCGCCATCTGCATGGATATGTGTTGTCAGTACAAAGGTCTGTTTTGTCTTTAATATTTTGACGATATCTTCAATACCTTCCATCAGTCGCATCCCTTATCTTGTTTCAGATGCCGCAGTATACGGTTGATCTCCAGACTGTGTTGAATGGATTTGTCAAGTTCAAAGGTAATTTCCGGGTGATACCGGAGACGGATTCTTTTCCCTATTTCTGACCTGATAAAACCACAGGCACTCTTTAAGCCATCCAGTGTTTCTTTCTTCTTATCCTCTGATCCCAATACACTTATATATACTTTTGCGTAGCGCAGGTCTTTAGAAACACTTACAGATGTCACACTGGTCATTGGGTTGATGCGCGGATCCTTCAGCTCGGTCTGTAGCAGATCTGTTATTACTTTTTTTATTTCCTCTGCTAAACGGCCAGCGCGGTAGCTCATTTACCATCACACCCTTTTAAGACATTAACTCCCTTTTTATCTCTTCCATCTCATAAACCTCCAGGATATCTCCAATTTTTATATCCTGGAATCTATCAAGTCCAATACCGCAATCATGTCCCTGAGCAACCTCTCGGGCGTCATTTTTAAACCTTTTCAATGAATCAACCTTTCCTTCATAAACAACAACACCTTCACGTATCAATCGCACACTGCCGTTTCTGACCACCTTGCCCTCTAAGACATTGCATCCGGCAATTGTCCCCACTTTAGGGATATGGAAGAGTTCGCGCACTTCAGCTCTGCCTATAGAAACCTCTTTGTAAATGGGCTCCAGCATCCCCTCCAGGGCTGCTTTAATATCATCTAAAGCCTCATAGATAACCCTGTAAAGCCGCATTTCTATATTTTGAGTTTCAGCGGCTTTTTTAGCATTGGTATCTGGCCTTACATTAAAACCGATGATCAGGGCATTAGAGGCACTAGCCAGCATCACATCGGTCTCTGTTATAGCACCCACTCCGGAGTGGATGATATTAATTCTAACTTCTCTGTCATTTAATTTATTAAGAGCCTGAATTAGAGCCTCCACTGAACCCTGTACATCAGCTTTCACAACCAAGTTCAGTTCCTTAACCTTGCCTTCTTTGATCTGATTAAAAAGGTCATCTAAAGTAACTCTCTCTGGAACAACATTTTCCATTTTACGCTTTTTATCCAAGCGTTTTTCGGCTATCTGACGGGCAGTTTTTTCGTCAGCAACCGCATAAAGCAAATCACCTGCAGCAGGTACTTCTGACAATCCCAGAATCGCTACCGGTGTGCCGGGTAGAGCTTTCTTGATGCGGCGCCCTTTAAAATCATACATAGCCCTGACATTACCAAAGGCAGTGCCCACCAGTATATGATCACCCACAGACAGTGTGCCCTTCTGGATCAAAACTGTAGCAACAGGGCCTCGTCCCTTATCGAGTTCTGCCTCTATTACTGTACCACGTGCCGGACAAAAGGGGTTTGCCTTATATTCTTCCATTTCAGCAACAAGCAGTAGCATTTCCAGAAGTTGATCAATGCCTGTTCCCTTTTTCGCGGAAACTGGAACACAGATAGTGTTCCCCCCCCATTCCTCTGGAACAAGCCCGTATTCTGCAAGCTGCTGTTTTACATGATCAGGGTTAGCAGCAGGCTTATCCATTTTATTGATGGCCACCACAATCGGTACATTGGCAGCCTTGGCATGGTTGATTGCTTCTACTGTCTGAGGCATAACACCATCATCAGCAGCCACCACCAGAACTGCAATATCTGTTACCTGAGCTCCCCTGGCCCGCATTGTAGTAAATGCTTCATGGCCTGGTGTGTCAAGAAAAGTAATCTTTTTACCCTTAGTTTCGATCTGATAGGCACCGATATGTTGGGTGATCCCCCCTGCTTCAGTTGCAATAACATCGGTATGTCGAATAAAATCTAGCAGAGAGGTTTTACCGTGGTCAACATGACCCATTACCGTGATCACAGGTGGCTTTGGCCTGAGGTCTTCCGGCTTATCTGGCAGATCGTTCAAAGCTGCTTCCAGTTCTACCATTTCATCCCGTACCACAGTATCAATACCAAATTCTGAAGCAACCAGGGTAGCTGTATCACTGTCAATTACCTGGTTGATGGTGGCCATTACCCCCAGATCGATTAACTTTTTTATGACCTCAGCACCATTAACATGCATTAAGTTTGCCAGTTCTTGGACAGTGATTTGCTCCTCTATGATGATCTTTTTCAACTCTTTGCTATCCTCTACTGAACGATTGCTATCTTTGCGTTTCTTTTTGCCTTTCCCGCGGAAGTTATTCCTTACTTTTGCCAAAACCTTCCTCTGGTCCTGCTCTTTTTTCTGACGAATCTCCTCTTTACGAGCCTGTGCCCGTTTGCGATAATCCTTTTCAGAATCATCATGTGATTTATCTTTTTTATAATCCTTAGCGCCTTTACCTTTTTTTTCTATTGTACCTTTGATTTTAAGCGCTCTTCTTATTTGTCCTACATCGTTTTCTTCTATTGTGCTCATATGGTTTTTAACTGCATAGCCCATTTGTTGCAGTTGGGCAACCAAATCTTTACTGTTAATTTTTAATTCCTTGGCCAATTCATGTATGCGGATTTTTGCCATTCAATCACCCCCATTTTTTTGAATCCCTAAATCTTCATCTTAATTAATTCCCTCTGAATTGCATCTGCCATCTGTTCTGAGAGAACCGCCCAATAACAGGCATCATACCCTAATCTATCAATAAACTGTTCCCTTGTACCAAACTCGATGAAGGGAACCCCATTTAATTCACATTCCTTGATCAACTTTTTACGAGATACCCCTGCATCTTCAGCTATAATCACCAGTTTTGCCTTTTTCTTTATTACAGCATTCAGACAGTTAGACATTCCACAAACCATTTTATTTGCCTTTTTGGCAAATCCCAATAGATCAAACAGTGTCAATTGGTTTCACCCAATACCTTTTTTTCCAGAGCAGCAGCTAAGTCCTGGGGCAGTTCAACCTGTAATGCACGTTCTAGATGCTTACCAGCAAGAGCAGTTTCTAAGCACTCTTTACTACAGCAGATATAAGCACCTCTACCCGACATCTTCCCGGTTATGTCGATTTTGACTTCACCATTAGGAGTTCTGACAATCCGAATCAATTCTTTCTTATCTTTGGTCTCTTTGCAGCCTACACATATTCTCTTAGGAATTTTTTTTATTCTAGGCACTGCTGAACCACCTCTTAACATCAATAATAGCGGTCTTCAGAAAAGCTTATTACCATGAAGCAGCCTGGGATGTGCTCTTAATATCGATTTTCCATCCGGTTAACCGCGCTGCCAGTCTGGCATTTTGTCCTTCTTTACCGATTGCAAGAGATAGTTGATGATCTGGAACAATCACCCTGGCTGCTTTTTCTTCCTCATCGATTTCAACAGAGTCAACCTTAGCTGGACTCAAGGCATTGGCGATAAACTCCCTTGGATCACTGCTCCATTTAACTATGTCTATCTTTTCACCCTTGAGTTCAACAACTACCGCCTGCACACGCATCCCTTTAGGCCCTACACAGGATCCAATAGAATCAACATTCTCATCTCTCGAATATACCGCAATCTTGGAGCGCATCCCCGGTTCCCGGGCAACTGCCTTTATTTCTACAATTCCCTCAAAAATTTCCGGCACTTCTAATTCAAAAAGCCTCTTTAAGAGACCTGGATGAGTACGGGAAACCAATATCTGAGGGCCCTTAGTTGTCTTTTTCACCTCAGTAATATAAGCCTTGATCCGGTCACCGCGGTTATACTTTTCAGTTGGAATCTGTTCAGAGGGTATAAGCACTGCTTCAGCTCGTCCTAAATCAATAAAAATATTCTTTGCTTCCTGACGCCTCACAGTCCCTGTCACAATATCCCCTTCACGGCTGGAAAACTCTTGATAGATAAGGCCTCTTTCAGCCTCTCTGATCTGCTGTACAACAACCTGTTTTGCAGCCTGTGCAGCAATCCGTCCAAAATCACGGGGTGTAACTTCGATCTCTATTACTTCCCCCTCTTTGGCTTCGGGTTCTACCTGCACTGCCTCTTCCAATGAGATCTCAGTATTGGAATCACTTACGTTAGCAACAACTGTTTTTCTAGAATAAACCCTAATCTCTCCCGTTTCCTTGTCAATTTCGATGCGGGAGTTCTGTGCTGAGCCAAAATTCTTTCTATAGGCTGTATGTAAAGCATGTTCAATTGCCTCCAGCAGTACCTCACTGCTAATGCCTTTTTCCTTTTCAATATCCTGTAGAGCATTGATCAATTCAAGATTCATTTCTGTTCACCTCCCCACAATAGTTTAAAATACCTTTAATCTTGCCTTTCCAATTAAATGAAAAGGAATTTTGATCAAACCATCTGTGGTCTCTAGAACCACTTGGTCATCTTCATAACCCGCCAAAACACCTTGAAAGTTTCTGCTTCCCTGGATCTTTGACTTAGTGCGCACAGTTATGTTTGACCCACAAAAACGCTCAAAATCCTCCGGTTTTTTCAGGGGTCGTTCTACCCCTGGTGAAGATACTTCTAAATAATATTTTTGTGGAATTATATCAGCCCTATCCAAAACAGAACCGGCAATATTGCTGATCTTTTCGCAGTCATCCAGTTTAACTCCACCAGGCTTATCTATGAAAATGCGTAGAAACCAGTTAGGACCATCTTTTTGATATTCCACATCAACCAGTTCCAGCCCTTCTTGTAAGATAAAGGGAGTAATCAACTCTTCAACCCTCTCTTTAACAGACTGTCCTTTCAAAAAATTACCTCCATTCTCAGGTGATGGTCATCTGGTATAATATGAAAGAGTGGGCAAATACCCACTCTTACTAACCCTCCTGAACAGATAAATAATTTCTAGCGGCCTTGCATCCTTTCGCACCGTTTATTATTATAACAAAACCCACTATTTACTGCAATAGATTTAGCTACAATGTTAACTTTTCATTGAAGACAGCGTTTCCTGGAGGTAAGCTGCGGCTTCATCC
>LFTQ01000062.1 GCA_001513545.1 Clostridia bacterium DTU068 | reverse complement strand
CTTTTACCTAACATCTCATTGAATCCCCACCAATAGTTCCTTCAACCGCTGATCAACTCTGTCCTCAACTTTTTTTAACTGCAAACTGCAGCAAGCTTGCGGCAGGTCTTTTCATCTGCGGAAACCACGTTTAGTTCAAGGAGTTTGATCTGTATCTTTTTGTTATTATCATAACTTCCCGACCCAGACATGATATGCTATACTTTGAAAAGAATATATATCGGAAGGATGACTATTTGTGTCTGAAGAAATACCACGCAACAGACCTGCACGCTATATCAAAATTGCCGTAGATATAGCCACATGTATTGCCAGGGGTGAATACCGGGAAGGACAAAAAATACTTGGCAGGTCATCACTGGCAGGAAGATACAATGTTTCTCCAGAAACAATAAGGAGGGCTCTGGCAGTTCTAGAAGAAAGAAAAATTGTAAGACTGCAGCCTGGAGTAGGTGTTATTGTTTGTTCCCATACCGCTGCAGAAAACTACCTGGCAGAATATGGTCAGCGCCAAATATTAGAGGATATACAAAAGAGGCTCCATTATTATCTACAGGAACGGAGAAAACTCGATCAAAAAATTGGTCAGCTCACCAATGAACTGCTGGAATATACTTTTAAAATGGCAACACGCTATCAGCGGATTCATGAGTTTCGAGTTGAGAAAAACTCCCCTTTAATTGGGAAGAGTCTCAAAGAAGCTGAATTCCGCACCCTGACAGGGGGCACAATCCTATCCATTAACCGCAATGGAAAAGAGATTGTGTCACCTGATGCAGATACAATCATTGAGAAAAATGATATACTAACCGTTGTTGCCCCACAGGAATCCATTGAAGAGTCCCGGGCACTGAACCTTACACATTTATCAGGCCCTGGAGGTAATTTGACGGGAATAACCGAATAAACCATCCAAGGTGGGTGATCCACATGTCTGACAGAGAAGCTAAAGTTAAACAAACTGCTAAAAGAAAAAAAAGAAAAAAGAAACTCAGCTTTTCAAGAGTGTTGCTTCTTACCCTTGTCTTACTGGGAATAGTTCTTATTTTTGTTGGCTGCGGCTATGTGGCAGGTGCTGTGATGTCAATGCCCGAATGGGATCCGCAAAAACTTGAGGGAAGCGAGTCTTCTATTATTTACGACCGGAAGGGTAATCCTGCTTCCCGTTTATTTGCTGAAGAAAACCGTACCCCTGTTTCACTCCATGATCTTCCTCCCTATCTTCCAGAATCTTTTATAGCAATAGAGGACAATCGTTTTTATGATCATTATGGTGTGGACATTGAGGCCATCGGTAGAGCTGTTATTGCCAACATCAAAGGAGGTATCGGTGCTGAAGGAGGTAGCACCATTACACAGCAGCTGGTTAAGAACTCATTCCTCACCCAGGAAAAGACATTTAAACGGAAGATCCAGGAGGCTGTTCTTGCACTCCAGGTGGAACACCGCTACTCCAAGGATGAAATCCTGGAATTCTATTTAAACCGCATCTACTTTGGCAATGGAGTTTACGGTGTGCAAACCGCAGCTCAGCAATATTTCGGTAAAAATGCAAAGGACCTTACACTTGCGGAAAGTGCGGTCCTGGCCGGTATTGTGCGCAGCCCCAATAACTATAACCCTGTCCAGGACCCGGAACTGGCTAAGAAAAGGCAGGAACTGGTCTTAAGCCAAATGGTTCTATATGGCAAGATCACTAAAGAAGAAGCAGAACAGGCCAAACAGGAGGAACTCCAGTACCGGGAGGGGGAAGTAACCAGTTATACATACCCCTACTACACTGATCATGTGATCGCAGAAACTGAAGCAATCCTCCAGGAACAGGGGATGTCATCTGAAGAGTGCCAGGCACTTATTTATCGCGGGGGTTTAAAAATATACACAGCACTTAATCCAGAGGTACAGCAAAAAGCTGAGGAGCTTTTTGCCAACAGCGCCAATTTCCCCAGGGATCAGGGCGATAAAAAGGTAGAAGGGGCAATGGTGCTGCTGGAAAACAAAACAGGAGAGGTTCATGCACTGGTTGGTGGGAGAGAACACTCCGGAAAGCGCTCATTCAACAGAGCAACCCAGGCTAAGCGCCAACCGGGTTCTGCAATTAAACCGTTGGTTGTTTACAGCCCTGCTCTGGAAAAAGGGTATACCACAGCGCTCTCACTGCTGGATGCCCCTGTTAAGGTAGGAAATAAGACTTTTCATAACTATGACCATAAATATGAAGGCATGATCACTATGCGTTACGCTGTTCAGTGGTCAAAAAACACCTATGCTGTTCGTCTGCTGAACACCATAGGCATCGACTACGGCTTGGAGTTTGCCAAAAAACTGGGTATAAGCAGTTTTGAAGATAACCGCGACCGCAACTTAGCCCTTGCTCTGGGAGGAATAACCTATGGCATCTCACCATTGGAGATGGCAGGGGCTTTTGGTGCCATTGCCAATCAGGGTGTTTATATCGAGCCCCACACTGTGCTCAAAATATTGGACCGTGAAGGAAATGTCATATATGATGCTAACCCCCAAAAACGGGTGGTTATGTCTGAAGAAACAGCTTATATCATGACGGACCTGCTCCAAACGGTTGTCAAAAGCGGTACAGGGACAAGAGCTAGGATGAATCGACCGGTTGCCGGCAAAACTGGAACTACTGAGGAGACAAAGGATATCTGGTTTATGGGTTATACACCTGAATTCACAGGTGCTGTCTGGATGGGATTTGACAAAGAAGATAAGATCAAGGACTCACGGGCTGCAGGGGGGTCTTTCCCGGCTTTAATCTGGAAAGCGGTTATGCAAAAAGCCACAGAGGGCCTTCCTGTCAAACAGTTCCCTAGGCCCTCGGGAATTGTGAGTCAAGCAATTTGCTTGAAATCAGGTAAACTACCTAATGCTTTTTGCCCTGAAGATGACCAACTCAAGGAAATATTTGTTCGGGGATCACTGCCCAAAGACACCTGTGACCTACATGTACAGGTAGAAATATGTGAAGAGACCGAGATGTTGGCAAGCCCATACTGCCCCCATAAAGTAAAAACAGTTTTCCTTAAAGATGACCCAGAGGTCAAAATGCCCACAGAGGTCTGTGACAAACATGGGCCCCACTTTCAGCAGGAGGTAACTCTTAAAGTCTGTACAGACCCGCGCCATAATGGTGTTCTCTATCTGGCAAACACACCGGGCCTTTTGGAAACAGGCGGGTGTCCGGCAGAATTTATTGAAGAGCGGAAATTCAAACCAGATGAAGCACCAAAACAGCGCTGTCCGCTGCAGGACCATCAGGTGGAAAAAAAGAAGCTACCGATAATAGATAATAATAACGGTAAAGGCAATGGCAATGGTAATGGCTAAAAATAAATGATCTAAAGAGCCAGCAGATCTCTGCTGGCTCTTTAATATTAATGGTTATTTAAACTCAACAATGGTAACTCCTGTTCCCCCTTCATAGTAATCACCACTGCGAAATGATGCCACAAAGGGATGTTTCGCCAAATACTCCCGCACCGCATGCCGCATAGCCCCTGTCCCTTTGCCGTGAATAAGTGAAACCTTGGTCATACCCGCCAGGTATGCTTGATCTATATACTTATCCACCTCTTTTAACCCTTCTTCTACTCTGAGTCCACGGAAATCAAATTCAGGAGGTACTGCCGCATTCCTGCTGATAGCCTGGTCCTTGGAAACAGATGTCTGTACTGAGTCCTGTTTCTTTTTGCTCTTTCGCAGGTCCTTAAGGGAAATGTTCAGCTTTAAGGCCCCTACCTGAACAAGCACCTCCCCGTCTTCATTGGGGGATTCCAGTACACAGCCTTCCTGCTTGAAACGGGGAATCAGCACAATATCTCCAGGTTCTAAAGCAGCAGGGATTTCACCTTCAGGCTCCATTTCAACAGAACTGACATTATCATCGATCCTTGCTGCCAGTTTGCTGATCTCACGCCTGATCAGTCGTGCATGTTCCAGACCTGCCCTGCTCTCCTGGTACTTTACCTCTTCCCGCAGAGTACGGATCAACTGCTCTGCTTCTCTTCTGGCGGTTCGCACCAGTTCCCGGGCCTCCTCATGTGCCCGGGACAAAATCTCCCTCTGCTTTTCCCGCAGTTTCCTCTCTTCCCTGGCTACCCTTTCTTTTAATTCCTTCATCTCCCGGCGCAGTTCCTCTGCTTCAGCCCGGGCTGAAGATGCAGCAAACTGGTCCTCTTTGAGATGTCGGATCAGATCGGACAGTTCTCTTTGTTTGGGATCCAGGAAGCCTTTTGCCTGCTCGATTATCCCTGCTGGAAGACCAAGCCGCCCGGCGATAGCGAAAGCATTGCTCTCCCCTGGTACACCGATAGAAAGCCTAAAGGTGGGTTTCAGTGTTTTGCTGTCAAACTCCACAGAGGCATTTTCCACCCGTGACCTGGCATGGGCGAAAACCTTCAATTCACTGAAATGGGTTGTTACAATCACCAGAACACCCTTTTGCAGCAGGCTGTCTAAAATAGCCATCCCCAGAGCAGCACCCTGTTCCGGATCGGTCCCCGCTCCCAGTTCATCAAGGATCACCAGAGACCCGCTGTCAGCACTCTGCATAATCCGCACAATATTAGTCATATGTCCGGAAAAAGTGCTGAGAGACTGTTCTATGCTCTGCTCATCACCAATATCGGCGAAGACATTCTTTAAAACAGGCAAAACAGTTCCTTCCTGTGCGGGTATATGCAGACCGGCTTGAGCCATGGCCAGCAGCAGCCCTACAGTTTTAAGAGCAACTGTTTTTCCTCCGGTGTTGGGCCCTGTGATGACCAAACAATCAAAATCCTGACCCAGCCTGATATCCAGAGGAACTACCTCTCCTTTGAGCAGGGGGTGACGCCCCCCTTTAATGATCAGATATCCCTCCTGATTGAAGCTAGGAGGATTGGCATTCATTTCCTTGCTCAGGCACCCTTTAGCCAGAATAAAATCCAGCTCTCCCAACAAATCCAGGTCCTCTTTCATTTCATCATGATAGACCGCAGCAGATCTGGATAGCTCCTCGAGAACACGAAACTCCTCCTGACCCACCGCAGAGCGTGCAACTGCCAGTTCATTACCTAGCCGCACCAAAGGCATAGGCTCCATAAAAACAGTTGCTCCACTGGCCGACTGGTCATGCACCAGACCTGAAAACTGGCTGCGGTATTCCTGTTTGACAGGCACCACATAACGGTCACCACGCATGGTGTAGATGGGCTCCTGCAGATATTTATTCCACTCAGGTTTGTTCAGTATCTCATCCAACTGTTCCCGGATCTTTCCTGCCAGACTTCTCACCTGCTGGCGCAGTCTGAAAAGTTCAGGTGAGGCACGGTCAGCGATCTCACCATCAGGCTCAATACAAAATGAAATCTTCTCCTGCAGCGGGAAGCACTCCTGCAGCTTTGCCGCCCGTTCTTGCAAAAGGGGCAGTTCCATATCATCTCTTAAGAGTGTTTTTTTCATGCGCTGGGCTGCCTTTAACAGTCCCAGCAGGTTGAGCAGTTCATCAGGCTCTAAAACACCTCCTATCAGGATCCTCCTCAAAGAAGGTGTCACATCCTGCACCCCCTCCAGGGTAAGCTCTGGGTGCATTCTCAAGAGATGACATGCCTCTGTGGTCTCCTCCTGCAGCCGCAGGACATCTTCCGGTTCCACAGCAGGTTCTAAATCATGTACATAAGCCCTCCCCAGAGAAGTGGCACAATGCCGTTCCAGCATCTCTTTTATTTTATGAAACTCCAGTTTCTTAAGGGAATATCTATCCATTTAAGCTTCTTCCTCTCCCCTGCTATCATCCTGCAGCACACCCCGCAGGTAGTGTCCGCGGGTCAACCCTGACTGAGACAGTTCAGCCAACTCTTCCCAGACAGATCTTGCTTTCCTGTGATTCCATTCCCCGTAGGCAGCAGCAGTTAACGCCCTGCAGTAGAGGCTGGTCACCTTAAATACATGCTCTGCTGGGTAAGGGCGGAGTTCCAGTCTAAGAATATAATATCCATCAGCTGTTATCTCTGCAAGCTGTTCGATCAGGCAAAGTTCCCGAGAATTGTAAATGGTCATACGGCAACTCTCATCACTAACCACAGGGAAAAGATAACCACGGCGGTCTTTTAAGAAACACGATCGCCTGCAGGGAAAAGAACATATCCCCTTTCCTCCGGCGAGAGCACCTGGGATACAGTGCTCACTGATCACCAGTGGCAGTGCCCCATGAATGATCATCTCCAAACTGCCGCTTCCTTTAAAGGCAAAACCCTTCAGCTGCCTGCGGTTTAACTCAGGTGAGAGTGTGATGCGGCTTACACCGGCCTTCAGCAGTAGATCTGCTGCTGGGTCATTGAATACAGGCAGCGAAAAATCGGCTACCACCCTCAGATCATCCTGCAAGGCGTAATAGCACCCACCCAGATCCCCAGCCAGCACACCTTCAGCTGCCAAGGCTTTAGCGTGCTCCAGATATTTTGTGATCACTTTTTCCTGGCCCTCCTGCCAGATCCGCGGCAGCATTAGATATGGGGCTGCCCCCTGTTTGCGGCACTGATCCACAGCTGCTCTCAGCTTCTCTTCAGTCCAGGGCTCCCTACCCCTTAAAGAATAACCACCAAAATAGATGAGATCAGCCCCCCCTCTGAGGGCTGCCTTTAAACCGGCGAAATCTCCCACTGCCACAGCAAGATAGGGACGCTTCACCCCATCTCCCGGCAGTTCAGAGCTATGACCTCTCTTTTTATCAGCGTGCTGCTTCAGCGCAGACCAATACTTCTTTTGCCCCCTTTGGGCATCCCCGGGGAGCTTCCGCCGGTAGCGGAGAAGACGGGCCCTTTCCAGAGCCTCAGTGAGCTGCCGCCGAACAGCATTGATCTCACTTACCGGAAAAATCACACCTGGTTCGATCTCACACTCCAGCTTTTGAAGAACAAAGGGGGTGTTCCCCAAACGGTCCACCTGTGCCCGCACAGCTTCACCGGTCAGCTCATGCTTTCTCGCCTTTTCACCGATGAACTCACCTTGAGCAGTATAATGATAGCCATCCTCATCCCACCCTTCCAGCAGAAAAGGCTTGCCTATTCTAGCCACTGCTCTCATATTAAGGGGGATCCTCCGTTTGGAGGGGCCTGTGATCCCTTCCCTTGCCTCCTCTTCCAGCCGGCGATCCCGGGTTTTAAAAACCCGGTCACCCCTGCGCACAAAAAAGGGAATGTTGATCTCCACCTCACTGCCGGGGAGAACTTCATCCGCTTTTCTCCCCTGTGAGTACATCTCCTGTACATTAACCCCCCTACAGCCCTCAGCTGTCCAAAACTCAATCTCATCCCCAGCTGTAATAGGGAGTTTTGTCTTAAATCTTATCTTTCCTTGACCACCCTTGAGCACCCTCCCCAGGTGAAGCCCCCGGTTGTTGGGTTTGGTGTAGCCCATCAGATCAGAGCCGGGGTTGCCGTAAAAATAACCGGTTGTAAAACCGCGGTTAAAAACAAGGGCCAGATCACGGATTTCTTCAGGGGTTACCTTATAGTTGTCCGGATCCTCCCAGGCTCTCTGTAAAGCCTCCTTATAGATGCGCACAACAGTTGCTACATACTCCGGGCTTTTCATTCTCCCCTCAATCTTTAGAGATGAAATACCGGCTTTAACCAGGTCCGGCAGTTCTCTGATCAGCATCAGATCCTGTGGGCTCATCAGGTGTTCCCCCTGATGGTCAAGATAAAGCTCCCGCCCCTTCTCATCTACAAGCTGATAGGGAAGTCTGCAGGGTTGGGCACACCGTCCCCGGTTGCCGCTCCTCCCACCCACCATACTGCTGAACAGACACTGCCCGGAATAACAAAAGCATAGAGCCCCGTGCACAAAAACCTCTAGATCCATAGTGGTCTTCTTCCTAATCTGCAGCAGATCAGCATATCCCACTTCTCTGGCCAAAATCACTCGATCAAACCCCAGTTCCTCCAGAAACCTGACACCTGCGGCATTATGAACTGTCATCTGAGTGCTGCCGTGCAGGGAAATATCAGGGAGAAGTTCTTTGATCATTGCTGCAGCACCTAAATCCTGAACGATCAGTGCATCTGCTCCCTCCCTGTACAAAAAAAACAGGTAATCGGTAAATTCACCGAATTCCCTGTTATCCACCAGTGTGTTGACTGTAATATAGATCCGCACATTCCTGGTGTGGGCATACTCAAAGGCATCCTTAAGTGCACTGCGGTCGAAATTATCGGCAAATGCTCTCGCCCCAAACATCTTCCCTGCCAGATAAACAGCATCTGCCCCGTTTTCCACCGCAGCCCTTAAAGCCTGAGGGTTTCCTGCAGGTGCCAGCAGTTCCGGTTTTCTGTTCGCCATTCCTTTAATCAGCAACCTCCATGAAAAAAATGATCATTAATAAATATTAATACCCGTTAAATAGCAAAGCCATCCCAACAATAAGCATTACCACTTCTGCACACGGCTGACCCGCAGCAGCCCTGAACAGGGGATGATCTCCACACCCCGCTGTTCCAGTTCATCCAAAAAGAGGTTTAACCCAAGGGAATCGCTGGCCATATGGCCGGCGATCACCACATTGATGTGGTGTTTCTCAGCTTCTTTGCGGTGGTCCTCACCCATGTGCATCCCCACTATAGTTCCTACACCTGCTACAGCCAGCTTTTCATAAGATTCCCTGGCACCGCTGGTGCCACCGGTCATATCCACAAAAATCTTACCAGCCCGCCTTTTATCGCTTCCTACCACGATCTTAGGCCCGGCATTGCGCTTCATACTCTCTCTGTATTCAGGGATCTCCTTCAGCAATTTCACTATATCCCCCACTGTTTCCGGGTCATTTTTTCCAAAATAACGGGTTAAGTAATCCTGTACTAAATTATCAGCCGGTGTATGCACACACATCATCGGGATACCTAAGAGAGTTGCTGCATCCACTGCTCTGTTATGGTTGATGGGCATGAATCTGCGCTCTACTTCAGCGATCCTTTTGGCCATCAGCCCCTCTGCCACATTGATCGGCACACCCAACATATGGAGTTCATCCTCCTGAATGTGCATGACCTCATACAGGGCTGCCAGTGCTTTTCCTTCCGGGTGGTGGGAGATGATCAAGTCGATTCTTTTCCCCTTTTCCCGCAGGCGGTCAGCCAACAGGACCTCTCCCACTTCTATATCAATACCGGCCAATACACCATCCACATCCTGATCAGGATCCCCATAGAGCACCCTTGTATCACCGTAAGGGTTCCTCAATGTTTCCTGGTCAAAATCCTTTTTCTCGCTTTCCTTCAGGTCCGCATACTCCTTTTCCCGCTTAGACAGCTCCCTTTTTACTCCTTTTTCACCCCGCGGGTCAGCGGCGATTCCTTTGCGAACAGCGATCTCATAAATATCCCTTATTCTCACCGGTTTCTCCTCCCTCAACTAAGTTTAACTCCTCTGCAGCCAATCAGACAATTGCTCAAAGGTCATAGTATTAATAACATCATTCCTCTCCAACCAACCCCGGCGAGCCTGCAGCACCCCGTACTGCAGATCATCCAAATAATGCAGGTCATGGGCATCTGTATTCACAGCAAAACAAACCCCCAGTTCCTTCCCCCTGCGGATATACCGGTCACAGAGGTCTAATCGGTCCGGGGATGAGTTGATCTCCAGAGCTGTACCTGTTGCTGCTGCAATCTTTAAAACCTGATCAATATCTATGGAATAGGGCTCTCTCCTGCCGAGCAGGCGCCCTGTTGGATGCCCGATAATATCCACATGTTTATTCTGCATTGCGCCAACCACCCTCTCAGTGAGGGTTGTCTCGTCCTGATTGAATCCTGAGTGAATAGATGCCACAACAATATCCATCTCTGCTAACAGGTCATCATCGAAATCCAAACTGCCGTCAGGGCGAATCTCCACTTCAATCCCAGCCAGCAGACGAAAATCAGTGAACCTTTGGTTTATACGGCGGATCTCCTCCCGCTGCTCCCAAATCCTATCCTCGGTCAAACCACAGGCAACATGGAGAGATTTAGAGTGATCTGTTACAGCCATATACTGGTAGCCGCGCCTGCGTGCCTCTACAGCCAGTTCTTCAACGGTATTGACCCCATCACTCCACTGGCTGTGGACATGCAGGTCCCCTTTAAGATCACATTCCTCCAGCAGATAGGGGAGAACACCTCTTCTAGCAGCCTGGATCTCACCTTTCCCCTCCCGCAGTTCGGGTGGTATATACAACATCCCCAATCTGCTGTAGAGTTCCTCCTCAGAGGAAGGGAGTGGTCCCTCTTGACCGGGATAGATCCCTTTTTCACTGATCTCCCACCCTGATCTGCGGGCAAGAACACATAATTCCTCATTGTGTTCCTTTGACCCTGTCATATACTGCAGCGCAGCAGCATAATACTCAGGTCGAACAACCGAAATATCTGCTCTGATACCCCATTTTGTTATGAGCGACAGCTGACAATCACCTGCCATCAACAACTCCTGGAGAAAAGGAGCGTTTGCCAATTCCTCAATTACAGTCAAAGGATCATGAGCAACTGCAACAAAATCCAGATCACCCACAGTCTCCCTACCGCGCCTGAGGCTGCCGGCAGTTTTCACCATTGTTATGCCAGACAGATCTTTAAGATAATCCTTTATCTCGCCGGCAACAGCAAAGGCATGATGCAGCAGCAGCCTCTGTTTAGATGATGCAAGGGTTTCCAGACCGCGCAGAACCGCCTCTTCGGTTTTGATGCCGATACCGGGCAGTTCTCTGAGGCGCTTTTCCCGAGCAGCAGTCTCCAATTCAGCCAGATCTCTCGGTTTTAGATGTTGGTAGATAATTTGTGCGGTCTTTGCACCGACCCCGGGTATCAGCAGCAGTTGACGCAGGGAAGCAGGCACTTTTTCCCGAAGTTCATCATAGTACCTCAGCTTCCCTGTGGTTATTAACTCTTGTATTTTCTTGGCCAGAGCATCCCCTATCCCCGGTATCTCTTTAAGACGCCCTTCCCGGGAAAGCTGAAAAGCATCCAAATAGGTATTGCTCAACTTATGGGCAGCTCTCCTATAGGCACGGGATTTATAAGGGCTCTCCCCGAGTATGTCCAGCAGGTCTGCTATTTCATTGAAGATCTGTGCTATTTCCCAGTTATTCATCTTTACTGCTCAGTTCTTTGACCTCATCCAGTTGTTTGGAAAGATTGTCATAATCCTCATGTAATCTGACCAGATCCTCTGCAATGTTCAGAGCAGCCCATACAGCCACTTTGCTCAAAGGCAGTTGTGGGTTTTTCTGCCCCACCAACCGCATCTTCCGGTCAACATAGGCAGCAATTTTTTCAATTACCGCTGGATCAGTCTGCCCTTTGATAACATACTCCTCACCATAAATATTCACTGTTACCTTAGTTTTTCCCTGATCTGCGATCTCCCTCTCCGCCCCTTCCAATAAAGATTCCTCACTTGTAACTCTTTCCATAAACCAATCTCTCCCCCTGGATTATTGAGGATATGAAAAACTTCTCCAGAAGCTTAGCCGAATCCTGCCAAACTTATCTCAAACGTGCGCCTGCTTCCCTCTCCAGAAGTTGAAGAATACCGCTGTGTATCTCTGCCACCTCTTCATCGGTCAGTGTGCGCTCAGGTGACTGGTAGAGCAGAGAATAAGCCAAACTCCTGTAACCCTCTGGAACCTGGTCACCATAATAGACATCAAACAGCCGCGCTTCCTTGAGGAGGTTTCCCCCCCCTCTGCAGATCAGTTCCTGTACCCGGGCAGCAGGCACTGAAAAAGGAACAAGCACAGCCAGGTCCCTACTTACCCCGGGGTAGCGGGGTATGGGCTGAGCTATAAAATCCCGGCTGCTGAATTGAATCACTTTATCCAGGTCTAATTCACAGTAGACAACCCTTGTCTTGATTTCGTAATTAGCTAACAGATCAGGATGAAGTTCTCCCAGATACCCCAGCAGTTCTTTTTCATAAAAGATCTGCGCTGACCGTCCCGGGTGCAAGGCCGGGGAACCGGCATAGCTTTGAAATTGAACACCTTCTACCCTCAGTATTTCCAGGATTCCCTCTACAATCCCTTTGAGATAGTAAAAGTCCCTCTCCATATCCTTTGCCTGCCAGCCGGTATCAACTTTGCCACAGGCGATCATTCCCAGGTGGAGGCGCTCATCAGGCGTTTTCCCCTCCCCACTGGGGATAAATACATTACCCACCTCAAACAACCCGAGATCGGTCAGTTTGCGGTGATAATTATAAGTTAGGATATCCATCAAGCCAGGCAGGAGCATTGTCCGCATCACACCCTGCTCTTCTCCCAACGGATTTTTGATTCTCAAAACATTTCTCAAAGGACTGTCCTGGGGTATCCTTAGCTTATCATAAACATTTTCTCCGATAAAACTGTAGGTAACCACTTCATCAAGCCCAAAGCCGCACACAGTATCGGTCACCAATTCTTTTATGGAATCTGAGTATTCCTGGTCCTGGACCAGTGTCCCTGCCGGATAGGTTACCGGTATCTGATCATAACCATAGAGACGGGCTACCTCTTCGATTAGATCCACTTCTTCAGATATATCCACCCGGTATGGGGGAACTGTTACCAGAATACTATCCTGACCGCACAGTTCACAGGGAAAATCCAGCCTACTCAGGATCTCCTGAACTTCTGCTCGGGTTAATTCTGTCCCCAAGACCCTGTTCACCCGGGAGGTGCGCAGTCTGACAGTGCGCTGAGGCTCAGGCCTTATATAATTATCGATCACATCTGCTGTAACTTCCCCGGCACCCAACTGTTGGATCAGCTGTGCCGCCCGATCGAGAGCAGGAATAACACCCTCCGGGTTAACACCCTTTTCAAAACGGGCTGAAGCCTCTGTCCGCATCCCCAACCTCATCGCTGTCTTTCGCACACTATAGGGATCAAACAAAGCGGATTCCAAAACAATTGTCCGGGTTTTTTCAGTCACTTCACTGGCCAGACCGCCCATAACACCAGCTATTGCCACAGCTTCATCCTGATCAGCGATCACCAGCATCTCGACATCCAGTTCCCTTTCAGCTCCATCAAGTGAAACCATCTTTTCTCCGGGTTTGGCCCGTCTGACATTGATCTGTCTCCCTTTCAGCATATCATAATCAAAAGCATGTAGGGGTTGGCCGTATTCCAGCATAACATAATTGGTCACATCAACAATATTGTTGATCGGCCTCATCCCTGCTGACAGCAGCCTGTACTGCATCCAGGATGGGGATGGGCCTAACTTGATATTGCGCACAACACGGCAGGCATAACGGCGGCAAAGATCCGGGTCCTGGATCGTAACCCCGATCAGGTCCACTGTTTTCTCCTCACATTCTTCCACCGCCACTTTGGGCAGGTTCAACTTGGTCCCAGCTATGATCCCTTTCACTTCCCGGGCAATATTGATCACAGCCTGGCAGTCCCCTCTGTTGGGGGTCAGCTCAAACTCCAGAATGCGGTCATCAAGATTCAATGCTTTATCCAAGCTGGTACCAGGCGTTATATCGCCGCCCAATAACAGGATTCCCTTATCATCTCCAAAACCCCATTCATCTGTTCCCAGTTCCGCACCGGAACAGAGCATCCCTTCGGACAGCTCACCCCGAAACTCCCTTGCTTCCACCTTTCCGCCGGGCAGGGTCACACCGGGCAGAGCCACAGCGACACAAGCACCAACCTTTAAATTCGGTGCACCGCTGACCAGTTGAATAATACCGGAACCTGTATCCACACTGCATAGACAGAGGTGGTCAGCATTGGGATGAGGCTTCACCTCCAAAATCTTTCCCACAATGATCTGATCCAGTCCTTCCACAGGGGCAAATACCCCTTCAACAGCTAAGCCGACCATAGTCAACTTCTCAGCCAGTTCCTCCGGCGATAATTCGAAATCCACATATTCCTGCAGCCAACTGTATGCTACACGCAAGGTACAATCCCTCCTAAAACTGATGCAGAAATCTTACATCATTTTCAAAGAAGAGGCGCATATCATTGATCCCGTATTTGAGCATAGCGATCCTCTCCACACCCATACCGAAAGCAAAGCCCACAACTTCCTCCGGGTCATATCCTGCATTGGCCAGCACCTTAGGGTGAACCATCCCACAACCCAGGATCTCCAACCAACCTGTATATGAACAAACCCGGCAGCCTTTGCCACTGCAGTTCATACATGATATATCCACCTCAGCGCTAGGCTCAGTAAAAGGGAAAAAGCTAGGCCTCAATCTGATCTCCCGCTCCTGACCAAACATCTGTCTGGCAAAGTTCAACAATACTCCCTTCAGGTCTCCAAGAGTACACTGCCTGTCTACCAGCAGCCCTTCCACCTGATGGAACATCGGTGAATGGGTAGCATCATCATCCCTCCGGTAGACCTTGCCCGGTGCAATAATCCTCACCGGAAGATGGGGTACCCTCTTTTCCATCACACGTATCTGCACTGGGGAGGTGTGGGTACGCAGTAAAACATCCTCACTGAAATAAAAAGAATCCTGCATATCCCTGGCTGGATGGCCTTTGGGAATATTCAAAGCCTCAAAATTGTAATAATCATATTCCACCTCAGGCCCCTCTGCCACCTTAAAACCCATAGCAGTAAAGATATCCTTGATCTCAGCCATGATAATTGATAAAGGATGCCTATGGCCCAGCTGTACAGGCCTGCCGGGAAGAGTCACATCAATGGCTTCCTCTGCCAGTTTTCTTTCCTTCTCCGCAGCATTCAGTACCGCCAACCGTTTGTCCAATTCCTCTTCGATCAGCTGACGCACATGATTGGCCAGTTCTCCCAAGCGGGGTCTTTCTTCAGGCGGTACACTGCCCATACCCCTTAAGACCCTGGTCAGCTGTCCCTTTTTTCCCAAATACTTAACCCGCAACCCTTGAAGCTCATCCCTGCTGCCTGCATCTTTGAGATCTGCTAAAGCGCTCTCCTTAATTTTTTCTATTTCTTTTTCCACCCTGTTATCCACCCCTTTTTTCAACAATGAAAAACCCCCGTCTGCTAAGGGACGGGGGTCTGATAACCCGCGCGGTACCACCCTTCTTGGCCTTGCGGCCCTCTTTAGGGTAATGCTTGATGTTAACGGTAGACCGGCACCATCTACTGGCCATTTAAGCGTTCAACAGTGCAGCTCACAGGCGAACTTCAGCAAGCCGGATCCTGGCAGTACTCTCAGTCTGTGATACAGCCTCCCTGAAAGGCCCTCTGCTCACTTACTCCTCCCGGTCATAGCTTTTTGCTGTTTGCAGTTTTGCTATATCAGCCATCCTAATGATACAAATATTTGCGATAGAGCATAAAAGCATACAGTGATCCAGTGTATTTAAAAATCGTCCAGTAAAAACGAGCGGGAATCGGCATCCCTCTCACATCCTTTGTGGAGATAGACTAGATGCACCTTGAGTGCATTATATCACATGGCCGCTCCTGGCACAACATCCCCTTTTCTACCCTTCTCCTGCCATCAGTCTGCCCACTGCTTACTCATTCGGGTCCCGCTGGCGGAAGATTTCATAAAGGATCAGAGATGCCGCTACAGCAGCATTCAAAGATTCAACCCCTTCTGTTAAAGGAATCCTAACTCTGAGGTCAACCAAATCCAATAACTCCGCTCTGATACCCCGGGACTCGTTTCCGATCAGGATCAAATGGCCTCCTTTACGAAAATCCCAGTGATAATATTTCCTATCTGCTCTTGGATCCGCAGCAATAGTAACAAAGCCAGCCTCTTTTACTTTTCTAATCAGTGTGATGAGCTCCACCTGCTGAAAAACAGGAACACGAAAAACAGCTCCCATGGTTGCCCTCAGCACCTTGGGATTAAAGAGATCTACAGTGCCATCTCCCAAAAAAACGCCACTTACCCCTACCCCAGCAGCAGATCTGATTATTGTCCCGAGGTTCCCAGGGTCCTGCAGGCCGTCCAGTGCAACTAAAAGCCCATCCCCTTCTTTGATAACCTGCTCTTCACCCCAGACAGGCATAGAACATACAGCCAGCACTCCCTGAGGTGTCTCTGTATCAGAGATTTTTGCCAACAGCTCATCTTTAACAAAAAATAAAGGAAGCTGCTGAAGCCTGGCTTGTTCCATGATTTCTTTACACTTTTGGCTATGCAGCTTATTCTCTGCCACCATCACAAAATCTAAAGGGGCCTCATTGATCAGCGCATCCTCAACAAAGTTGACACCTTCGATCAAAAAATTTTTATACAGCTCCCTGTACTTTCTTTTTTTTAAACAGCGAGCAAATTTGATCGCCTGCTTCGATGTTTTTATTTCCAAAAAAATCACCTTAACTTCGTGCTGTCAGGTGCAGCAGACCGGATTATCATATAAAAAAAGCATGGTAAAACACCATACTTTTTTCATACTCTTATTTCATTCTCTTAGAGATTGCGTTTTGCCAATTCCACAAGCTTGCTGAAAGCTGATGCATCATTGACCGCAAGCTCTGCCAGCATCTTTCTGTTCACACCGACCCCGGCTTTTTTCAGCCCGTTCATAAATCTATTGTAAGAAAGACCATTGCTGCGAGCAGCAGCGTTGATCCGTGTGATCCAGAGTTGCCGGAAATCACGCTTCCGCAGCCTCCTGTGAATATAGGCATAGTTCAGTGATTTCATTACTTGCTGGTTGGCTACCCGAAATAGCTTGCTCTTTGCTCCCCGATAGCCCCTGGCTAACTTCAATATCTTTTTATGGCGGCGCCTTGTAACTGGTCCGCCTTTTACCCTTGCCATGACCGTTAACCTCCTTTGTGCTTACAAATAGGGCAGTAATCGCTTCATCCTTTTCTGGTCAGAGGCGCTCAGAACCTCTGCCCTGCGGAGGCGACGCTTTCTCTCGCTTGACTTTTTGGCAAGCAGGTGGCTCTTGAAAGCCTTCGCTCTTTTCCATTTACCGCTGGCAGTACGTTTGAATCTCTTGGCAGCCCCCCGGTGTGTCTTCATTTTCGGCATTGTTTAGTCTCCTTTCACCTGTTCCTGGGTTTTGGGCGCCAGGATCATGATCATATTACGCCCTTCAACCTTGGGTTGCTTTTCCATAACCGCCACATCTTCCAATTCATTAAAAAACTTCAGGCAAAGATCATGTCCCAGGCTGGCATGTGTAATTTCCCGGCCTCTGAACATCAAGGTTACTTTCACCTTATCTCCATCACTCAAAAACCTCCGGGCGTTCTTTACCTTCACCTGAAAGTCATGGTTCTCAATCCGTGGTCTGATTTTGACTTCTTTAATATTGATAACACGCTGCTTTTTACGAGCATCACGCTCACGCTTACTCTGTTCGTACTTATATTTGCCGTAGTCCATTATCCGGCAAACCGGTGGTTTAGCCTGGGGCGCCACCTCTACGAGATCAAGCCCCTGCTCAGCAGCAATACGTAGCCCTTCCTTGATCGGCATAATCCCTAGCTGTTGGCCGTTGCTGTCAATCACCCGGGCTTCCCGAACACGGATCTCCTCATTGACCCGCAGATCCTTAATAATTATACGCCACCTCCTTAACAATATATGAAAAATATTAAAAAGCGGGTTGGCAATGACCACCCGCTTTTAGATACAGCATACCCCTAAAATAACCCTAGCAGCTGTTTTCGCCCTAAGGTGAGAAGCGAGCGGCTTCTACTTGCACTTTAACAGTATAGCATATCTATTTTTCCGCTGTCAATGGGGGGACGTGTGACATGGGGCGGTGACACGGGGACAAAGGGAGAGGTTCCTTGTGTGACACGGGGACGGGGTTACTGTCACGTGACACGACCCCCGTCAGACTGTGTGACAAACACGCAGGTTTTTTCTAAATAATAGTATCC
>LFTQ01000074.1:13519-16853 GCA_001513545.1 Clostridia bacterium DTU068 | reverse complement strand
TGATACTTGCTGTTTCAGCTATTGCTTATCTTACAACACCTGAATACCTGCCCTATTCGGAAAATATGTTTTCTTTCAGTGAAAAAGAAGACGGAACGATCATTGTTACTGTCAATGAGGCCATCAGCGGTTACGATGTTGACGGACATTATGACTTTGACGATCCTTCCGTATATATCCATAATATCTCAGTTTGGAAATATCAGCTGGGGAAAAAAAGTGTAGAACAAAGCATAGTGTTGAAACCAGTTGAGTCTGAAAAAGTAGCAGTATTTTATGATCCCCAAGGGGAAGAACATATCTTTATTTACGGTTATAACCCTAACCCGGACCGTGGTGTTATAACTCTGCAGCGAGGGGCATTGGCCTACTATGTCATATTCGCTATTGTATTAATGATGATCCTGGGAGTTTTGCTGCTCAGGTACCGCAACAATATGAAAGTAAAACAGGTTCTTGAATATCTAATCTGTATACCTGCTGCATATCTGCTTGGCCATCTCTGTATTAAGGGTATTAGGACCACAACTCACTCCCTCACTCGTGATTTATCTGCGATCATGATCGCTGCAGTTCTGATTTATTGCGGTCTTCTGTTGGTTGTGGGTTTAATGAGGAAGAGGAGAGAAAAATATTAATGCAGATGAGTACCTGATGGCAAGGCATAATGTCATGATCTAAAAAATTGCTGACCCGCAGTAGATACAGGAAGGCCCTGTTTGCTGTGGTGTTTTTATTTTAAGGGCAATGAATAAATAGATGTGGTAGAATATAGGAAATGTTATTGAGGTGTAACAATGAGAAAAAGATACTCATTAATAAAGAAAAAAAGAAGTGTTATCCTGAATAAAATAAAGGATCTGTTGGCAGCGAAAAAGGAAATCAGCTTTGCCTATGTGCATGGTTCGTTTATTGATGGAGAAACATTCAGTGATATTGATATCGCTGTTTATCTTTCTCCTATGCCGGCGGGAACTGACAGCATCTATTATGAATTTGCCCTGGAAAGTGCTATTGAGGAGCAAACAGGTTACCCAGTGGATGTGCGGATTATAAACAAAGCTCCCCTTTCTTTTAAGTTTAGTGTGCTTCGCAGTGGCAAGTGTATCCTGGAAAAGGATGAAGACCTTAGAGTAGCCTTTCAGGAGCGCACAACATCGATGTACTATGATTTTGCTCCCTTCCGGGAGCAATACCTGAAGGAGGTTCTAAAGCTGTGAAGTATGACCGGCTGAGAATAGAAAGAATGCTCTCTTCTTTCCAGAGTGCTAAATCCCAACTGGAACGTTTGGCTAATACAGAGATGGGTGTGTTTCTTTCAGATCCTGATAAAATTGCAAGTGCCAAATATAATTTGATTGTAGCAATTGAGGCGATTATTGATATAGGTCAGCATCTGATTGCCAAAAATAAACTTCCCTTAGCTGAAGATTATGCTGATATATTCCGCGTCTTATCAGAGGAGGGAGTGTTCTCAAGTGATCTTCTGCCGATTTTAATCAATATGGCAAAGTTTCGTAATCGTTTAGTGTACATCTATTGGGATATAGATAATAAATTGGTGTATGAAATCTTACAAAATCACCTACAAGATTTTGACGCAGTATTAAAAGAACTTTCTAGGGTGCTGAGGTAGGATGCACTAGTGGAGAAAGTAGTGAACAAAAGAAAAAAGGATGAGAATACATGCAAATGATCAGGAATGTAATTCGGGGGGAGGAGAGCCATTGGCAAGCGGTTATGAGTACAACTATAAGGTATTGGTTTCCAAGCTTGCCGACTGCGATTTTGAGGAAGCGGCAGCGCGGCTCGGCTTAAAGCCTCCTGAAAACGGCTCGATAACAGTTCGCTTTTTGGGCAGAGATTATGTTATACGTTCAGACGGAGTGTTTGCGGTGGATGGCCGGCCCTCCGCATCGAATATTCGCAGTATTCTTATCCATTATGTCACATCTCAAGGCAGCGGCGAGCCAGATAATAAATTTTATCTGCCACATCATTTTTTACCACGTTCCTTTTTGCCGAATAGTTCAAGGAACAGCGTTTTTGCTGGCGACGATATGAGATTTTCAAAAGCAATCTGTGAAATGGAAAACTGCTTTGAAAAAGTCAGCAAAGCACTGGGTATTTTGGGTGCCGAATATGAAGGAGAAGTGCGGAATGGTGAGCATATTTGGAAGTTCTATGTATTGCCTAAAATACCTATACAAGTGATATATTATGAAGCAGATGACGAATTTCCATGTGATATCAAGGTAAAATTTGATGGTTGCGCGGGTCGGTTTTTCGATTTTGAGACACTGGCTTTTCTTTACGGAAGTTTCATTGATGAGTTGGTGAAACTTGCCCTTGATGAATAGCAGATAATTGCAAGGAACCGTTCCTCTTCCCCCGTTCCGGAAAAGTGGAATAATAACCATATTTCTTGATGAAACAAGCGATTAAGTATATTATATATTTAAAGAGGTTTTTTGGTTTTTTGGGAAGGAGTTAGTAGGGTGAGATTGACGCAGAGGCAGACTGAATTTCTAAACTGCATAGCTGAGTATTACAGAAAGAAAGGCACCCCGGTGCACTATACTGCTGTTGCCGAATGGATGGGGGTCAGTAAATGGACTGCCTATGATATGCTGAGGCGTTTGGAGCAGAAGGGGTATTTGGAGTCCTATTGTGATGTCAGTGTTAAGGGTGGTGCACCCGGGCGCTCCCAGGTGCTTTTCAGACCAACAGATCAAGTTCAAAAGGAACATTTAGAGCAGTTAGATTGGCCCAGTTGGAGGGAAAAACTGGTGCGGATTTTTACGGAATATAAAAGTGGTGCTCAACTGATCAATGAATTGGTGGCACTGCTTCCTCAAGCCCAGGGGCCTACCATGCGTTGCGCCTGTTTAATAGCTGTTTTTGTGGCTTGTTTGAAAACCTTTAATGAGCAGGCCATTAAATTGGTTCAGTCCATTAATATCAATAAACCAGAACAGCGTCTTACCCATTTTTCAGGGACAGTTGCCGGAAGTTTATCACGGGAGACGCAGACAAGCGGCCATTATCTTGAAAAAGAAGGAATGCTTGCGAGACTGCTGGAGAGATACCACGACTCCCTGGGCCAGGTTGAGTTGGGGCAATATAACTTGTTGGTTTGTTTTCTAGATGACCTGATTCAAGTAGCAGTCTAAAAACTGTTTGTTGGAGGTGATAATGAGGTGTAAGAATTTTTCAGGTGATATTTTGGTATTTTGGGTATCCGGTATTGCAGCTGTATGGAATTTGGGAGATTTAGGAGGCGACTGGATGATGTGGGACTTTGCCAAACGGTATGTGGGTGAAAGTCTGCTGA
>LFTQ01000074.1:0-13508 GCA_001513545.1 Clostridia bacterium DTU068 | reverse complement strand
TTTAATTATGTTGAGGGTGATCCGAATAACAATATACCCCGATTGCTTAGTGTTTTAGAGAAGATCACACCTCTACCAGAGCACAAAGAATATATTCGCTATGTGCTCACTACTTATCAAAATAATCCCGCGATGAGAACCTATTTTAATAATATTTTTACTGAAATTGACCATGGTGTGCGTGAAAGGTTGCTGTGCAATGCTGTAATTAACACTATGTTGCTCAGCCATCCGCGCAGGAGAGAAGTTGAAGAAAAAACAGGGGTACATGTCCCCTATACAATTCTGATTGACCCCACCAGTGCCTGCAACCTGAAATGCGAGGGCTGCTGGGCAGGGGAATATAACAAACATGACCAATTAGAACCTGAATTGATGGACAGAATCCTTAATGAGGCCAGGGAGTTGGGTATTTATGGTATTGTGCTTTCAGGAGGAGAACCCTTTGTCTATCCCTATCTTTTAGATATGGCCCAGAAGCATAATGACATGGCTTTTATGGTTTATACAAATGGTACCAAAATCGATGAAAATGTGGCGGACAGGCTCCAGGAGTTAGGCAATATTTCCCCTGCAATCAGTTTAGAGGGGTGGGAGGAAGTAACTGATGCCCGCCGCGGCAAAGGAACTTTTAAGAAAGTTATACGCGCTATGGATCTGATGAAGGAAAGAGGTATTATCTTTGGAGCATCATTTACCATCACCAGAAATAATATTGAGCAAATCACAAGTGATGAGTTTATTGACTTCTTGATTGATAAAGGTGTCAGATATATTTGGAGTTTTCACTATATACCTATCGGACGCGCCCCTAACCCTGATTTGATGGTGTTGCCTGAACAGCGGGCCTACCTGATAGAGCGCATCAATGCTCTCCGGACTAATAAGCCTATTTTGATTGTGGATTTTTGGAATGACGGAAAATGGACCAATGGCTGTATTGCAGGAGGAGATTGTTACTTCCACATCAATGCTCGGGGTGATGTGGAGCCCTGTGCCTTTGTGCATTTTGCTGTAGATAATATTCGGGAGAAAAGCCTATTTGAGGTTTTGAAAAACCCACTCTTTTTAGAGTATCAAAAAAGAATGCCCTTTTACCACAACCACCTCTGCCCCTGCCCGATTATTGACAATCCTCAGGCACTGCGAGAGATGGTTGAGGTAAGTGGTGCTCATCCCACCCATGTGGGAGCAGAAACTGTATTATACGGAGATATTGCGGCTTTTTTAGATGAGCGCTCTGCAAAGTGGAAGGAAGTTGCAAATCCCATCTGGGAGTCGATAAATCAAAAAGAAAAGTCAGCCAGTTGACAGAGATTTATCAACCTAAGCCCTCTTTCAAGGAGGGCTTTTTGTATGCCCATATTAACGATGTAAACCAGCGGGAAACAATATAAGATAGGAGTAAATTTTATTAATCTAGGACTAGGGTAGGAAAGGGTATTTCTATGTGATGAAGAAATAATATATAATTATGTCATTCCACTAATCTGCGAACTTTTCATTGGTAGTAATAGCAGCCCGCAAAGATCCTATTTTTATAGTATAAATCTTTAGATATAAACCCACTGCCGGCAGCAACAGTAAGATTCTCTGAGATTTTTTCGGGATGAGGGAAAGGAAAATTGGGGCTAAAAAACAGTTTTATCAGTTTTTTTGTTAAGTTATTACAATCTATTAAAAATTTGTTTATTATATCGGTTTCTGAACGGTTTAAAAATGAGTTCACTATAGCTGTTCATAAGTACAATATCAGCAGAGTGAAAGCTACCGCTGCTACTTTTATTGTTTTAGAAATTGTGATTATTATTATGTCTTTGGTTAAAAATGAATATCAATTCCCTGACATCTGTTACAGCGGTATGTATGTTTTTCTGTTGACATCAATGGTCATCTATCTTTTGGTATTTATCAAACTGGGGAAAAACATCGTCGGCAACAGCACCATTATTCAGGTTGGTGGAATATCCTTTGCAGCTGTTATATTGTACTGGTGTGCGGGAATATCGTTATTGGATCAAGTGCATTACGGTCAGATTATAGTTTATGTTACAGCACTGCTGGCAATTGCGGTACTTCCTCTTTTTTCACCTCTTGTATTGCTCTCCATATACGTTCCTTGTCAGATCTTATTTGTTGCTCTTTTGCCCTATTTCCAGCAGTCAAGTGAAGTGCTTTTCGGCAATTATGTAAACAGCACCACTTTTTTGGTCATCTCATGGGTAATATCGCGTATGAGGTATTTAAATTTTGTTGAGGATTTCGAATACACAAAAATTATTCAGGAAAAGAACAATGAACTGGAAAAGGTTAACAGAGAATTGGAAGAAGCTAATCGAATACTGGAAAAGCTGTCCCAAACTGACAGCATAACAGGTATTTACAATCGTTTTGTTTTTGACCGGACTATGCTCACAGAGTGGGATAGGTGTAGGCGCCATTCCATTCCTTTAACCTTGATGATGATAGATATTGACTTTTTTAAATCATTTAATGATAACTACGGGCATCAGGCTGGGGATGACTGCATAAGGGATGTGGCAAGACTGTTGAGAGCCAGCGCACAGCGTTCCTCCGATGTAGTGGCAAGGTATGGAGGGGATGAATTCGCAATCATACTTCCTCATATGGAGAAAGAAGAAGCATATCAATTCGCTGAACAAATAAGAAAAAGGGTTTTGGAACTGGCTGTTCCACATGAATACTCATCTGTTTCCCCCTATTTGACCATCAGTATAGGGGTTCACACATTAGTCCCATCTGATCAATCGTCAATTGAAGAATTCATTGAGACCGCTGATCAAGCGCTTTATGAGGCCAAAAAATCCCATAATAAAGTCGTGTGTCTATAGATCCAGTCCGATTAATGGAACTGGTGGACTGGTATGAAGCTAAATGATAACACAACAATGTTGTGGAATGTAAACTCATATAATAATTATTGTTATAATAGTATAGTTTGTGTTTACTTGGTTTATATTTATGCTAAAATGAAATATATCGAAATAAATAAAAATATATCCTGTACTCCGAACCTGTAATACCTAAGGCACCTCAGGTGTGGCTATGGATTACAGGCGTTAGGGTTATATTGGAAACGATATAATCTCCCGTATTGGAAAGGAGGCAATAAAATAATGTAAAGGTTTTGTCGAATTCAAGTATTCAATTAGAATTCGGCATTTTTATTTTCTGGGAAAGGGAGAGAGAAGATGAAGGGGAAGAAATGGCAAAAACTTTTGTTGTGTACACTGGCAATGGTTCTTGTTTTAATGCTTCTGACATCCTGCAGTAATAGTGAAGATAAAAGCTCGGAAACTAAAGGTAAAGTAATTGTTGATCAATTGGGAAGAACTGTAGAACTTCCAGAAAAAATTGAAAAGGTCGCTGCTCCCCATATTTACGGCGGGAAGATGCTGTTTGCTATGGGGCAAAAGGAAAAAATAGCTTATCAGCTTCAGATCGGTGCTGATACAGAAGCTCTAGCGAAAGTTGATGAGTTTTATGGTTCTCTACCCACTGTGCTTAGCGCACCAAATGGTGTAGACAGTCCCGAAGGGTTACTGGCTTTGGGGGTAAATGTTGTTTTTACTGATGCCGGCAAAGGGGAAGAGGAAGCAGAAATGTTCCAAAACGCTGGCATTGCGGCTATAGCAGTCAGCGGTGAAACCTTTGAAGAGGTATATGAAACAGCCCGCATTATGGGTGAAGTATTCGATTGCCCTGAAAGAACCCAGGAAGTGATCAACTTTATCGAAAATCTCCGCAATATGGTTTCCAGCCGGGTAAAAGATATTCCTGAAGAAGAAAAGCCTGTTGTGCTGGTCTGCGGTTCTGGCGGTGTTTACACTGCTGCAACAAAAGACATGTTTCAGCACCAGATGGTGGAAACTGCAGGAGGGATTAATGCCGGAGCAGATTTAAATGGCAAATGGGCCAATATCAGCGCTGAGGACATTATTCTCTGGGATCCAGATTACATTGTCCTTGGGTCCAGCTTCGGTGTTGATGATGTGGAAAGTGTTTTAGCTGATCCTGCACTGCAAACTGTGACAGCGGTTAAAAATAAGGATGTATACATCTTTCCTTCCACCTTGGGTTGGTGGGATTTTCCTCTGCCTCAATCTGTATTAGGGATTATCTGGACAGCTAAGACCATTCATCCTGACCGATTTGCTGATGTTGATATGTTGGAAATGGCAGACAGTGTATATGAATTTATCTATGGCTATACATACTCTGAACTAGGTGGTGTTTTGTGATCAGAGTAAGCGTTGCTGAGGATAGCATTGCTATTAAGCGGAGCAGACGGTTGTGGCCAATTCTTACGGTTACTCTTTTGATCTTTTTTGTGTTTTTCTTTCTTTCTCTTAATATCGGTAAAGTTAGTGTTACTTTTGCCGATATGATAGCTATCTTACTGGAAAAAATGAACCTGGGGCATGGGTTTTCTGCAGATATTGCTGCACAAAAACAGACAGTTTTTTGGAATGTGCGTCTGCCCCGGTCTATTTTGGCCTGCGCTGTAGGTGCAGCTCTTTCAGTGGCCGGCGCTGTTATGCAAACCCTCTACAGAAACCCCTTAGCATCTCCCGATGTTATCGGAGTAACCCAGGCTGCCAATTTAGGTGCAGGCCTTGCCATTTTCTTTTTTGCCGGCAGTACCTTGTTGGTGGAGAGTTTTTCGTTCTGCTTCGGTGTGATGGCTTTACTTTTGACCTTTGCCATTGTCTCACGTTTGCCAGGCAGCAGTGTTACAGTACTGGTCCTGATCGGTGTGATTATCAGTGCCCTTTTTCAGGCTGGTCTGACCCTGCTGCTGTATATGTCAGATCCCTACAGTGATATGCTGCGCATTAATTATTGGTTGATGGGGGCGTTTAATACTGCCAACTGGAATAATGTGGCTGTGGTTGTTCCACTGGTTAGTGTAGGTATCTTTTTTCTAATTCTGTTCAGCTGGCGTTTAAATATAATGGGACAGACCGATGAAGAAATCAAGGCTCTGGGAATTAATCTGCCATTGTGGCGCTTTGTTTATATTCTGTTTGTGGCCTTGATTGTTTCAGTATCAACTGCTGCTGTTGGGAACATTGCCTGGGTGGGTTTGATTATTCCCCATATAGCTCGTTCTCTTATCGGTTCCAACCAAAAACAGGTGGTACCTTATACTGTAGTTCTTGGTGCGTTTTTCTTACTGCTGATTGACACTATAGTACGCAACCTGCCCACAGGTGAAGTTCCTATTTCGGTCATTACCTCTTTTATAGCGGCACCTTTCCTCGGTTGGTTAATCTTCTCTAAACATAAGAGGGGGGTGTGGTGAAAATAATTCGGACAGAAAACCTGACAGCAGGTTACAACGGCACTGCGGTATTAACAGATATCAATATGCATGTCAGCAGAGGCCGAATGCTGGGGCTCTTAGGCAGGAATGGCAGTGGGAAAACCACCCTTTTTCGCTGTTTAAATGGTTTACTGCAGCCGATGAGAGGTAAGGTATATCTTGCGGAACAGGATATCTCAAAATTAAGAACTGATCAAATTGCCAACCTGACAGCGTTGGTGCCTCAAGGAGCGAGGACTGTTTTTCCCCTGTATGTGATTGACATGATCATGCTGGGAGAGGCCTGCCACCTAAAGGCCTGGCAGTCACCCGGCGAGGAATCAGTGGATAAAGCCAGATCTATAGCAGCAGAAATCGGCATAGAACATCTCTTGGAAAAGCAGTTTGACCGTTTATCAGGCGGGGAACAACAGTTGGTTTTAATAGCCAGAGCACTCATGCAGTCTGCTCCGATTCTTCTGTTGGATGAACCCACCTCTCATTTGGATTTTACCAATCAGCACATGATAATGAATTTGATTCGCAGCCTTGTTTATAACAAAGGGGTAACAACAGTGATCACTGCCCATGATCCGAATATAGTGCTTCAGTACTGTGATGATGTGATGTTGTTAAAGGACGGTAATATTTTGGCGGCAGGTGCAGTAGATGAACACCTTAACAGCAACAATCTCAGGGCATTATATGGTGATGGAATTGCCATTGAAAAGACCTCTTCCTGCCAGGTGGTAGTGCCTGTTAAAGAGAAAGGACTGATTGTATGAGATGTAATTATTGTGAATGGCGCTGCAAAATGCCTGCTTCAGTCTGCCATATGTATGAAGAAAGAGATGGCACGATAACAGAGATATACCCTAACCAGTGGACAACCTATTATTTAACCCATGCAGAAGGCATTCCTCTTTTTCACGGCTGGCCCAATCATCAATTTTTACAGATTGGTGCATTCAATTGTAATGCAAGCTGTGCCTACTGCATCAACTCCCGGGTGGCCATTGAGCCGGGAAGGAAAACCTTTTGTTTTCAGCTTGAACCAGATAGAGTAGTGAAAATTGCCCAGAAAGCCAACTGCATGGGTATTCATTTCAGTGTCAATGAAGTAACAGTCAATCTGCCTTCAGCTTTAGCGGTTGCCAGGGAAGCGAAAAGAAAAGGATTAGTTGTAGGGTGTTCCAGCAACGGCTACTTCACTCAAGAGGCAGCAGATATGATGCTGGAGTACTTCGATTTTTTCAATATCAGTCTTAAATCTCTATCTGATGACTACTATAGAGAGCATGTCGGTTTAAAAAGTGTAACCCCTGTTATGCGCAATATCGAGTATCTTGCTTCCCGTACCCATTTGGAGGTTACCACCACAGTGGTACAGACCGTAAATGACCATGAAATAACTGCGATTGCTGAGTATTTGGCTGGTATAGATCCCCAGATGCCCTGGCATATCTTCCGGCTGCTCCCTGAATACAAGATGAAGGACAGAATACCTCCTGACATTAAAGAGATCTCCGATAAAGTCAAAGTATGCAGAAAAATTCTGCCCAATACATATTTCAGCAATTATATCGGCACTCATTTGATCAATACCTTATGCCCCTCCTGCGGCCAGGTCTTGATCGAAAGAATCTGTGCTCAGTCCTGTGGGGCATTTCTCTCTGCCTACAATATGAAGGACAATCTTTGCCCCAATTGCGGAACAGAAGTGAAAATGACCGGCAGTTTCTGTGACCCTAGCCTTACAGATGGTAGGGAGGGGAAGGTATGTTAGGGATTATCGATGTCCGGGAATGGCAGGCAGTAATTGATCTTGTCACTGCCAAACCGGTCAAGCGGGATGAGGAATTTCTGCAGCCTCTAAAAAAACTGGCAGAAAGATTCCCCTATCCCGGGGACCGGGATAATGCAGGGAGCAAATGGACCATAGAAGCAGCTGAAGCTGTCGTAAACCATTATCACCCTGGTTGGCTTTTTCTTGGTTTTACTCAGCCATTTTTCAGCAGTACCTATGGTCAATGTACTATTGAAACAAGAAAAAACACAGCAAAGATTATTTTCGATTATATACTTGGTTTTGCTAAAAAGCATAGTTTCTATTCGCTCATTGTGAGCACAGGAGGGCTTGTCCCCCTTAAGGGCTATATTGTGTTACCTGAATTGAAAGGCAATCTCCAATCCAGTGCCTGGTGTCACAATATGGCAGGTGTTTATCAGAGTGAGCCCGGAGATGAGGCAGTATTAGCTCAAGAACCTCATATCCGCTCTATTATTAAAAAGGAAGACTTTGCTGAGGAATATAAGGATACAAAACCTGCTTATATCAAAGATTTTCCTGACTATCTGCTGATCGCTGAAGATGGGTGGCATTTCAAAGGGCTGTGCAGCAATAACAGAGCTCTTTACAATATCGAAAAATATAATTCCACTCTACCTGTTTATTCGGAAATCGGGTATCCAGGTCATATTGAAGGTATCTGCAGCCTGATGGAAGATGCACTTGACCAGGGGAAAAAGGTTCTCCTGGCTGTAATTGAAGGGTTGGATGAAGACGATTTTATGTTGCCTTATCAAAACATTGACAACTGCCGCGGTTGGTATGCATATCAAGGATATACTCTCTACCACACACTAGTAACTGGTAAGCCTTTTTATCAGTGTACCCATCCGCCAATTTACGACATGTCTGCCAGAAGGAAACTGCCTCTCCGCTACCCGATGTCTGCTCCGCACACAGGAACCATTTGTGAGGATTCCCTGGGGCGGAGAGCAAAAGTTCCTACTGCTGCTGTGGGCAGCCGCAGTATAACCACACATGCCATGGTCAATGCGGATCTGATGTTGGAATGCTATATCCGCGCACAGGCAAATATGGGTGTTTTGGTAGCTGTTAATGAGGATCGCTATCATGCAAATTTAAATATATAAACTTTAAATCTGATAGATGAAAGGGGGAGATATATGCTGTTCGTCTATTATTAATGGTTTATTAAAGATTAATTAAGAATGGGGAGGAAGAGTAATGAAGAAAAAACTAATGCTTGTGTTAAGTCTTGTTCTTTGTGTGATGCTTATGTGCTGGGGCTGCTCTCCTGCAGATGAGACCGCAAATGGAGATGAACAAACACCTCCTGCACAAAGTGAAGGAGAGCCCAATGAAAAGACTAGTACAGAGAAAAGCACTATGAGCCGGATCAATATTTTTGAAACCGGTATTTTGGAACTTACTGCCCAAGATGTTGAAAGCAAAGGTGCTACTGTTTCCGCCTATGCTGTTAAAGATTATGTAGAGAAAAATTTTGCAGCTGATCCTGTGGATCCAGTTGCTATGCAGGCAACAGACGGCTACAGCGCTTCTACTAATGTTGATGAGTTTATGAAGAACTACATTACCATGGAAGGTGACAGCGCCCCGTTGTTTGTTGGACCTGATCTTCCTGGAGAGTTAAGTGTTAAATACCTACAGTATATTAAAACTGCCAACGAGTCCATCTGCTTTGTAGCGGACACTTTAGATGTTGAAAAAGTTTTCTCTGACCTCGGTATGGTGGAAGCAGACAACTATAAATTCGTTGCCAGTGACGGATTCTCTGTTGATGTGCCTGCTTCTGATATTGCCAAATGCAAACTTAAGAAAGTGGACAATGCTGTCAATGCTGAGGTCCCCTCTCTCAAGGGCGATGTGAAAGAGCTGCTCTATATTGAAGCAGTTCAATAAAATATGTTGTGGATGTGACAGGGGGACGGGGTTACTGTCACAAATTCATGACTGATCGGGCCGATCACAGACCGATTACCGGGACAGGTTGGGTGATCGGGCCGGAGTAAGTCAAGTCACCGTCCCCTTGCTTCTAATATTAGTTATGGTACAATAAAGCTAAAATACAGATTTTTTGAGGTGTAAAATGAGGATAGTGTTTTTTAACTAATCAAATTTAATATTTCTTTAAAGGTGCGAACATCCCCAAAGCCTGCTTCTTGGGTTTAAAGGGATCAGTGTGCACTTTTTTAAGAGATGATAGTTAAAAAACACTTACAGGAAAATATAATAGTTTGGTTTAATGCTGCAGTACAGCACCTGGGGTGTTTGCTGCAGTTTTGTTTTTTAGCTGTCATCTCTCAGAGCTTGACAAGATTAGGGGGATGATCTATGAGTCTGCGTTTTCAGGGTCTTTATAAAAGCTATCAAGGAAAAACTGTTTTGGAAAATATCAGCGGCAGCATAAATGGTAAAGATAAAATAGGGTTGATCGGAATAAATGGAATCGGCAAAACAACACTGGCCAGGATCCTTGCAGGAGAAGAAACACCTGATCAAGGGGAAATCAAGCTCTCCCCGGCAGACAGCAAAATTCTGTATATAGAGCAGTATCCTCTGTTTGACGATACAGTCTCTGTTTATGATGAATTATTGAGGCTGGCTGTTTCAGACAGCAGCAGTAAGATAACTGATATCGAGACAAAGGTTAAGATGACTCTTAACAAGGTTGGTTTGGAACAGCAGAAGTGGGGGCAGAGAGCAGCAAGTTTAAGCGGTGGCGAAAAGACCAAACTGGCACTCTGCAAAGCTATGATCAGCAGTTATGACCTGCTTATATTGGATGAGCCCACTAACCACCTTGATCTAAAAAGTTATGATTGGTTGGAGGAATTTGTACATAGCCTTGATAAACCGGTACTGGTTATTTCCCATGACCGTTATTTCCTTGATAAGGTGGCAAATAAAATATGGGAATTAACTGCTAATGGAATTAAGGTGTATCCAGGCAATTACTCAGATTATAAAGTGCAGAAGGAAAATGAGTTGAAAACCATTGCCAGAGAGTATGAGAAACAGCAGATGGAAATAAAGCACTTAAGAGAGGTAATAAATGAAAGAAAGAACTGGTATGAGAACGCACATAAGGCTGCTGGAACACATGACTTTTACAGATCTAAAGCAAAAAAACATGCCAATGTATTTAAAGCGAAAAGAAAGCAGTTGGAAAGGTTAGAAGAGACTGAGATCAACAAACCTGAAAAAACTGTTGCTCCGGGCTTTCAGGTGATTAATAAAAATATTATCGGCACTAAATTTCCGCGGTTTCTGGTAAGAGGGAAGAACCTTTCCAAAAGCTTCGGAGAGAAGAAGATCTTGCAAGGGGTTTCTTTTGATATCAGGCGCGGTGACAAGATCGCTGTTATCGGTGACAATGGCGCAGGAAAAACAACCTTTCTTAAAACAATATGCGGCCTAGAGAAATACAGTGGTACAATCAGCATCAATCCCTCGGTAAAGATCGGCTATTTTGCCCAGGAGCTTGACAGCCTGCATCATGATGCATCTGTACTGGAGGATGTATTAAGTGTGGGAGCAACTATTGATGATGCCAGGTCAATTTTGGCTGCTTTACTTTTTCGAGCTGATGATGTTCATAAAATAATTGACAATTTAAGCATGGGGGAAAAGGGCAGGGTTGTTTTTGCCAAGCTGATCCTGTCAGGTGCAAATCTCCTTGTCTTGGATGAGCCCACAAATTATATGGATATCCCATCAAAAGAAAAGATCGAGGATGTGCTTGATGAATATATGGGAAGTATTATTTTTGTCTCCCATGATCGGTATTTCATTAAAAGGCTGGCCAACAGGGTCTTTGTGATAGATAATCAGAATTTATACTGTTATGATGGCGATTACGAGTATTATTTAGCTAAATGTAAAGAACAAAAAATGAACGAGGAAATTGGCGTAAAATACAAGGATTTAGCTGAGAGCATCAGCAGATTAGAGTGTGAATTGGCTTTTTTGGGCGGTCAGCTCTATGAAGTTGTGGATGAAGAAGAAAAAGAAGTGTTGAGTAATAAGTATTTGGCGGTGGCAAAGGAGCTCAATGAACAAAAGGGAAGACTGAAAAGGTATAAATAGAAAAGCTATTATATTTAGAGGAGAAATAATTGATGCACAAACTCTTTTTTTGCAGTAAACTATAATAGGTAAAAAAACAGCAGGGAATAGAGGATATGTTTTATGAAGAAGAAAACAAACTATATGGCTTTAGGATTGTTAATAGGGACCGTAGTTGGAGGAGGAATTTGCTTAACTTTATATGCTTTGACCAGTGATCCGATCTTTATTGCTTTTTCTGGATTGGGTGCTGCTTTCGGGATGGTGTATGGTGCTGGCTTGGACAAGAAATTGAACCGTTCCCTATAGATAACAGTAAGGGTTGAGAGGGATTTGGGATTTGGGATCCCCTCAACCCTTATCTATTATAGAACAATCAGTCTTCCAACATCAGTTTTGCCAACAGCAGGGGCTCAATGTATTCCCCGTCTTTATAAACCCTCATGTTTCCGCCTGAGATTTCATCGATCAGAGCGATCTCTTGGTCTTCGCCTACTCTGCCGAATTCGAATTTGATGTCATAGAGTTCCATTCCCTTTTTAGCCAACTCTTCTTTGACTATTCCGCTGATCTCTATGGCCAGGTTTTTGATGGTTTTGTGCTCCTCAGGCGTAAGGATCCCCAGCATCACAAGGGCATCCTCTGTGATGAGTGGGTCCTGGCGTTCATCGTCTTTCAGGGTAAATTCAACTAAACCATCTAATGACTGTCCTTCTTTTGCATACATGCCGTAGCGCCGTAGAAAACTCCCCACAGCCCTATAGCGGCAGATGACTTCCAGCCCATTACCAAAAACCTGAGCCGGTTTAACAGTCATGGTTGCCTTTTCTATGTCAGCATCTATGTAGTGGGTAGGTATGCCTTTCTCTTTTAATACCTCAAAAAAGTATTTTGTCAGTCTCAGTCCTGCCCTGCCTGCTCCTTCCATAGTTAAACCAACAGTGTTTGCACCTGGATCAAATACACCGTTTTCACCTGTCACATCATCCTTAAACTTCAGCAGATAATTTCCATCTTCCAAAGCAAAGACATCCTTTGTTTTACCCTGATAAACAAGTTTCATCAGTACTACTCCTTTTAATTATTTAGATTTTACTTCATATTTTATCACATCGGTGCTAGGCTTGCGTTATTGCTTTATCAGATACCCTTTGGGCAATTAACTTATTGTGGATATTCCTTGACAGTATTGGATGAGCTGTAATAATATTGGTTTTGGAAGTAATACATGTTATATCTGAAGAAATTGTACAAAAAAGAATAGCTGTTATTAAAAGAAAAGACTCCGAGTCTGTAAGGCCTTCATGGTCTGCAGACCGATAGGGTATATCGGGTAACTGGTATGCCTCCCATTGCGGAAAGGAGACTGAAAAAGATGTAAACAAAGCGGTTCTTCCTGCACTATGGGAGGACCGCTTATGATTTTTTAAAAGGGGGGTGTCAAGCTTAATTGTTTGTCTGCTACGGTAGTTGATATGTGAGTGCAATAGAAAAAATGGGGGTGGATTCTGTGAGGAAAAGACATTTTTTGGTGTGTATTTTAGTATTGATAATGGCCTTTTTGTTGGTGGGATGCAGTGGAAACAACGAACCTGCAGCAGAAATTGATAATAAAACAGCGGATAATACCGCAGCAGAAGAAAATTCTGATCAAGACCAGGCTGCACTGAAGGCATCAGTGGAAGGGAATGTGGAAAATCCCTATGAGTTCATGCTGAGTGATTTTAAGGGTCAGGAAGTTACCATAGAAGCTGAAATGAAAAAAGAGTGTTGTGATAAAACAGAGGCAGCAAAGAAATATACCGGTGTTCCGATATCTGCGATCTTGAATAAAGCAAAACCAAATGAAGACAGCACTAAACTCACTGTGACCAGTGCTGATGGCTATCAAAAAAATTTCGTTATGGAATATGTCCTTCAGGATGATTCACTGATTCTTTCTGAACAGGAAGGTTCATTACAAGTAATAGCCGGTGATACTGAGAAATACGATGGCTCTTACTGGATAAGTGATGTAGTGAAACTAACAGTTAATTAAACAGGATTTAGATAAAAACTGATTAATGATAGAGGGAGGGGATGGACCGATATGTTTAAACTTAAATGGCAAAGATGGTTATTATTGCTCCTGTGTGTTTTGTTTATATTTTGCCTGTTTACCGGGTGTGCTCAAACTCAGACAGGGGAGACAAGTGCCGATACCAGGACCGTAACGGACCAGGCCGGAAGGAAGGTAGAGATCCCTGCTGAGGTTAACCGGATAGTAACTACCTGGAGGCCTTGCAC
>LFTQ01000060.1:7465-7890 GCA_001513545.1 Clostridia bacterium DTU068 | reverse complement strand
TGCCAGGATGGGGATAAAATCAAGCCCCAGTATGTCATAGAGCAGCTCAGAAAGCTGGCAGGAGAAAACGCTGTTGTTACTACAGAGGTGGGCCAGAACCAGATGTGGGCAGCCCAGTACTATAAGGTGAGCAAACCCGGCACCTTTATTTCTTCCGGAGGTTTGGGAACCATGGGGTTCGGGCTGCCGGCTGCTGTAGGAGCTCAAATAGGCCGCCCTGATGATTTAGTGATCAGCATTTCCGGAGATGGCAGCTTCCAGATGAACCTACAGGAGCTGGCCACCATTGTCCAGCAGCAGCTGCCGATTAAAATAATCATTCTCAATAATGGTTATCTGGGGATGGTGCGGCAGTGGCAGGAGCTTTTCCACAATAAAAGGTACTCTCAGACCGAACTCATCCCTGTGCCTGATTTTGTCAAACT
>LFTQ01000060.1:0-7442 GCA_001513545.1 Clostridia bacterium DTU068 | reverse complement strand
TGAGGAGGTGGGCCCGGTGCTGGAACAGGCCCTCAATCACCCGGGAGCGGTGGTAGTTGATATAGTTATCGACCGTGAAGAAAACGTCTATCCTATGGTTCCCGCGGGAGGAACATTAACAAAGATGATTGGGGGGTAAAACATGAGACATATACTTGCAGTGTTAGTTGAAAACCAACCAGGTGTTTTGACCCGTGTTTCCGGTCTGTTCAGCAGGCGGGGGTACAACATTGAGAGTCTTGCTGTCGGCCAGACCCATGACCCGGAAATCTCCCGCATGACCATTGTTGTTGACGGGGATGACCAGGTGATCGAACAGGTGGTCAAACAGCTGGAAAAGCTTGTGGATGTCATTAATGTGCGGGATATCTCCGAGGCTGAGCATGTTGATCGGGAGTTGGTATTGATCAAGGTCAAAGCTGAACCGACGGTCAGGGGCGAAATCATGCAGATCGTTGATATATTCAGGGCACGTATTGTGGATATCGGACATAATTCGTTGATCATCGAGTGTACAGGTGATGAAGGAAAAATTAAAGCCATTGAAAAATCGCTGAGACCCTTCGGTATATTGGAACTGGTGCGTACCGGCAAAATTGCCATGGTGCGGGGACAGAAATATGAGGAGGAATAAAAAAGAAAAGCTGCAGATGGAGTGAAACGCAGCCGTAAAAAGAGGTGATGGCATGGAAGAGAGGGTTTACATCTTTGATACCACACTCCGGGATGGTGAGCAGACTCCCGGAGTGAGTTTAAATACCGAGGAAAAACTGGGGATCGCCAGGCAGTTGGCCAGACTCAATGTTGATGTGATTGAGGCAGGGTTTCCCATCGCCTCCCCTGGAGATTTTGATGCTGTGCAGACCATCGCCCGGGAGGTAAAGGGACCGGTAATCTGTGCACTTGCTCGCGCTAATAAAAATGATATAGACCGGGCAGCAGAAGCCTTGAAACCGGCAGAACGCCAACGGATCCATACCTTTATCGCCACATCGGATATTCATCTTAAATATAAACTGAAGAAGAGCAGGGAAGAGGTATTAAAGTTGGCGGTAGAAGCGGTAAAATACGCCAAACAGTACACAGATGATGTGGAGTTCTCCGCTGAGGATGCCTCCCGCAGCGACCTCAACTTCCTGTGTGATGTGCTGGAGGCAGCGATTGAGGCAGGAGCAACAGTGATCAATATACCGGATACTGTGGGCTATGCTGTGCCTGCAGAGTTCGGTGAATTTATCAGAGCGATCCGTCAGCGAGTCAAAAAGATCGACCAGGTTGTGTTAAGTGTGCACTGCCACAACGATCTGGGCCTGGCAGTATCCAATTCACTGGCAGCTATACAGGCGGGAGCCAATCAGGTGGAGGTTGCTGTCAACGGATTGGGGGAGAGGGCCGGCAATGCAGCACTAGAAGAGATCGTCATGGCTCTCTACACCAAACAGAATTATTTTAACCGCAAGACCGGGATCAGATATGAGGAGATCTACCGAACCAGCAGAATGGTCAGTTCCTTAGCCGGTGTTCAGATCCAGCCCAATAAAGCAGTGGTAGGCAAAAACGCCTTTCTGCATGAATCCGGGATCCATCAGGATGGCGTATTGAAGGAACGCACTACCTATGAGATCATGAATCCGGAGTTGATCGGTGCCTCCAGGGATAATATCGTTCTGGGCAAACACTCCGGGCGCCATGCCCTCAGGGAGCGGTTGGCAGAGTTGGGTTATAGTCTCAAAGAAGATGAACTGGACAAAGCATTTGCCCGATTTAAAGAGATCGCTGACCGGAAAAAGGAGGTCACTGATCTGGACATAGAGGCCCTGGTGAAAAATGAGATCCGCATCTCAGGGGATCTTTATCAATTGGCCTATCTGCAGTTTTACAGTGGAACAAATATTATTCCCACAGCAACAGTAGGTCTCAAAAGGAATGGGCAGACCTTTGAGGAGGCCGCATGTGGGGACGGCCCGGTGGACGCGGCTTTCCATGCCATTGATAAGATATTGGGAGCACATCATATCGCCTTAGATGAATACAACCTGAGCGCCATCACCGGGGGTAAAGATGCCCTCGGTGAGGTTACAGTGCGGGTGAGGTATGAGGATAAATATTTCATCGGGCGCGGTGTCAGCACAGATGTGGTAGAGGCAAGTGTCAAAGCTTATTTGAATGCGGTGAATATAGTAATCCAAGAAATGGGAGAAGATGCTTTATGAGTATGACCATTACTGAAAAGATCATGGCTGCACATGCCGGGAAGGACCGGGTATCTCCCGGGGAACTGATCAACTGCAGGCTGGATCTGACCCTGGCCAATGATGTCACAGCACCTGTGGCAATCAAGGAATTTTCCAAACTGGGTTTGGATCGTGTTTTTGATACTGACCGGGTGGTTCTGGTCCCTGATCACTTTACACCCAATAAAGACATTAAATCTGCGGAGCAGGCATTATGTGTCAGGGAGTTTGCCAGAAGCTACTCTATTACCAATTACTTTGAAGTGGGGAGAATGGGGATCGAGCACTGTCTGCTGCCAGAACAGGGGTTGGTGCTCCCAGGGGATATAATCATCGGAGCTGATTCCCACACCTGCACTTATGGCGCTCTGGGTGCCTTTGCCACCGGTGTAGGCAGCACAGACCTGGCTGCAGGTATGGCCACAGGTGAGTGCTGGTTCAAGGTGCCGGAGAGCATGAAATTTATCTATCATGGTAAAATGCGTCCCTGGGTAGGGGGGAAGGACCTGATCCTCTATACCATCGGGGATATCGGAGTTGATGGGGCCCTTTACAGAACCATGGAATTTACAGGGGAGGCTATACATGATCTATCAGTAGAGGGCAGGCTGACCATGTGCAACATGGCCATTGAAGCGGGAGCGAAAAATGGGATCATAGCTCCTGATGAAAAGACAAAAGCCTATGTAGAAAAGAGAGCAAAAAGGCCCTACCGTTTCTATTACAGTGACCCCGATGCCGCTTATGTAGAGGTAAAGGAGTATGATGTCAGTCAGATCGAACCCCAGGTGGCTTTCCCCCACCTGCCGGAAAACTCCCGGCCGGTGAGTGAAGCACAGGGAATAGAGCTGGATCAGGTGGTCATCGGTTCCTGCACCAATGGCCGGATCGAGGATCTACGTGTTGCAGCCCAGATACTAAAAGGAAGAAAAGTGAACCCTAGGCTGCGGGTAATTATTATCCCGGGAACACAGGAGATTTACCTGCAGGCACTGCGGGAAGGGCTGTTGGAAGCCTTTGTGGAAGCTGGCGCGATAGTCAGCACACCCACCTGCGGCCCCTGCCTGGGTGGTCATATGGGCATCCTGGCCAAAGGGGAAAAGGCTCTTTCCACCACAAACCGCAACTTTGTGGGACGTATGGGGCACCCGGAGAGCGAGGTTTATCTGTGTGGGCCTGCAGTTGCCGCAGCCTCAGCAGTCACCGGGATGATCACCCATCCAAAGGAGGTGATGGGTGGTGCAAATTAAAGGAAAGGTTTATAAATTCGGTGATGATATCGATACGGACCAGATTATACCTGCCCGCTATTTAAATACCTCTGATCCTGCAGAGCTGGCAGCCCATTGTATGGAGGATGCGGATCCCAGCTTTGCCGGGAGGGTAGAGCCCGGGGCTGTGATAGTGGCAGGGAAAAACTTCGGCTGCGGCTCCTCCCGGGAGCATGCGCCGATAGCTATCAAGGCTGCAGGTGTATCCTGTATCATCGCTCCCACCTTTGCCCGCATCTTTTACCGCAATGCGGTCAATATCGGCCTTCCGATTCTGGAGTGCCCGGAAGCGGCGGAAGCTCTCAAGGAGGGCAATCAAGTAGAGGTGGACCTGGTTAAAGGACTGATCAAAAACTTAACCAGCGGCGGGGAGTATCATGCCGCACCCTTTCCCCCATTTATGCAGGGGATCATTGAACAGGGCGGTCTGATCAATTATGTTCAAGAGAGGATGAAGGATCGTGCCTAATATTTTGCTATTACCTGGAGATGGAATCGGACAAGAGATCGTGCCTGAAGCTGTGAAAGCCCTTGAAGCTGTAGGGAAGCGTTTTAATAGAAGCTTCCAGTTTCAAGAAGCCCTCATCGGCGGGGCAGCTTATGATGACTGCGGCCACCCCCTGCCTGAAAGCACCTTAAAGCTCTGTCAGGAGAGCGATGCCATTATACTGGGGGCCATCGGGGGCCCCAAGTGGGAACAGCTACCTGTTCATCTGCGTCCCGAAATGGGCGCTTTGCTCCCTTTGCGAAAAGAGCTTGGGCTTTATGCCAACATCAGGCCGGCTGTTCTCTTTCCTGACCTGATAGCTGCCTCACCCTTAAAACCAGAGGTAGTTCAGGGCATGGATCTGGTAGTGGTGAGGGAACTGACCGGTGGGCTTTACTTCGGACCTAAAAAGAGGGAGATAGTGGATGGTGAGGAGCAGGCCACTGATACCCTGGTTTACCGGACCGGGGAAATTGTCCGCATAGGGCGTCTTGCCTTTGAGATGGCCAGGAAGAGAAGAAAAAAATTAACCTCTGTAGATAAGGCCAATGTTCTGGCCAGCAGCCGCCTCTGGAGGGAGGTTATGACCGAACTGGGGCGTGAATACCCGGATGTGGAACTTGAGCACCTATATGTAGACAACTGCTCCATGCAGTTGGTGCGCAAACCAAACCAATTCGATGTGATTGTAACAGAGAACACTTTTGGAGACATTCTGACCGATGAAGCCAGTGTTTTAACGGGTTCCATCGGTATGCTGGCCTCTGCCAGCATCGGTGGCGAGGTTGCCCTCTATGAACCGGCACACGGTTCAGCCCCTGATATTGCCGGACAGCAGAAGGCAAACCCTCTGGCCACTATCCTTTCAGCGGCACTGATGCTGGACATTTCCTTTAATATGCATCAGGAGGCCCGGGCTGTAGAAGACGCAGTTCGAGCTGTTTTGAAAGAAGGTTACCGGACACCGGATCTCATGCATTCCGGAGGAAAAGAGGTTACAACTGCCCAGATGGGTGATCTGGTTGCAGAATATATTCAGAAAGGATGAAGGATGTTGGGGATTTAATCTACATTTATGACACAACATTGAGAGATGGGACTCAGGCTGAGGGCATCAGCCTAACTGTTGAAGACAAATTAAAGATCACCTCTAAGATTGATGAATTGGGCGTTCATTATATCGAAGGGGGTTGGCCGGGGTCAAACCCTAAAGATCTTGAGTATTTTAAAAGGGTAAAAGAACTCCCTTTGAAGCAGGCTAAAATCTCTGCTTTTAGCTCCACCAGGAGGGCAGGTTGCAGGGTAGAGGAGGACACCAACATCAAAGCCCTGCTGGAAGCGGAAACCCCGGTTGTGGCCATCTTCGGCAAAACATGGGATTACCATGTAACCATGGCCTTGAAAACAACCCTGCAGGAAAACATCAATATGATCAAAGACACTGTATGCTATTTAAAGAAGCACGGCAGAGAAGTGATCTATGATGCTGAGCAATTTTTTGACGGCTTTAAGGCAAACCCCGACTATGCTCTGGCAACACTGAAAGCAGCTGCAGAAGCAGGTGCGGACTGGATAGTGCTCTGTGATACAAATGGCGGCTGCCTGCCTGAGGAAATTGAGCGGATCATTAATCGGGTGCAGGAGGAGATCAAAACACCGTTGGGGATTCACGCCCATAATGACGCGGAACTGGCTGTAGCCAATAGCCTTGCTGCTGTCAAATGCGGAGCCCGGCAGGTCCAGGGCTGTATCAACGGTTTTGGGGAACGGTGTGGAAATGCCAATCTCTGCTCTGTGATCCCGAACTTACAGTTGAAGATGGGATTATCCACCATAGGTGATTTATCACTCAAGCGGCTGACTGAGGTATCCCGCTATGTGAGCGAAATCGCCAATATGAACCCTATGAACAATCAGCCCTTTGTGGGTGCCAGTGCTTTTGCCCATAAAGCGGGGATCCATGTTAGTGCCATATTAAAGGATCCTGTGACCTATGAGCATATAAACCCCGAACTGGTAGGAAACAGAAGGCGGGTACTGGTATCTGAACTGGCAGGAGCAAGCAATATCTTGTTTAAGGCCCGGGAACTCGGATTGGATCTGACCAAAGATAGCGAGTCCACCCGGCGTTTAAGCAGTGAAATAAAGGAACTGGAGCATAAAGGCTATCAGTTTGAAGGTGCAGAGGCCTCTTTGGAACTGCTGCTGCAGAGGAGTGCCGGGCAGAAGGCGGAGTTCTTTACACTGGAGAGCCTGAAAATTCTGGTGGAGAAACGACCTGCCAATGGAAATGGGGAGGAACTCATCAACTCTGAGGCCATGATCAAACTCAGGGTCGGTGATCAGGTGATGCACACAGCAGCAGAGGGGGATGGCCCGGTCAATGCTGTGGACAATGCCCTCAGAAAAGCGCTGGAGGGGTTTTACCCATCCCTGAAAGAGATGCACCTTGTGGATTATAAGGTGCGGGTTTTAGACGGCAAGGATGGTACCAGGGCCAAAGTGCGTGTACTCATCGAATCCGCTGATTCGGAGGGCACCTGGAGTACTGTAGGGCTGTCTGAGAACATCATCGAAGCCAGTTGGCAGGCCCTGACCGACAGCATGAACTACTTTCTTTTAAGGCGGCGGAATAAAAAGACTTAATAAAATAAATTAGCCCGAGGAAAACTCGGGCTTTAACTTTTTACTTTAGGTTTCATGTAGCGGATATTGGGTATTTCGGCTCCAGGTACTTCTAAGTTTTCTTCTTTTTCAATAACAGGGTAGATATTATAAATGGCCAGATCATCTAAGACCCCTCCCATTAGCCGTAGCCCTTCTTCCAGTTTATTGGGGTCACCGATTGCTGTAATGACACAGGGGAAGGTGATTTTTTTCCCATTTACAGTAATAGCCATATTGTTTTCACCGCTCCAGTGAATCTTAGTCCAACTGGTCACCCGGTGTTCGTTGATGGCAATGGCTTCAGCCTGGGCATTCCAGAGTTCATTGATAATATCTATTATATCCAGGTACATGATAGGGGAATTGGCATCGATGGTAATGGTAATCCCTGGCCCCTTGACAGGTATAAGTCCAATGGCAGTTTTTTGTTCCAAAATATCCTGCTGCAGTTCTTTGGTCAGATTTTCCCCTGTAGATACATCGCTACTGACTGTACGCAGTTTCTCATTAAGCACAATCAGTTCCTGTTCCAGCTTAGTTTTTTCTTCATTATTTCTGCTCATCAGCTGCAGCAGGTCATCTGTTGACTGCTGTGAGAGGTCCCTTAAGTATGTCTGCTGGGTGCGGAACTGTACTGTGATCAGCACTCCCAACAGGATAAAAGTAATAAAAACAGGGAGCTTCCAGTTTTCCAATTTATTCACTGTTATCCCCCTTTCTCCTCTTTAATTGCCGTTTCTCAACCATTTTGTCCAGCAGTTCCCTTCTGATGATAGCCAGGTT
>LFTQ01000034.1 GCA_001513545.1 Clostridia bacterium DTU068 | reverse complement strand
CTCGTTCTGTAATAAAACGCAAGTATGAACGATTATAAGAGGTATTGCGGGTATTGCGGTTATAATTTTCTATACGTGAGGGGATACTTTCTATAATATCCTCTCTAGTGGTACCCTTTGGTAATGGCAAAGCTATCTCTCCTTATGTTCAAAATTTTTTGGGGTTGGTTGATTTGCCCCATTTTTTTAGAACGGATGTGATATTTATTGCAGTAAATCCTGCCTGCAAATTATGGGTTAGGGTGAGAAAACGCTGCTGAATCAAGATATAATTTTTGATTCTTAAATCAAACTCATCTTTCTATCCAATTGCCATTTTCATCGTAATTAAGTGATTCAGGAAGACCACAAGCATTCCAAATAGAATCAAAACAAGGTTTAAGATATGCTGAACTTCTACATTGTAATTTTCGCACTCACGCCACATGGAACTTATCCTAAACCGTACTTTTTACTCCCTTCCCATAGCCGTTTATTCAAACGACTGATTAAAAATATAAGCCTGAGGTTTGTGTTGAAGATGCTTCGATACGTTAGGGTGAAAATGATAATGTAACGGAGAGAATGGCGTTTGTGATAGTGTGTGATCCAATTGAGTAAAGACACAAACACTTGGAACGATAAACCGCTGGACATAATTCAGCATTGGAAAAGCAAAATACTATCGTAGAAGCAATATGATGTTGTCACTATTTTATATAATTTACTTTATTAGTCATTTTATCAGGTTTTCCTGCTAATTGGCATCCCAATCTTCCAAGCCGGTGGTAACAATGTTTCTCAAATCAATCAAAAAGATCGGCTTTATGGAGCTTTCTATCTGCTGGTAATGACCGGAGCTAGGCGGGGAGAAATCATACCTTCTGCACTTTATTACTGGAAGCTGGCGAAGAGCTAAAGAACGTCCAGGAGTCGGTTGGCCACAGCAGTATCGCAATAACAGCGGATATATATTCTCATGTCCCTTAAAAAGTCAAAGAAAAAGACAATTGAGAAGTATGGAACGATCTTAAGTGCTGAAGCACTTCAATAAAAATCTCAAAAATTGTGGTCAAATTGTGGTTAAAGCGCTAATAAAAAAAGACCCCCATTCGCTGGAAGCCTTGCTATTACTGGTGGGCGCGGCAGGGATCGAACCTGCGACCTCTTGAATGTGAGT
>LFTQ01000068.1 GCA_001513545.1 Clostridia bacterium DTU068 | reverse complement strand
TAACCGCAATACCCGCAATACCTCTTATAATCGTTCATACTTGCGTTTTATTACAGAACGAGAAAAGGGGATTAAATCTTTCGGTGGTTTAACAAAATGGCTTGCCAGCCAAGATGCCGTAAATTCCATTTACATGCTTATGCAGCAATTTGGTATGCAAGCGAGAGCAAGCATTTTAACTGAACCTAGAGTTTTTGCCAGCAAACTATTTGAATTGACACTTAAGGTTGATATTGAAGGTTTATCAAGCTTCACTCCCGATCAAGGGCCTCTGACCGCTAAACTTGGCAATTCAACAGTTGCACATGAGTTGGGCAAACTTTTTGATTTCTGTTCGAAATGGGGACATTTCTCAGAGGCAGGGGGAATAGTTATTGGCAGTAAGGTCGCTCACGCAACCCTGCCTGAACTTTGTCCCATGATTGATACTAGCCACATCGGTATATCGCTTCATAATGTAGCATCCGGTGAATACCTGTCTCCTGGTGACAGTTGGGATGAATATTTAGGCTACACTCCTGAAGGAAAGTATAATCCATCACCTCGCGGGGATGGCCGTAAATCATGGAAGAGGGATCAATTTCTCTGTGCTATCGGTCTCTATGCCCGAATATATCACGACCGGCAGGAGGCTAACGGCTGCCCTGGAGTGACTGCGTTTCTGGCCCTAGATCCCGTTGAGGGTACTACAGGAATCCCCAGGCTTTTGGATAAGGTCTTTTGGTAACCATATACAGTAATGCTATATTAAGGATTTACCAATTAGTAGCGCATACAATTAGAAAATATCATATACTTCAAGATACGATAGAGCTTGTCCAGAACTTTTTGAAGCAGAGTGACAGCTAAGGCTTATAAAAAAGCAATCAAATGAGTTCTGTTTTAATCAGTCCTGAACCCTCCTGAAACATGCCACCCGGTGAACAGAACAGGCCTTCAACCCCGGCTTTTCCTGGAAACACCTGGGGAGTGGCTGAGGGCAGCGTTTGATAAAAGGACAGGACTGTGAACCTGTTGTTGCACTTGATAGGGCAACAGCCTCTCGGTTTTCTGCACAGTTTTCTGTCCTGCTGCCGGTTCCTACCTCTTTTGACAGTGAAGGTGCTGCTTCTATCAGACACTTGGTGTAAGGGTGGAGGGGGTTGTGTACAATTTCATTGGTTGGCCCCTCTTCCACAATGTTCCCCTTGAGCATGACCGCCATCCGGTCACTGACCTTTCTGGCCAGGGCGATATCATGGGTGATCAGGAAGAGAGCAAGCCCTCTTTGCTCCTGGAGGTCAAGGAAAAGCCTCAATATCTTTGCCTGGACACTGGCATCCAGTGCAGATGTGGGTTCATCTGCGATGATCAGTTTCGGATCCAGCACCAGTGCACGGGCAATAGCCACCCTTTGAGCTTCTCCTCCGCTCAGGTGATGGGGATATTTCTCTAAAAACTCTTCATCTCCGCTTAACTCCACCTCATGCAAAACTTTTTTAATCTTTTCCAGTTTTTCTTCTTCACTTCCATAACTGTGGATATCTAAAGGCTCCTTGATCGCTTGATAAACATTCATGCGATGGCTGATTGACTCTCCGGGGTTCTGAAAGACCATCTGGACACGCTCATAAAAATCTTTCTTCCTTTGGATTACCTGCTGACTTTCCAGATAGATCTCTCCCTCTTCAGCTGTGAACAAACCCATAATGGTTTTTGCCAGTGTAGTTTTACCGGAACCGCTTTCACCCACCAGGGCAAGGGTTTCTCCCTCATAGAGGGTGAGATCAATACTGTGGAGTATATCAGTATTATCAACACTTTTTCTGATATTCCTTACCTCAAGCAGTGGGATGATACCACCCCTGTGGCAGGCCAGGCATCTGCTGCCCTT